>NZ_JBKGYT010000047.1:0-14825 GCF_046545975.1 Guyparkeria sp. | reverse complement strand
CCGGTCAGGGGGCGCGGTCCTCGGCCTCCTTGAGACGCTCGCGATCGTCGATCTTGAGCAGGTCCTGGCGCTTGAGACCCATGTCCAGGGAGACCGCCGACGCCACGTAGACGGAGGAGAAGGTGCCGATGGCGATCCCCAGCAGCAGCGTCAGCGAGAAGCCGTAGAGCGCCTCCCCACCGAAGACCAGCAGCGCCAGCGCCGTGAAGAAGGTGGTCCCGGACGTGATCACCGTGCGCGACATGGTCTGGTTGATCGAGGCGTTCATCACCTCCTGCTCGGTACCCTTGCGCATCTTCTGGAAGTTCTCGCGGATGCGGTCGAACACGACGATGGTGTCGTTGATCGAGTAGCCTGCTAGCGCGAGGAAGGCGGCCAGCACGGTCAGGTCGAAGCGCACGCCCAGCAGACTGACCAGCCCAAGCACCACGACCAGGTCGTGGGCGAGGGCCAGGATGGCCCCGCCCGCCAGCCGGACCTGGAAGCGGAAGCCGACGTACACGAGGATCCCGGCCAGCACCACGAGCAGCGCCAGGCCGCCGGCGTTGAAGAGCTCCTTGCCCACGGCCGGGCCGACGTACTCGACCCGGCGCATTTCCACGTCGTCGGATTCCGACTGCAGGGCGGTCAGCAGCTCGTCGGCCACGCGCGACTGGCTCTCGTCCGTCGGCGGCAGGCGGACCATCACCTCCTCGGAGGAACCGAAGAACTGCGCCACGGCATCCTCGAAGCCGCGCTCGTTCAAGGTGTCGCGGACCGCGTCGATGTCGGCCCCGCCGGGATAGCCCAGCTCGACCACCACCCCGCCGGTGAAGTCCAGGCCCAGGTCCAGGCCCTTGCTCAGCAGCGAGCCGGCCGCCACCAGCAGCAGGATCACGGAGAGGGCATAGCCGTAGAAGCGCTTGCCGAAGAAGTCGAATCGCGCGTCGGGCGGAAAGATGTTCATAGCGTACTCGTCTTGATTCCGTTGCGGACGGGCCGGCTCAGATGGCCAGGCCCTTGAGGCGCGCCTTGCGGCCGTAGACCAGGTTCGTCAGCGCACGCGAGAGCATGACCGCGGTGAATACCGAGGCGAGGATGCCGATCGACAGCGTGACCGCGAAGCCCTTGATCGGGCCGGTGCCGAAGGCGAACAGCGCCAACGCCGCCAGCAGCGTGGTGATGTTCGCATCCAGGATGGTGGAGAAGGCGCGCTCGTAGCCGGCCTTGATCGCCGCGTGCGGTGTCATCCCGTTGCGCAACTCCTCTCGTATGCGCTCGAAGATCAGCACGTTGGCATCCACGGCCATGCCCACCGTCAGCACGATCCCGGCAATGCCCGGCAGCGTCAGCGTGGCCTGCAGCATGGAGAGGACCGCCACGATCAGGACCAGGTTGGAGACCAGCGCCACCACCGCGATCACGCCGAAGACGCGGTAGTAGATCATCATGAAGACCGCGACCAGCACGAAACCGAGCACGGCCGCCTGCACGCCGGCCTTGATGTTGTCGGCCCCCATGCTCGGGCCCACGGTGCGTTCCTCGACGATGTCCATCGGGGCACGCAGCGCGCCGGAGCGCAGCAGCAGCGAGAGGTTGCGCGCCTCGTCGGACGAGTCGAGGCCCGTGATCTGGAAGCGGTGCGCCAGCTGGTCGCGGATGGTGGCCACGTTGATGACCTCCTCGACCAAGCGCTTCTCCTCGACCAGTTCGCCGTCGACCACTTCGCTTTCCAACCGGTTCTCGATGAAGACCACGCCCATCTGCTTGCCGATGTTGTCGCCGGTGATGTCGGCCATGCGCCGCGCGCCCTGGCTGTCGAGATCGACGAACACGGCCGGCGAACCGGAATCCTGATCGAAGCCCGATGACGCACCGGTGACGCGATCGCCGGTAACGATGACCTGGCGCTTGAGCAGCACCGGCCCACCCTCGCGACGCTCGTAGAGCTTGGCCTGGGCGGGAGCGCTGCCCGACTCGGCGGCATCTTCCCAGTCGGCCGGCGAACCGTGTACCAGGCGGAATTCGAGGGTGGCGGTCGCACCGAGGATCTCCTTGGCACGCACCGTGTCCTGGATGCCAGGCAGCTCGACGACGATGCGGCTCTCGCCCTGCTGCTGGATCAGCGGCTCGGCGACGCCGAGCTCGTTGACCCGGTTTCGCAGGGTGGTGATGTTCTGCTCGAGCGCGGCCTTGCGCTCGGTTTCGACGCCCTCCTCGGTCATGCGAGCCTGCAGGTAGGGGTCGCCATCGATCTCGGTGGTTTCGAACGACAGGTCCTCGTAGTCGTCCGCCAGGCGATCGATGCCGGCATCCCGTGCCTCGGCATCGCGGAAGCGCACGAGAATCGCCCCGTCCTCGTCCACCTCGGCCGACACGTAGCGCAATTCGGCGCCGCGCAAGTCGGAACGGATGCCGTCGATGCGACGCTCCAGCGCGGTATCGATGGCGGCGTCCATGTCCACCTGCATCAGGAAATGGACGCCGCCGCGCAGGTCGAGACCCAGGTACATCGGCAGGGCGCCTAGGTCGGTCAGCCAGGCGGGGGCAGCGGGCGCCAGGTTCAGGGCCACCGGGTAGTCGGTACCCAAGGCGGCACGGACCACGTCCACGGCCTTGAGCTGGTCGTCCGTGGACCCGAACCGGATCAGGCCGTCATCGTCGAGCAGGTCCGCCTGCTTGTACTCGATGCCGGCGGCGCGCAGGGCGCTCTTCGCCTCGGTGAGTGCCGATTGCTCCATGGCGCCGTCGCGCTTGGAGATCTGCAGGGCGGGTTCCTCGCCGAAGAAGTTCGGCAGTGCGTAGAAAAGCCCGACCAGCAAGACGACTACGACGATCAGATTCTTCCACAGTGGGTAGCGGTTCATCTTCTAGGCCTTCGCGTGAGATCCGCCCCGGGAGGGGCGTCGCCGGCCGACGTGCATCCGTGGTCGGCAGGCGGGAATGACGAAGGGCTCGCCGCGGCGAGCCCTGGATGTCGGTGGCGGAGGATCAGGCCTCGCGCGCGTCCTTGATCGTACCCTTGGGCATGACCGAGGCGATGGCGAAGCGCTGCACCACCACCGTGGTGCCGTCGGCGATCTCGAGCACGACCAGCGTGTCACCGACGCCGACGATCCGGCCCAGCAGCCCCCCCGTGGTCGCCACCTCGTCGCCCTTCTCGATCGACTCGATCAGCTTCTTGTGCTCCTTCTGCCGCTTGACCTGCGGACGAATGAGCAGGAAGTACATCACGGCGAAGATGAGCAGCAGCGGCAGAAAGGTCGCCAGCAGGCTCGGTTCACCGCCGGCTGCCCCGGACTGGGCCATGGCATCGCTGATAAAGAACATCGTGGTTGGTGCTCCCGGTTGGATTTGCAGTATTTCGAACGACTCGGGAGTATGCCACAAGCCCGGGCATTTGCATTAGGCCGCCCGCCTGTGGTTTCAGACCCCGCGAGCACGATCCGCGTAGAAGCGGGAGCGGAAGGCCTCGAAGGTGTCGGCCTCGATGGCCGCGCGCATCTCCGCCATCAGCACCTGGTAGTAGTGCAGGTTGTGGATGGTGTTCAGGCGTGCGCCGAGCACCTCGCGCGTCCGGTGCAGGTGCTTGAGGTAGGCGCGCGAGTAATGCCGGCAGGTGTAGCAGTCGCAGTCCGCGTCCGGCGGGGCGACATCACGGGTGTAGCGCGCGTTGCGCAGGCGCACGTCGCCGTAACGGGTGAACAGGTGGCCATTGCGCGCGTTGCGGGTGGGCATGACGCAGTCGAACATGTCCACGCCGCGCGCCACCGACTCCACGAGGTCCTCGGGCTTGCCCACGCCCATCAGGTAGCGCGGCCGATCGTCAGGCAGTTCGGGCAGGGTGAACTCGAGCACGGCATTGCGCTCCTCGAGCGGCTCGCCCACCGACAGCCCGCCGATCGCGTAGCCGTCGAAACCCAGCTCGATCAGCCCGGCGGCCGACTCGCGCCGCAGCGACTCGTGCATACCGCCCTGCACGATGCCGAACAGGGCCCGGTCAGAGCCCGCGGGCCTGAGCGCCTCGAACGCGGCCTTCGACCGCGCCGCCCAGCGCAGCGACAGGCGCATCGAGGCGCCGGCCTGTTCCACCGTGGCCGGGTAGGGCGTGCACTCGTCGAAGATCATCTGGATATCCGAGCCCAGCTCGTGCTGTACCTGCATGGAGGATTCCGGGGTGAGCAGCACGCGGCTGCCGTCGACCGGCGAGGCGAACCGCACTCCCTCCTCGGTGATCTTGCGCATCTGGGCCAGCGAGAAGACCTGGAAGCCGCCTGAGTCGGTCAGGATCGGCCGCTCCCAGTGCATGAAGTCATGCAGGTCCCCGTGCAGCCGGATGATCTCCGTGCCCGGACGGAGCATCAGGTGAAAGGTGTTGCCCAGGACGATCTGCGCCCCCAGCTCGGTCAGTTCCTCGGGAGTGACTGCCTTGACCGTGCCGTAGGTCCCGACCGGCATGAACGCCGGGGTCTCGATCTCGCCGCGCTCGAAACGGATCCGGCCCCGGCGCGGGCCGGTGCGGCGATCGGCCACGTCCCGCGAGAGGGTGCAGGCGTGCAGGTCGAATTTCATGCGATCAGCGTCCCCTGTGCGAGGCGGCCGCCTCGATGAACATCGCGTCCCCGAAGGAATAGAAACGGTAGCCGCGTTCGACCGCCTCGCGGTAGGCGGCCATGACGCGCTCCCGGCCCGCGAATGCCGAGACCAGCATCAGCAGCGTGGAGCGCGGCAGGTGGAAGTTGGTCAGCATGGCATCGACCACGTGCACCGGCTGGCCGGGATAGAGGAACAGCCGGGTGTCGCCCTGGTAGGGGCCGACCTCGCCCCGGGCGGCGCGGTCGGGGTGGGCACGGGCGGCCGTCTCGATGGCGCGCACGGCCGTGGTCCCGATGGCCACCACGCGTCCGCCCCGCCGGCGAGCGGCGGCGATCGCCTCGGCGGCCTGCTCCGGGACCTCGGTCCACTCGCTGTGCATCTCGTGCGCTTCGATGGTCTCGCTGCGCACCGGCTGGAAGGTGCCGGCACCCACGTGCAGCGTGACGTAGGCGATGCGCACGCCGCGGGCGGCGAGTGTCTCGAGCAGCGCCTCGGTGAGATGCAGTCCCGCGGTCGGGGCCGCCACCGCCCCCTCGCGCCGGGCGAACACGGTCTGGTAGTCCCGGCGATCACGCTCGTCGTCCGGACGCTCGATGTAGGTCGGCAACGGCATGTGCCCGTGGGCCTCCAGCCAGGCCAGCAGGCTCTCGTGGTCGCTCTCCTCGCAGAGCGCCACCTCGAACAGCGCGCCCTGGCGGTCGACCACCTCGAGGATCGCGCCGCCCTCCATCACCAGCCGCGTGCCGACGCGCGGCGAGCGGCTGCTGCGGATGTGGCACAGGGCCCGGTCGCTGTGCAGCAGTCGCTCGAGCAGGAACTCGACCTTGCCGCCGGAGGCCTTGCGGCCGAAGGCCCGCGCCGGGATCACGCGGGTATCGTTGAGGATCAGCAGGTCATCGTCGCCGATCTCCTCCGGTAGGTCCGCGATGTGCCGGTGCCGCATCCCGCCGTCGGCGGGCAGCACGAGCATGCGCGCGGATTCGCGCGGCTCGGCCGGGCGGTGCGCGATCCGTTCGCGAGGCAGGTCGTAGTCGAATGCGTCGAGCTTCATGGCCGGCGCAGTCTACCCCGGCCCGGCAGAGCAGGCCACCATTCTGCCGTCGAGACGGCCTCGGCCCGCCCGCGGCGAGGAATCGCCGGACACGACAAGGCACCGATGCCAGCGTGACTGGTCGGTCGCTTGGTCAACGATGATGGAAAGCGAACCCGGGGTGGCTTCGATGACGTACTGGAAAAGAAGGAGGGGCCGTCCTGGCCACGAACAAGAGGCTTGCCTGCCGTCAGATCCTTGCGCCTGCTCCGTGCGCTGAGTCGTAGACCCGATCCCTGGGCATTGGGCGAGAGCTCTTCCCTGAGGCGAGGGCATGATCCGTTGCCCGTCCTGTTGCTTCTTGGCTCGCCCGCGACATCCCTGCGATTTCTTGTTGTTGCCGACGATTCCCGTCGGTGTTCGTGGTGCGTCCGGCACCCGCTTCACGCATCCAGCGCCGATCGTCCTGTGCCATCCCTGGCAGCACCCGTCCCTGGGCGCTCGGCAATCCTTCGATCGGGCCCGGCTTCCCTGCCGATCGCGCCGCTGCCTCCATGGCGGTCCGCAAAAAACCCGGACTCTTCCTCGAGTTCGGTTGTTTACGGTGCGCAATCCTTAGTCAAGCGCCTGACGCGAGCCGGGCATGGCCCGGCAACCCGATCTTCGGGCAGATCCTCTGCCCGTTGCTTCCTGCGCAAGCATCCTTTCATGCCAGTCCGATCCCTCGGCCATCCTGGCCGCCGGGCTTCCTGCCCGTGTGCATCCAAGCACGGAACCTATGTTGCGCTTGTCGAGGCCAAACGTGTAGCCGAAATGGCAAAAAGTTTCGTAGGAAATGTCGCTTCGTGTTGTAGGAATTTTCCTACACGGGGCAAGGCGCCCCGCGGCGGGATCAGAAGGAGGGACGGTCGCCGTCGAACGCGCGACAGCCGTGGACGAAGAAGCGGTTCACGGCGTCGAGGAAGCCCGGGGTGTCCTCGATGTGCGGCCAGTGGCGAGCGCGCTCCAGCGTGACGATGCAGCTCTGGGGGAAATCGCGGGCGATGCGGGTCTCGTCGCCCGCCTCGATGTAGGCGGACTGCGCCCCGCGAATGAACAGCGCCGGCCCCAGATAGAAACCCGACAGCGGCGGCATGTCCGAGGTGTGCTCGTAGGCCGCCTTGAGCTCGGGCAGGTTGAAGCGCCAGCGCCAGCGACCATCCACCTGCTCGAGGTTCGCGGCGAGAAACGCCCGCACCTCCGGCTCGAAGACGTGGGCGGCCATCTGCTGACGCGCCTGCTCCCGCGATTCCAGGCGATCGAGGTCGACCGCGTCCAGCGCGGCGAACACGTCCTTGTGCCACGGCGGGTACCACTTCGGCGCGATGTCGACCACGACCAGCCGCGCCACCCGCTCCGGGTAGCGGTCGGCGAGCACCATGCCCAACTTGCCGCCGAGCGAGTGACCGACCAGGTGCGCCCGCTCGATGCCCAGCCGGTCCATGAGGGCGATGACGTCGTTCGCCATCGCCTCGTAGCCCAGTCCCGGGGCGTGCGGGGAGCGCCCGTGGTTGCGCAGGTCGACGTTGATGACACGGAAGTGCTCGCTCAGCGAGCGCGCGATGCCGCGCCAGTTGGACAGCGAGCCGAACAGGCCGTGCATGATGATCACCGGCAGGCCGCCACCTCGTTCCTCGAAGTGCAGGTCGACCGCCGCGTTGTCGTTCGTCGTCATTGAAGGTTCCCTTGAGGCAGGCGGTGTCCCGGCAAGGACGGCCGGGCCGCGTGTCTGATCGTGAGATACTACCAAAGGATCGCCCCGGCGCTCGACGGCGGGGCGGCTGACGACACACCGACCGCAATCCGCCCCGAGGGGTGTCCATGACCGAATCGCCTGCCAACTGGCCCGCTCCCGCGCTGCCCCGGGGGCGGATCTTCCCCGCCCAGCTGACGCTGGCCGCCGAGCTGCTCGAGCGGATCACCGACGGGGCACTCCCCGCCGACCGCACCCTGCAGCGCGAGCTGGCGGGCCGCCGCCGGATGGGGCGCCGCGACCGGGAACGGGTCCGCGAGCTGGTGCTGTTCGTGCTTCGCCAGCGGCGCCTGATCGACTGGCTGCTCGCCTCCGGCGACCCGCCGATGGCCGCCCGGGTGGGCATCGCCATCGCCCTGGCCGAACGGATGGACCCCGTGCTGGCCGAGACGGCCGGGCTGACCACCGAACACCTCGACCGCGTCTCGAGCGCCACGGCGCAATCCGTCGACGACCTGCCTGCCGCCGTGCGCTTCAACCTCTCCGACGAGGCGGAGGCGCGCTGGCAGCGGCTGGATCCGCCCGATCCCGGGTCCCTGGCCCATGCGCTGGACGGCCGCGCGCCGGTCGACCTGCATCTCAATCCGCGTCGCCAGGATCGCCAGGCGCTTCAGGAGGAACTGGCCGCCGCCGGCATCGAGACCCGACCGATCCCCGGCCTGCCGCATGCACTCCGCCTCGACCGGCCGGCACGCCTCACGCACCTCGACGCCTTCCGCGCCGGCGGCTTCGAGGTGCAGGACGCCGGCAGCCAGTGGGTGGTCCGGGCCACGGATGCCCGGCCCGGCGAGCGGGTGCTCGACCTCTGCGCCGGCGCCGGCGGCAAGACGCTCGGGATGCTGGACGAAACCCGTGGCCGAATCACGCTAACCGCCTGCGACCTGCACGCCGACCGGCTGGAACGACTGGCCGAGCGGGCGGCACGCCACGGGGACCGGGACCTCGACCTGCGCCCGCTGGATGCCACGGCACCGCTCCCCGATGACATCGGCCGCTTCGAGCGGGTACTGATCGACGCGCCCTGTAGCGGCTCGGGCACCTGGCGACGCCATCCCGAGCTGCGCTGGGCGCGCATCGACTGGCCCGGGCTGGCGCGCACGCAGCGGGCACTGATCGAGAACGGCGCGCGGGCGACCCGCCCCGGCGGCTTGCTGGTGTACGCCACCTGCAGCCTGTGGCGCGAAGAGAACGAGGCCATCGTTGAGGCATTCCTCGCCTCCCACCCCGACTGGCACCCGGCGCCGCCCGCCGACCTGCCCGGTGACGCGATCGAGCGGGGCATGGTCCGCCTGCGGCCCGACCGGCACGGCTGCGACGGCTTCTTCATCGCCTGCCTGCGCGCCCCGGACTGAGTCGCGACCCGGCCCGGCTGCCAAAACGCGGGATCGCTCAGGCATAATCGCCGGTACACCCGTCGCCACCGGTCCGGAGGACGCATGCAGCCCACCGCCATCACCACGTTTGTTCCACGTGCCGCCCTGCTGGCCGTCGCCCTCGGGATGACGCTTGCTGGCTGCGGCCAGAAGGGCCCGCTGTACCTGCCGGACGACGGCACGACACAGACAGAGTCCGACGCGGCCACCGACGACCAGACGCAGGAATGACCCGGAGGAACCCCGTGCCCCAGACCATGCTTCCCGCCCCGTTCTCCCGTGGCGACAACGATGACCTGATGATCGAGGGGGTCCGTGCCGCCGAGGTGGCCGAGCGCTTCGGCACGCCGACCTACGTGTATTCCCGCGCGGCGATCGAATCGGCATTCGATGCCCTGACCGGGGCCTTCGGCGACCGGGCCCATCGCATCTGCTACGCGGTCAAGGCCAACAGCAACATCGGCATCCTGGGCCTGCTCGCCCGCCTGGGTGCCGGGTTCGACATCGTCTCGATCGGCGAACTCGAGCGCGTACGGGCGGCCGGCGGCGATCCGGCGAGGGTGGTGTTCTCCGGGGTCGGCAAGTCGGCCGACGAGATCCGGCGGGCGCTGGCCGCCGGCATCGGCTGCCTGAACGTCGAATCCGAGGCCGAGATGGATCGAATCGCATCGATTGCCGCCGAAATGAACCTAACGGCGCCGATCTCCCTGCGCGTCAACCCGGACGTCGATGCCCGCACCCACCCCTACATCTCCACGGGGTTGAAGGACAACAAGTTCGGCATCGCCATCGACGAGGCCCTGCCCCTCTACGAGCGGGCCCACGCCGACCCGGCGCTGGACGTGATCGGCATCGACTGCCACATCGGCTCGCAACTGACCGACGTCTCGCCCTTTGCCGCGGCGGCGGAGCGGGTGATGAGACTCGCGCACCAGCTGGCCGAACGCGGCATCCGCCTGAAGCATCTGGACCTGGGCGGCGGTCTGGGCATCCGCTACACCGACGAGCCGCCGCCGGCGGCGGCGGACTGGATCGAGGCGATCCGCTCGGTGGTGGACGCCGACCCGCTGGGCCGCGAACTGCCGCTCTGGATCGAGCCGGGACGTTTCCTGGTCGGGCCCGCCGGGGCACTGATCACGCGGGTGGAGTACCTCAAGCCGGGCAGCCACAAGTCGTTCGCCATCGTCGACGCGGCCATGAACGACCTCATGCGCCCGGCCCTCTACGGCAGCGACATGGCGATCGTGCCGGCCGCCCGCGCCGAGGGACCGCGCTCGCAGGGCACCTGGGAGATCGTCGGCCCGATCTGCGAGACGGGCGACTTCCTCGGCCACGAGCGACCGCTGGCCCTGGCCGAGGGCGACCTGCTGGCGGTGCTGGCCGCCGGCGCCTACGGCTTTTCCATGGCCTCCAACTACAACACGCGCCCCCGGGCGGCCGAGGTGCTGGTCGACGGCGCGACCTGCCACGAGATCCGGCAGCGCGAACCCCTCGACTCCCTCTGGGCACTGGAACGCCTCCCGCCCCTGGATCGATAGCAGACATCTATCGGGTTAATGATAATTCCCAATTTCAATTACCTCGTGTAATGAAATAGAGTTATCCCTCATCGGCGCCCTCCCTCGACGAGCCCCGGGCGCCGAGCGCGAAGCGTGATTGTTTTTTCACGGATCGCCCCTATATTTTCCCTTCGGCGAGGCGCAGCGCGCGCCCCGCCCCGCTTTTTTCGTCCCTTTTCATTCACGAAACCATCAAACAATAATAAGGAGCATTGCGCATGCTGGAGAACCGCGAAGGCCAGAAGGTACCCAACGTCACCTTCCGCACCCGCCAGGACCACGACTGGGTCAACCTGACCACCGACGAGATCTTCAAGGGCAAGACCGTGGCGGTCTTCTCCCTCCCGGGCGCGTTCACGCCGACCTGCTCCTCGAGCCACGTGCCGCGCTTCAACGAACTCGCACCGGTGTTCAAGCAGCACGGCGTGGACGAGATCGTCTGCATCTCGGTCAACGACGCCTTCGTCATGAACGAGTGGGCCCAGGACCAGAACGCCGACCGCATCCGATTCCTGCCGGACGGCAACGGTGACTTCACCGAGGGCATGGGCATGCTGGTCGACAAGGACGACCTGGGCTTCGGCAAGCGCTCCTGGCGCTACTCCATGCTGGTCAAGGACGGCACCATCGAGAAGATGTTCATCGAGCCGGAAAAGCCGGGCGACCCCTACGAGGTCTCGGATGCCGACACCATGCTCGACTGGCTGGCGCCGAACGCCAAGAAGCCGCACTCGATCATGCTGTTCACCCGCAAGGGCTGCCCGTTCTGCGCCCGTGCCAAGGGCATGCTGCACGACGCGGAGCTGGAGTTCGACGAGGTCATCGTCGGCGAGGAAGTGCACCTGCGCGCCCTGCGTGCCGTGGCACAGACCGAGACCGTCCCGCAGTGCTACATCGACGGCAAGCACGTCGGCGGCAGCGAGGAAGTCGAAGCCTGGCTGAAGCAGAACGGCTACTGATCGACGGATCGAGCCGAGAGTTCACCGACCCGGGTTTCCGGGTCGGCTTTCGCCTGCCGCCACCGCTCCCGGCGTCAGGCGAAAGCCCGAGGGCATTCCCCGCCCCACGGGGCGGGCACACACCCATCATCACGTTTCAACAGCTTTCCTGGAGGCACCCATGAGTGGCAAGCATTTCGACATGATCGTGCTCGGTGGCGGTTCCGGCGGTCTCGCGGTCGCCGAGCGCGCCGCGCAGTACGGCAAGCACGTCGCCGTCGTCGAACCCACCGCGCTGGGCGGCACCTGCGTCAACGTCGGCTGCGTGCCGAAGAAGGTCATGTGGTACGCCGCCAACCTGGCCCACGACCGTGACGATGCCGCCGACTGGGGCTTCCCCGAAGCCCCCGGGGCGGTGGACTTCGCCACGCTGGCGAAAAAGCGCCGCGAGTTCATCGCCGGCATCAACCGCTTCTGGGACGGCTACGCCAACGACCTCGGCCTGACCGTGATCGAGGGCCACGGCCGGCTGGCCGGCGACAAGTCGGTGCAGGTGGGCAGCGAGACCTACACGGCCGACCACATCGTGATCTCCACCGGCGGCCGCCCGCTGGTTCCGCCGGTGCCGGGTGCCGAATACGGCATCACCTCCGACGGTTTCTTCGAGCTCGACGAGCTGCCCAAGCGCACGGCCGTGATCGGCGGCGGCTACATCGGCGTGGAGCTCGCCGGGGTGCTCCGCTCGCTGGGCAGCTACGTGACCCTGCTCGACATGCTCGACACCGTGCTCGCCCCCTTCGATCCGATGGTCCGCGAGACGGCCACCGAGAATCTCGACGCCATGGGCATCGAGCGCCACTTGCCGTTCAAGGTGGCGAAACTGGAGAAGACCGAGGCGGGCACGATCATCCACGGCGACGGCGGCGAGCAGCTCGGCCCGTTCGACCAGGTGATCTGGGCGGTCGGCCGCAAGCCGAACACCGACGACATCGGCCTGGAAAAAGCCGGCGTCGACGTAGAGAAGAACGGCATGATCCCGGTCGACGCCTACCAGAACACCAACGTCGAGGGCATCTACGCCATCGGCGACATCATCGGCAAGTACCCGCTCACCCCGGTGGCCATCGCCGCCGGGCGGAAGCTGTCCGACCGGCTGTTCGACGGACAGAAGAAGGCGAAGCTCGACTACGACACCATCCCCACGGTGGTCTTCGCCCACCCGGCGCTGGGCACCGTCGGCCTGACCGAACCGCAGGCGATCGAGCAGTTCGGCGAGGACCAGGTCACGATCTACGAGACGCGCTTCACGCCGATGCGCTACGCGCTGTCCTCCCACGGCTTCAAGACCGCGATGAAGCTGGTCTGCGTGGGCGACGAGGAACGCGTGGCCGGCCTGCACATCGTCGGCGACGGCGCGGACGAGATGCTGCAGGGCTTTGCGGTGGCCGTGAAGGCCGGCCTGACGAAGACGGACTTCGACAACACCGTGGCCATCCACCCGACCTCCTCGGAAGAGCTGGTTACCCTCAAGACCCCGCGCGACGCCTGAACGCCGGCGGGGGCAGCCCCGCCACGACGGAACTCGGCGGCCGTGACGCGGCCCAATCGCCAGCGACCATCGAACGGGATGACTGCCCGGCACGCCGGTGCCGACCTTCCCTCTACCGAGAATCGACCCATGTTTCTTGAACTGCGTCACCTCAAGACGATGCGCGCGATCGAACGGACCGGTTCGCTGGCCCAGGCCGCCGAACAGTTGCACCTGACCCAGTCCGCCCTGTCCCACCAGATCCGGGCGCTGGAGTCCTACTACGAGACGTCGCTGTTCTCGCGCAGCTCGCGACCCATGCGGCCCACCGAGGCCGGGCGTCGACTGCTCGCCGCCGCCGACACCATCCTGCCGGAGATCGAGCGCCTGGACCGCGACCTGCGCCAGATCGCCGGGGGGGCGACCGGCCGGCTGTTCCTCGCGCTGGAGTGTCACTCCTGCTTCACCTGGCTGATCCCGACGCTGGAACGCTACCGGTCCGAGTGGCCGTCGATCGAGACGGACCTGTCGCTGTCCTACAGCTTCGACGCCATCGACGCGCTGCGCCGCGGCCAGCTCGACGGGGTGGTCAGCTCCGACCCGGTCGACGACCCCGACCTGCACTTCGAGCCGCTGTTCCGGTACCCGGTCGTCCTGGCGGTCGCTCCGGACCATCCCCTGGCCGGCGTGGAGCGCGTCCGGCCGGAGATGCTGGCCGACCAGACCATCATCAGCTACCCGGTCGAGCGCGCCCGCCTCGACCTCTTCCAGCACTTCCTCGACCCGGCCGGCGTGGAACCCGCCGGCCAGCGCAGCTCCGAGCTCACCGCCATGATCGCCCAGTGGGTGGCCAGCGGGCACGGCGTGGCCGCCCTGCCCAAGTGGGCGATCGCCGAGGAACTCGAGCGGGGCATCATCAAGGCCCGCCCGCTGGGAGACGGGCTCTCCGGCACCATGCACCTGGCCGTGCGGCGGGACGAGCACCAGCTCGCCTACATGGATGCCTTCCTGCGACTGGCTCGCGAACGGGCCGCCACGCTGCTCGACGACGTCTCGATCGCCCGCCCCGGGCGCTGAGGCTCGACCCGCCGACCGGCCGGCTCAATCCGCTTCCGAGCTGTACGAGGGCCGCCCGACGGGCAGCGCCTCGACTTCCCCGGCGAAGCGGTACCCCTGCGCCAGCTCGATCGCCAGGCCGCGCACCAGTTCGAGCTGGGAGTCGGTCTCGATGTTGTGGGCGATCACCGCCACGCCCAGGGTCTCGGCGATCGTCAGCAGGCCGTCGATGAACGCGCGATCGCGCTGGCTGACCTTGTGGTCGCAGAGCCACTCGGCCTCGATCTTGATGAAGTCGAACGCGAAGCGCCGCAGGTAGCTGAACGTCTCGGGCCCGGGCATTGGTATGGCACTGCAGGCACTGGGCGTTGGCCACCAGTGGGCGGTCGTAGCGGACGAGGTCCTGGTCGGTTCGCACGTGGGTCTCGCGGGTATCGAATGCCGCCATCGCCGTGTCGTCCGGCGCCGGCTGCTCGATCCGGCCGAACAGCTGATCGACCTGCGATCCGCGGTAGACGTTGATGACCGCGCCCGAATCGTCCTGTCGGTTCAGCGAATCGAGGAACTCGTTGAGCTGCTCGCGCGTCCAGCCCTGGCGCATGATCTGGTACATGGCGTTGAAGGTCCCGTCCGCCAGCACCTTGGCGTTCTGGACCCCGGCGCGCTGCACCGTCTGGGTGAACACGGCCTCGGTGGCCAGGTAGACCGCCAGCGTGACCGCCACCGACACCAGCAGCGCCGCGACCACCATCAGGCTGCGCAGGGATCGCGACCAGCCCGCCACGCGCGAGCCAACCCTCGGCCGCCCTGCCGTTCAGAGAACCCCTGCCCTTCATGCAACTCCTCCCTGGACCTGTCCCGGGGCCGTGGCGGCCAGCGCCGGCCCGGCCGTCCACCCGCTGGATCGGGAAAACCGCCGCCCGGCCGGGGGAGCGATCGGGGTTTCCCTTCGTGTGGACCCCTCGTTCTTGTTT
>NZ_JBKGYT010000046.1:0-15341 GCF_046545975.1 Guyparkeria sp. | reverse complement strand
CCGGGGCGTCAGTCGGGCCTGATGGCCCTCGACAGTCGTTCCAGTGCCCGCGCGAGGTCGCTTTCCCCCTGGGTTTCGGCCAGGCAGTGCAATGTCTGGCTGCCGGCCGGCGAGGGCGACCGTTCCGGCCGGGCGCTCTTGCGGGCGCTGCCGCGCGACCCCGAGGTGATCCGCACCTGGATGCTGGCGGGCTTCGGCGCACCCGGATGCTCTTCGAGCGCCTGGTGCAGCCGGGCGAGCAGGTCGGGGGCCTCGAAGCGCAGTCGACTGGCGATGGCGGCGCTGGACACGCCCAGCGTCAGCCTCTGTTCGCTGACATTGAGCACCTGGACACCCGTCCCGGACCGGCCCGAAACGAGCCCGTCGACGATCGCCTGGTAGGCGCGGATCAGCGTCACGCGGTCGAGAATGCCGGCGAGTGCGGGATTGTTCAGGCGATAGCGTTCGAGGTTCATCGTGCCGCTCTTCGTGACGGGATTGTGACGGGGCCGTGGGGCACCGTCCCCACCTATCATTATCCACGGATCTGCCGTAAGATTCAGCGCATTTAGCTATTTCGCCGCGCGCCTTCTGGCGCGGTTTGTCGTTATACGGGATTGGACATGATTGGATCGATTGCAGCCAAGGTTTTCGGTACGCGCAATGACCGCGAGGTCAAGAAACTGAGAAAACGCGTCACGGAGATCAACGCCCTCGAAGAGGCGACCCAAGCGCTGTCCGACGAGGAACTGGCCGGGCGCACGGAGGAGTTCCACCAGCGCTGGAGTGATGGCGAGAGCCTCGATTCCCTGCTGCCCGAGGCCTTCGCGGTCTGCCGCGAGATGAGCCGCCGCGTGATGGGCATGCGCCACTTCGACGTGCAGTTGGTCGGCGGCATGGTGCTCCACCAGGGCAAGGTTGCCGAGATGAAGACCGGCGAGGGCAAGACGCTGGTCGCCACCCTGGCCGTGTACCTCAACGCCATCACGAAGAAGGGCGTGCACGTGGTGACCGTCAACGACTACCTGGCCAAGCGGGACGCCGAGTGGATGGGGCGGATCTACACCGCCCTGGGCCTGACCGTGGGCACGGTGGTCCCGGGCATGGACGCGCGCGCCAAGCGCGATGCCTACCACTGCGACGTGACCTACGCGACCAACAACGAGCTGGGCTTCGACTACCTGCGCGACAACATGGCCTTCTCCGCCGAGCAGATCATGCAGCGCGAGCCGGTCTTCGCCATCGTCGACGAGGTCGACTCCATCCTGATCGACGAGGCGCGCACGCCGCTGATCATCTCCGGGCCGGCCGCGGACTCCTCCGAGACCTATCACAAGATCAACGGCCTGATTCCCGAGCTCAAGCGCCAGGCACGCGAGGAACCCAAGGACGACGAGCCGCCGTTGACCGACGAGGAGCGCGGCGACTTCACCGTCGACGAGAAGAACAAGCAGGTCTTCCTCACCGAGCAGGGGTTCGACAAGGCCGAGTCGCTGTTGATCCAGGCCGGGTTGCTCGAGGAGGGCGAGTCGCTGTACGACTCGCACAACATCATGCTGCTCTCGCACCTGACCGCGGCGCTGCGGGCGCATGCGATCTACAAGCGCAACGTCGACTACATCGTCAAGGGTGACGACGTGATCATCGTCGACGAGTTCACCGGGCGCACGCTCGCCGGTCGACGCTGGTCGGAGGGCCTGCACCAGGCGGTCGAGGCCAAGGAGGGCGTGACGATCAAGCCCGAGAACCAGACGCTTGCCTCGATCACCTTCCAGAACTACTTCCGCCTTTACCCCAAGCTCGCCGGCATGACCGGTACCGCCATCACCGAGGCGAGGGAGCTGGGCGAGATCTACGGCCTGGACGTGATCCAGATCCCGACCAACCGCCCGGTCCAGCGGATCGATCACGGTGACCTGGTCTTTCTCACCGCCCAGGAGAAGTTCGAGGCGATCACCAAGGACGTGCAGGCGGCACGCGATCGCGGCCAGCCCACGCTGGTGGGCACCGCCTCGATCGATGCCTCCGAGCAGGTATCCGAGGCCCTGACGAAGGCCGGTATCCCGCACAACGTCCTCAACGCCAAGAACCACATGAGCGAGGCGGAGATCATCGCCGAGGCCGGCCGTCCCGGTGCGGTGACCATCGCCACCAACATGGCCGGTCGCGGCACGGACATCGTGCTGGGCGGCAACCTCGAGCAGGAGCTTCATGAGCTCGGCGCCGACGCCTCCGAGGAAGAGCGGGATCGTGTCCGCAAGGAGTGGGAGAAGCGCCACCAGCAGGTGCTCGAGGCCGGCGGCCTGCACGTCGTGGGCACCGAGCGCCACGAGTCGCGCCGGATCGACAACCAGTTGCGCGGCCGGGCCGGTCGTCAGGGCGATCCGGGCTCGACCCGCTTCTTCCTGTCGCTCGAGGACAACCTCATGCGTGTATTCGCCTCCGAGCGCGTCTCCGGGCTGATGAAGAAGCTCGGCATGAAGCCCGGCGAGGCGATCGAGCACCCCTGGGTCTCGCGGGCGATCGAGAACGCCCAGCGCAAGGTCGAGGGCCACAACTTCGACATGCGCAAGCACCTGCTCGACTACGACAACGTCGCCAACGAGCAGCGCAAGGTCATCTACGAGCAGCGCCGTGCGGTCATGGCGACCACCGACACGCGCCCGATCGTCGAGTCGATGCGCCGCGAGGTGCTTGGCGAGCGCTTCCGCCGGTTCGTGCCCTTCGGCGCCCTCGAGGAGATGTGGGACGTCGAGGGCCTGACCGCCCACCTGAAGGAGGACTTCGGTCTCGACCTGCCGATCCAGCAGTGGCTCGACGAGGATGACGACCTCTACGACGAGACGCTGCTGGAACGGATCATCGAGACCGCCGAGCGCCACTACCAGGCCAAGGAGACCCTGATCGGCGCGGACAACCTGCGCCAGTTCGAGAAGGGCGTCCTGCTGCAGGTGCTCGACGCGCAGTGGAAGGAGCACCTGGCGGCCATGGACTACCTCCGCCAGAGCATCGGGCTGCGTGGTTACGCGCAGAAGAACCCGACGCAGGAGTACAAGCGCGAGGCCTTCGAGATGTTCGGCCGGATGATCGACGACATGAACTACGAGATCGTCCGCACGCTGACCCGCCTGCGGGTTGCCGCCCCGGAGGGCATGGAGCAGGAAGACATCAGCTCGATGCTCGACGAACTGATCGACAACCCCAAGGTCGACCCCAGCCAGCTGCGAACCCGCCACGAGTCGGTTTCCACCTTCGACGAGCCGCCTGCCGAGGAGCCGGCGCGGCGTCAGGCCGCGGCAGAGGAGCCGCCGACTCGTCCGGTGCGCCGGGAAAACCCCAAGGTAGGCCGGAACGACCCCTGCCCCTGTGGCTCGGGCAAGAAATACAAGCAGTGCTGCGGCAAGCTCTGATCCGGAGCAGCGGCAGGGACGTAACAGGAGAGGCAGGGAATGAAGCGTCTGGTCCCTTTCGTGGTGGTCGTGCTGGCCGCCGTATTCGCGGCGGCACCGTTCGTGACGGGCCGCGTCATGGAGAACACGTTGTCCGGGGTGGACCGCTTCCCGGGCACGCGGGACACGCTGGGACTCGAGGTGACCGACTACGAGCGCGGCTACCTCGAGTCCCGCGCCGAATCCGAACTGCTGCTTCACCTGCCGGAGCAGGAGCCCCTGCGGCTGACGCTCCGGCACCGCATCGACCAGCTGCCGGGCATCGATGGACGGTACGCGACCGTCCACACCCGCTGGGAGCCGTCGGACCCGATGCTGCGCGACGAACTGGCGCAGGTGTTCGGTGACGCCGCCGGGTTCACCCTGACCACGGCCCTGTACCCGAACGGTGCTTCCCGTTCGACCGGGCGCGTGCCGGCCGCCGAGCGCGACGGCGTGGATTTCCCGGGCGCGGACCTGGTGTTCGAGACCACGGCGGGCGGTCGCTTCGACTATCGCATCGAGGGCGACCGACTGGCGATCGACGAGTCGGCCGATGGCGTCGACGACACCCGCATGGTCACCGAAGGCCTGCGCCTGATCGCCTCCGGCCAGATGGCCGAGGACGGCATCGTCTGGGACAGCGAGGGACGCTTCGAGATCGATCGCCTCGCGTTTGCCGATGCGGACGAGCAGAGCCGGCTGGATGACCTCACCGTACGCTTCGAGTCGGCGCGACACGATGACCTGTGGGGGTTCGCGGTTGCCTACGAGGTGGGCGAGGCGGAGGTCGATGGCGAATCGTTCAGCGATGCCGAGATGCGCTTCGTGGTCGATCGGCTGGATGCGGGCGCGGTCCGCTCGCTGATCCAGCGTGTCGAGGCCCTGCAGGAACTGGCGGCTGGCGGGGCGACGGTCGACGAGGCGGTCGGCGAGGCGCTGATGGCCGAGCTGCCGGCGTTGCTGAGCCGTGGCCCGCGCGTGGCCATCGAGCCGCTGCGCGGAACCACGGCCGAGGGCGACACCGAGATCCGGCTTTCCGCCGAACTGCCCGACGGTCTCGCCGCGGGCGAGCCCAACCCGATGATGTGGATGGCGATGGTCAGTGCCCTGGTGATCGAGGGCAGCTTCCAGATGCCGATCGGCCTGTTGGAGAAGTCGGCGGTAGCCCGCGGGCAGCGTGCCGAGGTGGTCGAGGAGCAGCTCGCGCCGCTCGTCGCCAAGGGGTGGATGGCCGTCGAGGGCGGCGTGGTCACGACCACCGTCGACTTCCGAGAGGGCAACCTTCAGCTCAACGACACCTCGGCCAACGAGTTGCTGAACATGGCGCTGGGCGGCTGAGGGGAGCCATGATTCAGGAGATCACCGCATGAGCGTTGGACTGACCGCCCCGGCCGCCGGGGACCTGCGTCCCATTCCCGGGATCCGCATCGGCATCGCCCAGGCCGGCCTGCGCAAGACCGGTCGCGATGACCTGGCCGTGATGCTGCTGCCCGAGGGCGCGACCATGGCCGGCGTGTTTACCCAGAACCGCTATTGCGCGGCCCCGGTGGTGATGTGCCGTGAGCGCCGTGACAGCGATGTCGCCCCGCGTGCGCTGGTGATCAATACCGGCAATGCCAACGCCGGCACCGGCGCCGACGGCATGGCGCGCGCCGAGTCGGTCTGCCACACGCTGGCCCACCGCCTGGGTTGCGACGACCGGGCCGTCTGGCCGTTCTCCACCGGGGTGATCATGGAGACGCTGCCGTCGGAGAGGATCATCGACGCGCTGCCCCAGGCAGTGGCCGAGGCGGTCGAGGACAACTGGCTGCGCGCCGCCTCGGCGATCATGACCACCGACACCATCCCCAAGGGGCGGTCGCTGACCCGCCTGATCGGCGGGGCGTCGGTGACCATGACCGGGATCGCCAAGGGCTCGGGGATGATCCACCCCAACATGGCGACCATGCTCGGCTACATGGGCATGGATGCCCAGGTCCCGAAGCCCGTGCTCCAGGCCATGCTCGACGAGATCACCGAGGAAAGCTTCAACCGGGTCACCGTCGACGGCGACACCTCGACCAACGATGCCTTCATGCTGATCGCCAACGGCCGGCCGGGCAGCCTCGAGGTGTCGAGCACCGACGACCCGAACTACGCGCCGCTTCGCGATGCGGTCGCCGAGGTGGCCGTGTTCCTCGCCCAGGCCCTGGCGCGTGACGGCGAGGGGGCGACCAAGTTCGTCACCATCGAGGTCAGCGGGGGCCGCGACCGCGCCGAGTGCCGGCTGGTGGGCAAGGCGATCGCGCACAGCCCGCTGGTCAAGACCGCGCTGTTCGCCTCGGACCCCAACCTCGGGCGCATCCTCGCCGCGGTGGGCTACGCGGGCATCGACGACCTGGACGTGGGCAACGTCAGCCTGTGGCTCGGTGGCGTGCGGGTGGTGGTCGACGGCGGCCGCGATCCGGCCTACGTCGAGGCCGAGGCGGCGGCGGTGATGGCCGAGCCGGAGATCACCATGCACATCGACCTTGGCCGGGGGAGTGCGTCGGATCGGGTCTGGACCTGCGACTTCTCCTACGACTACGTCAAGATCAATGCCGAGTACCGTTCGTGACCCGTGAACGGGCTTGATCGAGTCGACATCGTCCTCGGCGTCCTGCGTGAACCGTCGGGACGGGTATGGGCCGAGATCCGCCCGGAGGAGGCGCACCTGGCCGGCATGCTGGCCTTCCCCGGGGGCAAACGCCGCGACGGCGAGTCCCTTCGTGACGCCCTGCGACGCGAACTGGCCGAGGAATGCGGCGTCGAGGTGCGCCGCGCGAGACGGCTGATGGAAGTCGCCTGGGAATACCCCGACCGCCACCTGCGACTGATAGCCTACGAGGTGACCCGCTGGCGGGGAGAGCCCTGGGGGCGCGAGGGGCAGCGGATCGTCAGACGGACGCTTGACGCGGCCGCGCGCCCCGAGTGGCTGGCGGCCATGCCGCCGGCGAACCGGGGCCTGATCAACGCCCTCGTGCTGCCCCGCTGCATGGCGATCACGCCGCCTGCGAGCGCAGGGGAATCCGCTGACGGATGGATGACACCGGTGGCGGCGGGGCTCGCCGACCTGCCGGCGTCGCTGATCGTCAACCTGCGCCCGGGCGGCGATCTCTCGCTGTCGCCCGGCGAGTGGCGCGATCTCGCCCAGGTGGTGTCGCGGGCCGGACACTGGCCGATCGTCAACCCGGCGGGCGGGGCGGCATTGCCCGGCGGACTGCCCGCGGGGGTCGGCGTGCATCTGAACCATGCGCGGCTGATGAACGCCACCCCGGCCACGGTCGAGTCATGGCAGAAACAGGGACGTCCGGTGACCGCCGCGGTCCACGACCGGGTGACCCTGGGACATGCCAACGACCTGGCAGTGGACCTGGCGACCGTCTCGCCCGTGAAGGCGACGGCCACCCACCCCGACGCCGCGGGCATCGGGTGGGCGGCGTTCGCGGATCTGGCCGCCCGGGCGCGCATGCCGGTGCTCGCGCTTGGCGGGCTCACGACACGCGACCTGCCGCGAGCCTGGCGGCGGGGCGGACACGGAATCGCGTCGATCTCGGCATTCTGGTAGGCATTGGTTCAACGGTCATCCCGGAGGGCGTGGAAATGAACATGAAGCAGGCGAAATGGCTGGTGGCGTCGCTGCTGATCCTTGGGGTGCTGAGCTACCTGTGGGGGCGGGCACCGTCGAAGCTGTCGATCGACTCGCCGACACAGGGGGCCCTGACCGAGGTGGAACTGCCCGCCGATTGCGAGGTGAAGGGGGAGGGTTGCCTGGTGTCGATCGACGAACTGGGCGAGTTCCGCATCACCATGCCGGAGACCGTAATCCCGCTGGAGCGCTTCGCCTTCGAGGTGAAGCCGCAGGACGAGGCGGCCCGGTCGGTGGGCGAGGTGCGGGTCGATTTCGAGATGGTCGACATGGACATGGGCGTCAACGCCTATCGCCTCGAGCGGCTGGCGGACGACACGTTCCGGCAGGACATCATCCTGCCGGTCTGCACCACCAGCCGCACCGACTGGATCGCCAACCTCACCATCCGGAGCACGGAAGGCGGCTTCCTGGTACGCCTCCCGTTCCACGTCGACCGGTCCCGCCCCTGACCGAATTCCGGCGAGAGGCTGTCGCGGTCGGGCCTCAGTCGTGCGGACCGGTACGGCGCAACAGGATGTAGAGTGCGCCGGCGCCACCGTCGTGCGGCGGGGCGGAACAGAAGGCCACCACGTCGTCGCGCTGGGGAAGCCAGCGGTTGAGCATGGACTTGAGCACGGGGCGCTGATCGGCGGAGCGATAGCCCTTGCCGTGGACGATGCGCACGCACCGCCGCCGTTCGCCCCGCTCCACGCGGATGAAGGCCGCCACCGCTGCGCGGGCTTGCTCGACCGTCATGCCGTGGAGGTCGAGCGAGGCGGAGACGCTGTAGCCGCCGCGCTTGAGCTTGCGGAGAATGGTCCTCTGCACCCCGGGGCGCAGGTACTGCATCTGCTCGCCCTGCTCCGGTGCCTCGGCCTGGTCGCTGAAGGCCAGGTCGTCGACCATCTCGTCGAAGCCGGGGTCGCGTCGAGGCCGGGCGCTGGGACGCGGGCGCACCGGTTCGACCCGGTTGTCCTCGACCGGGTCGACCGAGCCCACGGCGTCGAGGAACAGGGCGCGGTCCTCGGGATCGATGCGTGACTTGCCACTCATGCGCGCATCATAGCCTGTCGCCCGGGGCATGCGCCAACGGTGCCGGCTGCACCCTGCCGGGCTGAATTGCAAGGCACCAGACGGTATCCTGTGGGTCGGGCGGCCGACCGACCGGAACATTTCCCACACCAACGTGAATCGATCCATGCACATCCTGCTGAGCAATGATGACGGTTACCTCTCCCCGGGCCTGAACATCCTGGCCGAACGACTGTCGCGCCTTGCCACCGTCACCATTGTCGCCCCGGACCGGGACCGCAGCGGCGCATCGAACAGTCTGACGCTCTCGCGTCCGCTGCGACCCCGCCAGCTCGAGGAGCGGCTCTGGGTCATCGACGGCACCCCTTCCGACTGCGTGCACCTGGGGATCAAGGGGCTGCTTCCCGAGTTGCCCGATCTGGTCGTCTCCGGCATCAATCACGGTGCCAACCTGGGCGATGACGTGCTCTACTCGGGCACGGTCGCGGCGGCCAGCGAGGGGCGCGCGCTCGGGCTGCCGGCAATCGCCGTCTCCAGCCAGTCGTTCTCGCCGGAGCACCTGGGTTCCGCGGCGCACTGGGTCGAGTGGCTGATCCACCGCTTCGACGACCACCCGATTCCCGCCTACACCCTGCTCAACGTCAACGTGCCGGACCAGCCGCTCGAGCAGATCCACGGCATTCGTCCCACGCGGCTCGGCCGGCGCCACCCGTCCGGGCAACTGGTGCGGGAGATCGACCCGCGCGGGCGGGAGGTCGTCTGGATCGGTGCCGCCGGCGAGGCCGAGGATGCCGGCGAGGGGACGGATTTCCAGGCTCTCGCGGAGGGCTGGGTCTCGGTGACGCCGATCCACTTTGACATGACCCGCCACGAGGCCATGCCGGCCCTCGAGCAGTGGCTGTCCTGAGGGATCCGTCTTGTTTCAGCGTGATTACCAGTGGGCGCGCCGCGCCATGCTCGACCGGCTCGAGGCGCAGGGCATACGAAACCGGTCCGTCCTCGACGCAGTCGAGTCGGTGCCGCGCGAGGTGTTCGTCGACGAGGTCCAGAGTGTGCGTGCCTACGAGGACTGTTCCCTGCCGATCGGGCAGGGGCAGACCCTGTCCCAGCCGTATATCGTCGCCCGCATGACCGAACTGGTCATGGGGGGAGATGCACGTCTTGGTCGCGTGCTCGAAGTGGGCACCGGATCGGGTTACCAGGCGGCCGTGCTGGCGCAGCTCTGCCAGTCGGTGTTCACCGTCGAGCGCATCGGCGTCTTCCTCGAGCAGGCGCGGCGACGTCACCGTCAGCTGGGCCTGCTCAACATCCGCTACATGCATCGCGACGGGTTCAAGGGCTGGCCCTCGCAGGCTCCCTACGACGGCATTGTCGTCACGGCCGCACCGGACGCCGTGCCATCCGAGCTCAAGGAGCAGCTCGCCATCGGCGGACGGATGGTGATCCCGGTCGGTGCCCAGGGGGGCGGCCAGAAGCTCACGGTGATCACCCGTCTCGCCCGCAACGAGTACCAGACCCGCTGGTACGACATGGTCACGTTCGTGCCCCTGCTGCCCGGAGAACTGGTATGAGGCTGTTCGGTCCGCTCTACGACCGGGTTCTGGCCTGGTCCGCCCATCGTCGCGGCCCGGCCCTGCTGGGGTGGCTGAGTTTTGCCGAGTCGTCGTTCTTCCCGATACCCCCCGACGTCATGCTCATGCCGATGGCGCTGGCCCGGCCGCGCTGCTGGTGGTGGTTCGCCCTGATCGCGACGGTGGGCAGCGTGCTCGGCGGGATGCTGGGCTACCTGATCGGTGTCTGGGCCATCGAGGCAATCATGCCCTGGCTTGCCTCCTCGAAGTATGCCGGCGCGTTCGAGCAGGCTCGCGACTGGTTCGAGCGCTGGGGGTTCTGGGCCGTGCTGGTAGCCGGGTTCTCGCCCATTCCCTACAAGGTGTTCACGATTGCCGCCGGGGCCTTGACGATGAACCCGTTGGGGTTTTTCCTCGCCTCGTTCGTGGGGCGGGGTGCCCGCTTCTTCCTCGTTTCCGGGCTGGTCGCCTGGGCTGGTCCCCGGATCGCGCCGCAGTTGCGTCAGTACATCGAATGGCTGGGGTGGCTGTTCGTGGTGTTGCTCGTGGCTGCCATACTCGTCTGGCAGTTGCACTAGGTCTTGCCAGGGGAGAGCCGCTTGAAGTTTTGCCCCACAGCCTGTCGTATCGGATCGTTTTTGCCGATGGTGGCCCTGGTGCTGCTGCTGGGTGGCTGTGCGAGCTCGACCGACTATCGAAGCTGGGAGCGTGGCACGCCCGTCCACTACGTCAAGGGGGGCGACACCCTCTACTCCATCGCGGTGGCGAACGACCTGGACTGGCGCACCTTGGCGAAATGGAACGGCATCTCCAATCCGCGCCATCTAAAGATCGGGCAGAAGCTTCGGCTTTCCCCCCCGGGAAGCCCGAGTGACGGCGGTGGCTCGTCGACGTCGACCGCTTCCTCGTCGAGTCACGCCACACCGGTGAAGGCGCGGGCCGCCTCGTCCGCGGAGGAGGCGGCCTCGACAACGTCTTCCACTCGGTCGGCCTCTTCCCCGGTGCGCTGGTCCTGGCCGCTGGAAGGCCGGATCCTGCACCGGTTCAGCGACGGGACGCCGGCCCAGAAGGGAGTGATCATCGGCGCGACGGTCGGCAGGCCGGTTCAGGCCGCGGCGGGGGGCAAGGTGGTCTACTCGGGCGACGGGCTTCCCGGTTACGGCAATCTCGTGATCGTCAAGCACGACGCCGAATGGCTGTCCGCCTATGCCTACAATCAGAGCCTGCTCGTCAACGAGGGCGACCGGGTCAAGAGCGGGCAGACGATTGCCCGGGTAGGTCCCCGCGATCATCGCAAGCCGGACGAGGGTGGCCACCTGCTGTTCCAGATCCGTCGCCAGGGCAAGCCTGTCGACCCCGAGCGTCATCTGCCCTGATTCGTTCCGGCTCTGCCGCCGAGCCTGTTCCGCCTTCCCCGTAGCGCTCTGACCCCTCCTTCCCTTCCCGGGCCCGTGCGCGAGCACGAAACCTTGTGCGCCGCGTCCCTGTCACCTTTTCGAAGGAAAAGCGCAGGATCGAGCTTGTGTACATGTCATGTATAACTATTGTGATGGATCCCGTTCCCTCGGTCGATAGCTACCTAAATCAGTAGGTTCTGTCACTCTAATTCGACTATATCGAAAGTGTAATGTTGTCTTATTCGACTTTTTAGGTATTGATCGGCCCATATCACTATGCAAAGGTTGTACACCTAGATCGTTCGGCACTATCGCATAGGAGCGAGGGAGGCGACCATGGCACAGGTAATGAGCAACAGCGGTATGCACCAGGCCGGTCCCGTAAAGATCGACGGGGCGGTGAATGAACAGGATGCGCTCGGGCCAGCCCTTCGCGACTCCAAGCGTGATGCCGAGCCGGAATCGGCGGAATTCGCGCGGACCTTCAATGTCGACGACTCCGAGTCGCCCGACCCGGTACGCCTGTACCTGAAGGACGTGGAGACCGAGCGCCTGCTGACCCCGGCAGAAGAAGTGGACTTCGCCCGGCGAGCCCAGGCCGGCGAGGAGTGGGCCAGGCAGAAGATGATCGTCTGCAACCTGCGACTGGTGATCAAGCTCGCCCGGCGCTACATCAATCGTGGGCTCGACCTGCTCGACCTCATCGAGGAAGGCAACCTCGGGCTGATGCGGGCGGTAGAGAAGTTCGACCCGGAGCGCGGTTTCCGCTTTTCCACCTACGCGACCTGGTGGATTCGGCAGACCATCGAGCGTGCGCTGATGAACCAGTCGCGGACCGTGCGCCTGCCCGTGCACGTGGTCAAGGAGGTGCATTCCTACAATCGAGCGGCCCGGCGAATCGCGCAGCACCAGAACGGTGACGTCAAGCCGGAGCAGATCGCCGAGCACCTCGACAAGCCGGTCAAGGATGTCCTGAAGGTGATGTCGTACAACGAGCGCGAGTCATCGTTCGACAGCCCGTTGAAGGGAGACGGGGAGTTTTCTTTGCTCGACATGGTTCCTGACGAAAATAGTGCGCTTCCCGAGGACGAGCTCCAGGATGATGGCGTGTTGCAGCTTCTCGATCGGCTGATCGACAAGCTTGACGGCAAGCAGCGTGAAGTCCTGATGCGTCGTTACGGCCTGCGCGGCCACGAGCCGGCCACGCTCGAGCAGGTCGGCAGCCTGCTCGGCTGCACCCGCGAACGCGTCCGGCAGATCCAGTTGGAAGCCGTCCGCCGGCTGAAGCATCACGCCGCCGCCGAAGGGGTGACCGCCGACGTGATCTTCAGCGAGTGAGTCGAAGGGACGGGGGAGAGGTTACCCGTCGTTGCCAGGCGCCGGGCGTGCCTTGGGTTTGAAGCGTGAGTCGTGACTGCCGCCCCCGGTATCCCGGGGGCGGTTTTTTTCATCTCGTCAGATAGCCGCGCTAATAGTTGGACGCACGTCGCGTGGGTGGCAAACTGTCGGACAGCATCGTGCCGACAGGTACGACCGACTCCTGTCTCTTCACGGAAAGGTTCAACATTCGATGGCCGATCAGGAACTTGCATTCGACATCTGTGCCGAGGACCGGGTCCCGGTGCTGCTCCACCGGGTGGACCAGCTGTGGCGGCAACTGATGGACAGTGAACTGGCGCATCACGGCCTGAGCCAGGCCAAGTGGCGCACCCTGGCCATCCTGTCGCTGTACCCGGACGGGCTTATCCAGTCCGAACTGGCCGAGGAACTGGGCATCGAGGGACCGTCGCTGGTGGCAATGATCGATCGCCTGTCACGCGACGAATGGGTCGAACGGGTGCAGTGCGGTTCCGACCGCCGCTGCAAGATCATTCGCCTGAGCGACCGGGCGCTGCCGCTGATCGACGAGATACGGGAGAGCGCCGAGAAGCTCTATGGCCGGACCTTTGCCGAGCTGGACGTGCCGGGCGTGAGCATCCCCGACATCGAGCGATACTTCATTGCCCTTCGCGACCGCCTCTACGAGAACCTGCCGGAAAAGAAGCGCCAGCAGCGCCGGCGCAATCTCGCCCGGGCAGCCGCCGAAGACTGACGCCGGACGTCGCCCACGGCGGCACAGCCCGGCTTGCTCCTGTGCCTAGCTCGCCGAGGCCTGCTCGGCCCGCTTCATCAGGAACTCCGCCAGCAACGCGACCGGCCGACCGGTGGCTCCCTTGGCATCGCCCACCTTCCAGGCGGTGCCGGCGATATCCAGGTGCGCCCAGTCGTACTCCCGGGTAAAGCGGGAGAGGAAGGCGGCGGCGGTGATGGTGCCGCCCTCGCGCCCACCGATGTTCGCCATGTCGGCGAAATTGCTCTTGAGCTGATCCTGGTACTCGTCCCAAATGGGGAGCTGCCAGACCCGGTCGTTTGCCTTCTCGCCGGCCTGGATCAGCTCGGCGGCCAGGGTGTCCCTGTTGCTCAGCACGGCGCTCGGCACGCGTCCCAGCGCGACGATGCAGGCACCGGTGAGCGTGGCCAGGTCGATGACCGCCTGGGGCTTGTAGCGCCCGGCGTAGGTCAGGGCATCGCAGAGGATCAGGCGTCCTTCCGCGTCGGTGTTCAGCACCTCGATGGTCTGGCCGGACATGCTGCGGATCACGTCGCCCGGCTTCAGCGCGTTGCCGTCGGGCATGTTCTCCACCGTCGGCACCAGGGCCACCACGTTGATCGGCAACTGCATCTCCGCCACCGCCGACATTACCCCGATGGTGGCAGCCGCGCCGCCCATGTCGAACTTCATCTGGTCCATGTCCGGGCCGGGCTTGAGTGAGATGCCGCCGGAATCGAAGGTCACCCCCTTGCCGACGAGCACGATCGGTGGCGTGTCCGCGTCGGCGCCCATGTGCTCCATGACGATCATCTTCGGCGGCTCGCTGCTGCCCTTGGCCACGGCGAGCAGGGCATTCATGCCCAGCGCTTCCATGCGGGACTGGTCGAGCACCTCGACCTGCAGGTTGACGTGGGTCTCCGTCATCTTGCGCGCGTAGTCGGCCATGGTGGTCGGCGTGAGGTGGTTGCCGGGCCGATTGGCCAGGTTCTTGGCGATGCGCACGCCGTTGCTGATGGCCGTGGCCTCCCGCACGTGGCGTTCGGCGTCCATCAGGTCCTTGCGATTGGACAGGATGAAGGTCACCTTGCGCAAGGGGCGGCGTGGACCGAGTTCCTTGTCGGTCTTGAGCTCGTCGAAACGGTAGAGACTGTCCTCGATGGACACGATGCTCTGGCGCAGGACCTGCTCGAGCGAGCAGCCGCGGATGTCGATCTCGGTCAGGTGGCTCACGCATTCGGACGTGCCGCGATGGTGGAGCGCCTCGACCGCCGCGCGCGTGGCCTTGACCAGTCCCCGGGTGTCGAGCTCGCGCTCCTTGCCCAGGCCGACGAGCAGCACGCGATCGGCCTGGATGTTCGGCACGCCGTGCAGGAGCAGGGTGTCGCCGATCTCGCCGTCCATGTCACCCCGACGGGTGACCGACGTCAGAAAGCCGTCACTGGCTTGGTCGATGGTTTCCGCCGCGGGAGTCAGGCGACGAGACTCGAACACGCCGACGATCAGGCAGGCAGTTCGCTGTTTTTCCGGGGCGCCACTCTTTACGGAGAATTCGAGCACGGGAGACACTCCTTGGGGTTGTTTCGCGTCACTGGTGGCGAACCGGCCGTTGCGTAGCCCAGGCGACCCGCATGGCAGGTGCTGGCGACTCGCCGCGGCAGTCCGCCGGGATTCGGGACGCTCAGTCTAGCAAAAAGCGGGCAATGGACCCGGCGGCCTACGGATCCGGTGAAAGCGCTGGTAGGATTCGAGCATCCCTGAAAACCCGCTGACAGCAGCCGAGGCGACGCCATGAAAGATGATCAAGACCGAAAGCCGGACGGTCCGGAAGAAGAGGAGTTCGAGCCGGGCATCGGCGACCCGTACCGGTTCGAGGCCCCGACACGGCAGCCGGGGTTCGCCCGCGCTTCCAAGTTCATGCTGATCGTCGGGGCGGTCATGTCGGTCGTCGGCGTGATTGCCGGCCTCGGCCCCATGGTCTTCGGTTCCTCCGAGGAAAAGCTGCAGTTCATGAACCTGCTGATGCTCGCGCCAGCCGGGGTGATCCTGATGTTCGCCGGGATCACCGGCTGGGTGATTGCCGGCGGGCGCTGATCAATCAAACCGAATCCGGTCACCCAGACGAGAAAAACCCCGGGCAAGCCCGGGGTTTTGTCGTTTCGGGTCGACCGGTTGCGACCGGCCGACGGGTCG
>NZ_JBKGYT010000045.1:0-15500 GCF_046545975.1 Guyparkeria sp. | reverse complement strand
ACGCGAAGGCGGCCGTACCGTCGGCGCCGGCGTCGTTTCCAAGATCATCGAGTAACCCGCAACGGGTTGCGTCAAGGCGCGAGGTCGTATAGACTTCGCGCTCTTTTTTCGCCAAGGGCGAAAAACATAGGGCAGTAGCTCAACTGGCAGAGCAACGGTCTCCAAAACCGTAGGTTGGGGGTTCGAGTCCCTCCTGCCCTGCCACTTCCGTGCAGGGGGTGCCCGCCGGAGCCGATTCGTCGGCCGGCGGGTGCTGTCTTTAAGCGTGAGTTCCTAGACATGTCGGAAAAGTCCGTGCAGCCCACGTCCTCCGGTCTGGATTCGGCCAAGATCGCTCTGTCGATCGTGCTGATCCTGGCCGGGGTGCTGGGCTATTACCTGCTCGATGACCAGCCGCTGTTCGTGCGCATCCTGGCGGTGGTGGCGGGCGCGGGGCTCGCGATCGCCGTGGCGTACACCACGGCAGTGGGCCGTTCGATCTGGCAGTTCACCTTCGATTCCCGCCTCGAAGTCAAAAAGATGGTGTGGCCGACACGCCAGGAAGCGACGCAGACGACCCTGGTGGTCGTCCTGCTCGTCATCCTGATCGGCCTGTTCCTCTGGGGCGTGGATTCGCTGCTGGGTTGGATCGTTCGCAGCATTACCGGTTAGGAGGCTTTTCATGGCGATGCGCTGGTACGTCGTTCAGGCGTTTTCTCAGTACGAAAACAGCGTCAAGAAGGCGCTGCAGGAGCGCATCGAGCGCGCCGGCCTGCAGGACCTGTTCGGGGAGATCCTCGTCCCCTCCGAGGAGGTGGTCGAGATGCGCGACGGCGTGAAGCGCCGTTCGGAGCGCAAGTTCTTTCCCGGCTACGTGCTCGTCCAGGTCGACATGACCGACGAGGCCTGGCACCTGATCAAGTCCACGCCGCGCGTACTGGGCTTCATCGGCAATTCCGGCGGCAAGCCGACGCCGATTTCCGAGCGCGAGGCCGAGCAGATCCTCAACCGGGTCAAGGACTCCACCGAGAAGCCGAAGCCGAAGACGCTCTTCGATGTCGGCGAGATGGTGCGTGTCTGCGACGGCCCGTTCAACGACTTCACCGGCACGGTCGAGGAAGTGAACTACGAGAAGAGCCGCCTGCGCGTGGCGGTCAGCATTTTTGGACGTTCCACTCCGGTGGAACTCGGTTTCGACCAGGTCGAGAAGACCTGATCAGTCGATCAGTCAGGGGAGCCCGGCCTCGAGTCGGGCGCTAGCTACCCACAGAAGAGGTCATCATGGCTAAGAAAGTCTCAGCTTACATCAAGCTTCAGGTGCCTGCCGGTCAGGCCAACCCGTCACCCCCTATCGGCCCCGCGCTGGGTCAGCACGGCGTGAACATCATGGGCTTCTGCAAGGAGTTCAACGCCGCGTCGGGCAACATCGAGCCGGGTCTTCCCGTGCCGGTGGTGATCACTGTCTACCAGGACAAGTCGTTCACCTTCATCATGAAGACCCCGCCGGCAGCGATCCTTCTGAAGAAGGCCGTCGGCATCAAGAGCGGTTCCGCCGAGCCGAACAAGACCAAGGTCGGCACGGTCACCCGCGAGCAGCTCGAGGAGATCGCGAAGACCAAGGAGCCGGACCTGACGGCCAAGGATCTCGACGCCCGTGTGCGCACCATCGCCGGTAGCGCCCGCAGCATGGGCCTGAACGTGGAGGGTGTGTGAGATGGCAAAGCTGACCAAGCGACAGAAGATGATTGCCGAGAAGGTCGACAGCAACCGCCAGTACGGTGTCGACGAGGCCTTCGGCCTGCTCAAGGAGCTCTCCACGGTCAAGTTCAACGAGGCGGTTGACGTCGCCGTCAACCTGGGTGTCGACCCGCGTCGTTCCGACCAGATGGTCCGTGGTTCCACCGTGCTGCCGCGCGGCACCGGCAAGGACGTGCGCGTCGCCGTGTTCGCCCAGGGCGCGAACGCCGAGGCGGCCAAGGACGCCGGCGCGGACATCGTCGGCATGGAAGACCTCGCTGACGAGATCAAGCAGGGTCGCATGGACTTCGACGTGGTGATCGCCTCCCCGGACGCGATGCGCGTCGTCGGCCAGCTGGGCCAGATCCTCGGCCCGCGCGGCCTGATGCCGAACCCGAAGGTCGGCACCGTGTCCCCGGACGTGGCCGGTGCGGTCAAGAATGCCAAGGCCGGCCAGGTGCGGTACCGGACCGACAAGAACGGCATCATTCACTGCACCATCGGCAAGGTCGACTTCGAGCCGGCCGCGCTGATCGAGAACCTGAACGCCCTGCTGGCCGACCTGAACAAGGCCAAGCCGGTCGCGGCCAAGGGCGTGTACATGAAGCGCGTCTCGGTCTCGACCACGATGGGCCCGGGCCTGGTCGTCGATCAGGCCAGCCTGGAGGGCTGAGTCTCCTCCGGGTGACGTACAAGGCCGGTCGCGGCGAGAGTCGCGATCGGCGATGTTCTTTGGACTGCCGGCAATGAGACCGGTGGCGTCAAAGACCGCAGGCGCGGACCGGTTCGCCGGACCGCTTAATCGAGAAAGCCTGCGCAGACGGTCAGAGTCCCGATGATTTCATGTCTGGGTGGCCGTTGAGAAGGGCGATTCGTGCACGGCGCGAATCGGTTTCAAACGAAAAGGGCAATGTCCCTTTGCAACCGTAGGTAAGAGACGTGGCATTAACCTTCGATCGCAAGAAGTTGGTTGTCGCAGAAGTCGCCGAGGTTGCATCCAAGGCCTACTCGGCGGTTGGCGTCGAGTATCGGGGCTTGACGGTCTCGCAGGTCACCGAGCTGCGCGTGAAGGCACGCGAAGCCGGCGTGTACCTGCGGGTCGTCAAGAACACCCTGGCCAAGCGCGCCCTGGAAGGCACCGAGTACGAATGCGTGAACGAGGCCCTGCGCGGCCCGCTCATCCTCGCGTTCTCGATGGACGACCTGGGCTCCGCGGCGCGTCTGATGAAGGACGCGACCAAGGAGATGGAAGCGCTTGACGTCCAGTTCCTGTCCTTGGGTGGCGAACTCCTCCCGGCTTCCGCTCTCGAACGCGTTGCCAGCCTGCCGACCCGTGAGGAAGCGCTTGCGCAACTCATGGCGACCATGCAGGCGCCGGTCACCAAGCTGGCCCGTACCTTCAACGAGGTTCCGGGCAAGCTGGTACGCACCGTGGCGGCGATTCGCGACCAGAAACAAGCGGCTTAACCTTTTTCATCATTTTTCAGGTACTCAATCATGGCAGTTACAAAAGACGATATCCTCGAAGCGATCTCCAACATGTCCGTCATGGAGGTCGTTGAACTGATCTCCGACATGGAAGAGAAGTTCGGCGTAAGCGCGGCAGCAGCCGTTGCAGCCGCTCCGGCAGCCGCCGGTGGCGAAGCCGGTGCCGCCGCCGAAGAGAAGACCGAGTTCGACGTGGTCATGACCTCGTTCGGCTCCAACAAGGTTGCCGTCATCAAGGCGGTCCGCGAACTGACCGGCCTGGGCCTCAAGGAAGCCAAGGAACTGGTCGAAGGTGCTCCGAGCGCCGTCAAGGAAGGCGCCGAGAAGGACGAGGCCGAGTCCATGAAGGCCAAGCTCGAAGAGGCAGGCGCTTCCGTCGAGCTCAAGTAAACGAGTGTTCGGGTCGCTTAACCACAGCACCCAGGTACGGGCTGGTGGCCTTCGGGTCGCCGGCCTTTACGCGCTTGTTGGGTCGCTTTTCGTGATCGGGTCTGTCGCCTGATCCCGAAAGGTTGCCCGGGGCGGCTGCGGCCGCCCCTCACAGGGGGAGTACCGAACCCCGCGCGCCACGGCGTGTATCGCCAGAGGTACGGCGATCACACTCAGATTGTCCCGACGAGGAAAGTAGATGAGCTATTCATTCACTGAGAAGAAGCGACTCCGCAAGGACTTCGGCAAGCGTGCCGAGGTCCTGCCGGTACCCTATCTATTGACCACGCAGGTGAAATCCTACGAGGGTTTCCTGCAGGAAGGTGTCAATCAGAAGGAGCGCCGCAACATCGGTCTGCATGCGGCGCTGAGCTCGGTGTTTCCGATCACCAGCCACTCGGGCAATGCTGAAATCGACTACGTCGACTATCACTTCGGCGAGCCGGCCTTCGACGTGCGCGAGTGCCAGATCCGCGGCCTGACCTATTCGGCGCCGCTGCGGGTCAAGCTGCGCCTGGTCATCTACGACAAGGAAGCCCCGGCCGGCTCCAAGGTGGTCAAGGACATCCGCGAGCAGGACGTCTACATGGGCGAGATCCCGCTGCAGACCGAGAGCGGGACCTTCGTCGTCAACGGCACCGAGCGGGTGATCGTCTCCCAGCTGCACCGCTCGCCGGGCGTGTTCTTCGATCACGACAAGGGCAAGACCAGCAGCTCCAAGAAGATGCTGTTCTCCGCGCGGGTCATCCCGTACCGCGGCTCCTGGCTGGACTTCGAGTTCGACCAGAAGGATCTGGTCTACGTTCGCATCGACCGTCGCCGCAAGATCCCGGCGTCCATCCTGCTGCGTGCCCTGGGCTACACCAACGAGGAGATGCTCGACATCTTCTTCGAGCACGACGAGTTCCGCGTCGACGGCGAGAACCTGTCTCTGTCGCTGGTGCCCGAGCGCCTCAAGGGCACCGATGCCGCCTTCGACATCGAGGTCGACGGTGAGGTGGTCGTCAAGGCGGGCAAGCGCATCACCGCCAAGCACGTCCGTGACCTGAAGAAGGCCGAGATCGAGAGCCTGCCGGTGCCGGCGGAGTTCGTCGTGGGCCGCACCCTGGCCAAGGACGTCGTCGACACCGACAGCGGCGAAGTGATCGCCAATGCCAACGACGAGATCACCGAGGAGATGCTGGCACGCTTCCAGGCGGCCGGCATCGAGTCGTTCAAGACCCTGTACTACAACGAGGTCGATCGCGGCCCGTACATGTCGCTGACCCTGCGCAACGATCCGTCCACCACGCCGCTCGAGGCGATGGTCGAGATCTACAAGATGATGCGCCCGGGCGAGCCGCCGACCAAGGACGCGGCCGAAGGCCTGTTCCACGGCCTGTTCTTCAGCGAGGAACGCTACGACCTGTCCGAGGTCGGCCGGATGAAGTTCAACCGCCGCCTCGAGCGCGAGGGCGATTCGGGTCCGGGCATCCTCTACGACGCCAAGTACTTCGGCAAGCGCGCCGAGACGGGTGACGAGGAAGCGGCGAAGCTGGTCGAGGAGAGCGGCGACGCCTCCGACATCCTCGACGTGCTGATCGAGCTGATCAACATCCGCAACGGCAACGGCAAGACCGACGACATCGACCACCTCGGCAACCGCCGCATCCGCTCGGTGGGCGAGATGGCCGAAAACGTCTTCCGCATCGGCCTGGTCCGGGTCGAGCGTGCCGTCAAGGAGCGCCTGACCCAGGCCGAGAGCGAGGGCCTGACCCCGCAGGACCTGATCAATGCCAAGCCGGTGGCCGCCGCGGTCAAGGAGTTCTTCGGCTCCTCGCAGCTGTCGCAGTTCATGGACCAGAACAACCCGCTCTCCGAGGTCACCCACAAGCGCCGGATCTCGGCGCTCGGCCCGGGCGGCCTGACGCGCGAGCGCGCCGGCTTCGAGGTCCGTGACGTGCACACCACGCACTACGGCCGCGTATGCCCGATCGAGACGCCGGAAGGCCCGAACATCGGCCTGATCAACTCGCTGGCCGTGTTCGCGCAGACCAACACCTACGGCTTCCTCGAGACGCCGTACCGCAAGGTGATCGACGGCAAGGTGACCTCCGACGTCCAGTGGCTCTCGGCCTACGAGGAAGAGAAGTACACCATCGCCCAGGCGAACGCGCCGCTGGACGAGCAAGGCCGCCTGACCGGCGAGCTGATCTCGGCCCGCAAGGCCGGCGAGTTCATGCTGTCGGATCCCTCCGAGATCCAGTACATGGACATCTCGCCCAAGCAGATCGTGTCGGTGGCCGCCTCCATCATCCCGTTCCTGGAGCACGATGACGCCAACCGCGCCCTGATGGGCTCGAACATGCAGCGCCAGGCCGTGCCGACGCTCAAGGCGGACAAGCCGCTGGTGGGCACCGGGATGGAGCGCGTGGTCGCGACCGATTCGGGCGCCTGCGTGGTCGCCAAGCGCGGCGGCGTGGTCGACCGTGTCGACGCCTCGCGCGTGGTCGTCCGGGTCAAGGCCGAGGAGGCCACCCAGGGCGAGGTCGGTGTCGACATCTACAACCTGACCAAGTACACCCGCTCGAACCAGAACACCTGCATCAACCAGCGTCCGCTGGTGAAGGTGGGCGACCGGATCGAGAAGGGCGACGTGCTCGCCGACGGGCCGTCGGTCGACATGGGCGAGCTGGCGCTGGGGCAGAACATCCTCTGTGCCTTCATGCCCTGGAACGGCTACAACTTCGAGGATTCCATCCTCATGTCCGAGCGGGTGGTGCGCGAGGACCGCTTCACCACCATCCACATCGAGGAACTCAACTGCGTCGCCCGCGATACCAAGCTGGGCCCGGAGGAGATCACTTCGGACATCCCGAACGTCGCCGAGAACCTGCTGAACAAGCTGGACGAGGCCGGCGTGGTCCACATCGGGGCCGAGGTGAAGCCCAACGACATCCTGGTGGGCAAGGTCACGCCGAAGGGCGAGACACAGCTCACCCCGGAGGAAAAGCTCCTGAGAGCGATCTTCGGCGAGAAGGCGTCGGACGTGAAGGACACCTCGCTGCGGGTGCCGCAGGGTATCGAGGGGACCGTCATCGACGTGCGCGTCTTCACCCGCGACGGCATCGAGAAGGACAGCCGTGCCCGGTCGATCGAGGAAGCCGACCTCGACGCGGTGCGCAAGGATCTCAAGGATCGCATGCGCATCATCGAGGGCGACATTCAGGCCCGTGTCCGTGACCTGCTGCTGGGCAAGGTCGCCGTGGGCGGCCCGACCGGCATCAAGGCCGGCTCCAAGGTCACCGCCGCCCAGCTGAACAAGATCGAGCCGTCGAAGTGGTTCGAGATCCGGGTCGAGGACGAGGCCGCGGCGAGCGCGCTGGAGGAATACAAGGCGCAGCTCGAGCGCGAGAAGGAGCAGGCCGAGGCACGCTTCGAGGACAAGAAGCGCAAGATCCAGCAGGGCGACGACCTGCAGCCGGGCGTGCTGAAGATGGTCAAGGTCTACGTGGCCGTCAAGCGCCGCATCCAGCCGGGCGACAAGCTCGCCGGCCGTCACGGCAACAAGGGCGTCATCTCGATGATCGTCCCAGAGGAAGACATGCCGTACATGGAAGATGGCACCCCGATGGACATCTGCCTGAACCCGCTGGGTGTTCCCTCGCGGATGAACATCGGTCAGATCCTCGAGACGCACATGGGCCTGGCCGCACGCGGCCTGGGCCACCAGATCGAGAAGCGCCTGAAGCTCGAGCGCGAGAAGGCCCTCAAGGAGCTGCGCGAGTTCCTGGACCAGGTCTACAACCACCGGGACGAGAAGCGCGTCGACCTCGACAGCCTGAACGACGACGAGCTGATCGAGCTGGCCGGCAACCTGAAGAAGGGCGTGCCGATGGCCACGCCGGTCTTCGACGGGGCGAACGAGGACGAGCTCAAGCAGATGCTGCGGCTCGCGGAGATGCCGGAAGACGGGCAGCTCCAGCTCTACGACGGCCGCACGGGCGAGCCGTTCGAGCGCAAGACCACCGTGGGCTACATGTACATCCTGAAGCTCAACCACCTGGTCGACGACAAGATGCACGCGCGCTCCACCGGTCCGTACTCGCTGGTTACCCAGCAGCCGCTGGGCGGCAAGGCGCAGTTCGGCGGCCAGCGCTTCGGCGAGATGGAGGTCTGGGCCCTGGAGGCATACGGCGCGGCGTACACGCTGCAGGAGATGCTGACGGTCAAGTCCGACGACGTCGATGGCCGGAACAAGATGTACAAGAACATCGTCGATGGCGATCACCGCATGGATGCGGGGATGCCCGAGTCCTTCAACGTGCTGTTGAAGGAGATCCGTTCGCTCGGCATCAACATCGAGCTGGAACAGGACGACGAGTGATTTCCGGGGCATGGGCCGAGGGTGTTCCCCTCGGGCCATGGTGCCGTGTGACAGAACACGTTAGGCAGGTAGTCAATGAAAGAATTGCTTAATCTGATGAACCACGAGGTCGGCGAAGAGGACTTCGATCACATCCGAATCTCGCTGGCCTCCCCGGAGATGATCCGTTCCTGGTCGTATGGCGAGGTGAAGAAGCCTGAGACCATCAACTACCGCACCTTCAAGCCGGAGCGCGATGGCCTGTTCTGCGCCAAGATCTTCGGTCCTGTGCGGGACTACGAGTGCCTCTGCGGCAAGTACAAGCGCCTCAAGCACCGTGGCGTGGTGTGTGAGAAGTGCGGCGTCGAGGTGACCCTCTCCAAGGTCCGCCGCGAGCGCATGGGCCACATCGAGCTGGCCTGCCCGGTCGCGCACATCTGGTTCCTCAAGTCGCTGCCCAGCCGCATCGGCCTGCTGCTGGACATGACCCTGCGCGACATCGAGCGCGTGCTGTACTTCGAGGCGTTCATCGTCACCGACCCGGGCATGACCACCCTGAACAAGGGCGACCTGCTCACCGACGAGATGTACATCGAGGCGCTCGAGCAGTTCGGTGACGAGTTCGAGGCGGGCATGGGCGCGGAGTCCATCCAGAAGCTCCTCAAGGAGATCAACCTCGACGACGAGATCCTCAAGCTGCGCGACGAGCTGGCCGAGACCGGCTCCGAGACCAAGATCAAGCGCATCACCAAGCGCCTGAAGCTGCTCGAGTCGTTCCGCGCCTCCGGCAACCGCCCGGAATGGCTGGTCATGACCCAACTGCCGGTCCTGCCGCCGGACCTGCGTCCGCTCGTCCCGCTGGACGGCGGCCGCTTCGCGACCAGTGACCTCAACGATCTCTACCGTCGGGTCATCAACCGCAACAACCGCCTCAAGCGCCTGCTCGAGATCAACGCGCCGGACATCATCCTGCGCAACGAGAAGCGCATGCTGCAGGAGTCGGTCGACTCGCTGCTGGACAACGGTCGTCGCGGCCGCGCGGTCACCGGCACCAACAAGCGCCCGTTGAAGTCGCTCGCCGACATGATCAAGGGCAAGCAGGGGCGTTTCCGCCAGAACCTCCTGGGCAAGCGCGTCGACTACTCGGGCCGTTCGGTCATCGTGGTCGGCCCGACCCTGCGCCTGCACCAGTGCGGCCTGCCCAAGAAGATGGCGCTCGAGCTGTTCAAGCCGTTCATCTTCGGCAAGCTCCACCGCCGTGGCCTGGCCACCACCATCAAGGCGGCCAAGAAGCTGGTCGAGCGCGAAGGCGCCGAGGTCTGGGACGTGCTCGAGGAAGTCATCCGCGAGCACCCGGTCCTGCTCAACCGCGCGCCGACGCTGCACCGTCTGGGCATCCAGGCGTTCGAGCCGACCCTGATCGAGGGCAAGGCCATCCAGCTGCACCCGCTGGTCTGCTCGGCCTACAACGCCGACTTCGACGGCGACCAGATGGCCGTGCACGTGCCGCTGTCGCTCGAGGCGCAGTCCGAGGCCCGTGCGCTGATGATGTCGACGAACAATGTCCTGTCGCCGGCTTCCGGCGACCCGGTCATCGTGCCGTCGCAGGACATCGTGCTCGGGATCTACTACATGACGCGTTCCAAGGTGAACGCCCGCGGCGAGGGCATGATCTTCGCCGATTCCGACGAGGTCCAGCGCGCCTATGACAACGGCCAGGTCGAGCTGGGCGCCATGGTGCGCGTGCGCCTCAAGGACTGGGTTCGCGAGGAAGACGGCACGGTAGAGCCGCGTACCGCGATCGTCGAGACCACGGTCGGCCGCGCCCTGCTGTACCGGATCGTGCCGGACGGCATTCCGTTCGAGCAGATCAACAAGGACATGGGCAAGAAGCCGATCTCGGCCCTGCTCAACTACGTCTACCGCCATCTGGGCCTCAAGGACACCGTGGTGTTCGCCGACCAGCTCATGTACATGGGCTTCCGCTACGCGACCCGGTCGGGCATTTCCATCTGTGCCGACGACATGATCGTGCCGGGGTCGAAGGACTCCGAGCTGGCGCAGGCCGAGGCCGAGGTCAAGGAGATCCAGGACCAGTACGCCCAGGGCCTGGTGACCGAGAAGGAGCGCTACAACAAGGTGGTCGATATCTGGTCGCGGGCCAACGACAGCATCTCGCGGGCCATGATGGAGCAACTCGGCGCGCAGACCGTCAAGGACAAGGAGGGCAACGAGGTCAAGCAGAACTCGTTCAACGCCATCTTCATGATGGCGGACTCCGGTGCGCGGGGTTCCGCGGCGCAGATCCGGCAGCTGGCCGGCATGCGTGGCCTGATGACCAAGCCGGATGGCTCGATCATCGAGACGCCGATCACCGCGAACTTCCGCGAGGGTCTGAACGTACTGCAGTACTTCATCTCGACCCACGGCGCGCGCAAGGGCCTGGCGGACACGGCGCTGAAGACCGCCAACTCCGGGTACCTGACCCGCCGCCTGGTCGACGTGGCCCAGGACCTGGTCGTCACGACGGACGACTGCGGCACGACCACCGACGGACTGAAGATGACCGCGGTGATCGAGGGTGGCGACGTGGTCGAGGGGCTGGGCAACCGGATCCTCGGCCGGGTCACCTCCAAGGACCTGATCGTGCCGGGCACCGAGGAGGTGCTGGTGCCGGCGGGCACGCTGATCGACGAGGCGTTGGTCACGCGCATCGAGTCCTCCGGCATCGACGAGGTCTGGGTGCGGTCTGCCATCACCTGCGAGGCGCGGCACGGCGTCTGTGCCCAGTGCTATGGCCGTGACCTGGCACGCGGCGAGCCGGTCAACATGGGTGAGGCGGTCGGCGTCATGGCCGCCCAGTCCATCGGTGAGCCGGGTACCCAGCTGACCATGCGGACCTTCCATATCGGTGGTGCCGCATCCCGGTCCGCCGCGGCCAGTTCCGTCGAGAACAAGGCGGCGGGCGGCGTGCGGCTGCACAACCTCAAGACGGTCAAGAACCGCGACGGCGACCTGGTGGCGGTTACCCGCTCGGGCGAGCTCGGCATGCTCGACGAGCAGGGCCGCGAGCGCGAGCGCTACAAGGTGCCCTACGGCTCGGTGATCCGGGTCAAGGACGGCGACAAGGTCGAGGCCGGTACCACGCTGGCGAACTGGGATCCGCATACGCACCCGGTCGTCTCCGAGGTGGAAGGTTTCGCCCGCTTCTCGGACTTCGTCGACGGCCAGTCGGTCAAGACCGAGACGGACGAGATCACCGGCCTGTCGTCGCAGATCATCATCGACCCGTCCCAGCGGACCGGTACCGCCAAGGACCTGCGTCCGGCCATCGCGCTGGTCGACGGCAACGGCGACCCGGTGAGCCTGCCGGGCACCGACATCCCGGCGATCTACGTCCTGCCGGCCGGTGCGATCATCGGCATCACCGACGGGGCGGAGGTCCAGGTGGGTGACGTGGTCGCGCGGATTCCGCAGGAATCGCAGAAGACGCGTGACATCACCGGTGGTCTGCCGCGGGTCGCGGATCTCTTCGAGGCGCGCAAGCCCAAGGAGCCGGCGATCCTCGCCGAGCACACCGGCACGGTGAGTTTCGGCAAGGAGACCAAGGGCAAGCAGCGCCTGGTGATCACCGACGAGAACGGCGAGCAGCACGAGGAGCTGATCCCGAAGTACCGGGTGATCAACGTCTTCGAGGGCGAGCATGTCACCCGCGGGGAGATCATCGCCGACGGCGAACTCGCACCGCACGACATCCTGCGCCTGCGCGGCATCGCTCCGCTCGCCGAGTACATCGTCAAGGAGATCCAGGACGTGTACCGCCTGCAGGGCGTGGGTATCGACGACAAGCACATCGAGGTGATCGTTCGCCAGATGCTGCGCAAGGTCGAGATCGTCGAGCCCGGCGACTCCGGTTACCTCCGTGGTGACCAGGTCGACAAGGCGCGCCTGGTCGAGGAGAACGCGGCCCTGGAGAAGGCGGGCAAGTTCCCGGCGAAGTCCGAGCCGATGCTGCTCGGCATCACCAAGGCCTCGCTGGTCACCGAGTCGTTCATCTCGGCGGCCTCCTTCCAGGAGACGACACGCGTGCTCACCGACGCGGCGACTCGCGGCGGCACGGACGAGCTGCGTGGCCTGAAGGAGAACGTCATCGTCGGTCGCCTGATCCCGGCCGGCACCGGTCTCGCGCACCACCAGGAGCGCCGCCGGCGGCGTCAGGCCGCGTTCGATCAGGCCAACGACCTGTTCGGCGCGCCGGCCGAAACCGAGGTCGCGGAATCCGCGACGGACGAGTCGGGAACCGAGGAATGATGTCGCGTTGACAGAAACGCGGCAACTGCTTAGAATCACTGCCCTTTGCGGCGGGCGTGCATGCCCGTCGCGCTAGTTTTTGGTCGGAGAATACGGATACATGGCTACTATCAATCAGCTGGTGCGCAAGCCGCGCAAGCGCATGGTCGAAAAGACCAGCGTCCCGGCGCTCGAGCGCTGCCCGCAACGTCGCGGCGTATGCACGCGTGTCTACACCACCACCCCGAAGAAGCCGAACTCGGCCCTGCGTAAGGTTGCCCGTGTGCGCCTCACGTCCGGCTACGAGGTCACCGGCTACATCGGCGGTGAGGGTCACAACCTGCAGGAGCACTCGGTCGTGCTGATCCGCGGCGGTCGTGTAAAGGACCTGCCGGGTGTGCGTTATCACGTCGTCCGCGGCAGCCTCGATACCCAGGGTGTCGAGAAGCGTCGTCAGGGTCGTTCCAAGTACGGCGCCAAGCGTCCGAAGAGCTAATCAACGGTAGGATTTGACATGCCCAGAAGAAGAGAAGTCCCCAAGCGTGAGATTCTGCCGGATCCGAAATTCGGCAATGTCACCGTGGCCAAGTTCATCAACATGATCATGCTCAGCGGCAAGAAGGCCGTTGCCGAGCGTCTGCTGTACGGCGCGATGGACATGGTCGAAGAGAAGGGCAAGGGTCACCCGGTCGAAGTGGTCGAGAAGGCTCTCGAGAACGTGGCGCCCGCGGTCGAGGTCAAGTCCCGCCGTGTGGGTGGTGCGACCTACCAGGTGCCGGTCGAAGTGCGCCCGGTGCGCCGTTCGTCGCTGGCCATGCGTTGGCTGATCGAAGCGGCGCGCAAGCGTGGCGAGAAGACCATGGCCGCCAAGCTGGCCGGCGAGCTGATGGATGCCGCCGAGGGCCGTGGTTCCGCCGTGAAGAAGCGTGAAGACACGCACCGCATGGCCGAGGCTAACAAGGCCTTTGCGCACTTCCGCTGGTAAACCGCTGCACTAATTCAAGAGGTACTTTTCGTGTCCCGTACGACCCCGCTCGATCGCTATCGCAATTTCGGCATCATGGCGCACATTGATGCCGGCAAGACCACGACATCCGAGCGCATCCTGTTCTACACGGGTGTGTCCCACAAGATCGGCGAGGTCCATGAAGGCGCCGCAACGATGGACTGGATGGAGCAGGAGCAGGAGCGTGGCATCACCATCACCTCCGCCGCCACCACCGCGTTCTGGCAGGGCATGGATCAGCAGTTCCAGAAGCACCGCCTGAACATCATCGACACCCCGGGGCACGTGGACTTCACCATCGAGGTCGAGCGTTCCCTGCGTGTGCTCGATGGCGCGGTGTTCGTGCTCTGCGCCGTCGGTGGCGTCCAGCCGCAGTCCGAGACTGTCTGGCGCCAGGCCAACAAGTACGGCGTGCCGCGTCTGGCGTTCGTCAACAAGATGGACCGTCAGGGTGCGGACTTCCACCGCGTGATGGATCAGCTGAAGAAGCGCCTGGGCGCCTCCCCGGTGCCGGTCGTGATTCCGATCGGTGCCGAAGAGAACTTCCAGGGCGTGGTCGACCTCATCCGCATGAAGGCGATCTACTGGAATACCGACGACATGGGCATGACCTATGATCAGCGCGAGATTCCGGAAGACCTCAAGGCGGACGCGGAGCAGTACCGCGAGCAGATGGTCGAGGCCGCCGCAGAAGCTTCCGAAGAGCTCATGGAGAAGTACCTCGAGAACGGCGAGCTGACCGAGGAAGAGATCAAGCAGGGCCTGCGTCAGCGTACCCTCGAGAACGACATCATCCCGGCGCTGTGCGGCACGGCGTTCAAGAACAAGGGCGTCCAGCGCTTGCTTGACGCGGTCATCGAGTTCCTGCCGTCGCCGACCGAGGTGCCGGACATCAAGGGCGAGCTGCCGGACGGCACCGAGGCGTACCGGAAGACCGGCGACGACGAGCCGTTCTCCGCGCTGGCGTTCAAGATCATGACCGACCCGTTCGTCGGTTCGCTGGCGTTCTTCCGCGTCTACTCGGGCAGCGTCAACGCCGGCGATGCCGTGCTGAACTCCACCCGCGGCAACCGCGAGCGCATCGGTCGTATCCTGCAGATGCACTCCAACTCCCGCGAGGAGATCAAGTCGGTCTACTCCGGCGACATCGCCGCGGCCGTCGGCCTGAAGAACGTCACCACCGGCGAGACGCTCTGCGACCCGAGCAACCCGATCATCCTCGAGCGGATGGAGTTCCCGGAGCCGGTCATCGCGGTGGCCGTCGAACCGAAGACCAAGTCCGACCAGGAAAAGATGTCCCAGGCGCTCGGTCGTCTCGCCCAGGAGGACCCGTCCTTCCGCGTGCGCACCGACGAGGAGTCCGGCCAGACCATCATCTCCGGCATGGGCGAGCTTCACCTGGACATCCTGGTCGACCGCATGCGCCGCGAGTTCAAGGTTGACGCGAACATCGGCAAGCCGCAGGTCGCGTACCGCGAGACCATCCGCGGCACGGTCGAACAGGAAGGCAAGTTCGTTCGCCAATCCGGCGGTCGCGGCCAGTACGGCCACGTCAAGCTTCGGATCGAGCCGCTGGAAGAAGGGGGCGGTTTCGAGTTCGAGAACAAGATCGTCGGTGGCGTGGTGCCGAAGGAATACATCCCGGCCGTCGAGCGCGGCGCCGAGGAACAGCTGCAGAACGGTGTCATCGCGGGCTACCCGATGGTGGACGTCAAGGTCACCCTGTACGACGGCTCCTATCACGAAGTCGACTCGAACGAGATGGCGTTCAAGGTGGCCGGTTCCATGGCTACCAAGGAAGGCTGTGCCAAGGCCACCCCCGTACTGCTCGAGCCGATGATGAAGGTCGAGATCGAGACCCCGGAAGAGTACATGGGCGACGTGATTGGCGACATCAACCGTCGTCGGGGCATGGTCCAGGGCATGGAAGACGTGGCCGGGGGCAGCAAGCAGATCAAGGCTGAGGTCCCGCTGTCCGAGATGTTCGGCTACGCCACCGACCTGCGGTCGTCGACACAGGGCCGTGCCACCTACTCGATGGAGTTCGGTCGTTACGCCGAGGCGCCGAAGAGCGTTGTCGAAGACGTCATCAAGGGTTCGGCCTGATTCGCATCGGGTCGCCAGATTTCAAAATCCAGTTGAGGATGTAAGACATGTCCAAAGAAAAGTTTGAACGTAGCAAGCCGCACGTAAACGTCGGCACGATCGGTCACGTTGACCACGGCA
>NZ_JBKGYT010000044.1:0-15734 GCF_046545975.1 Guyparkeria sp. | reverse complement strand
TGGAGAAGGTCGAGTCGGAGACGGTCACCTCGCGGATGACCGGGCAGTTCCGCGACAGCCCCGCCACCCGCAACGAGTTCCTGCAACTGATCGGTCGCCGGGGCTGAGCATGACCCGCCGACCGCAGACCATCCTGATCACCGGGGTGACCAGGCGCGTCGGCGCCGACCTCGCCGGGCACCTGCTCGACGCCGGCCACCGGGTGATCGGCAGCTATCGCCGCGAGACCGATGCCTTGCGCGACCTGGTCGACCGTGGGCTGGTCGCGCTGCCGCTGGACCTGCTCGACCGCGATCGGATCGAGCCCTTTGCCCGGACGGTGGCCGAACACACCGACCGCCTCGACCTGATCGTGCACAACGCCTCCATCTGGCACCGGGACGAGGACTGCGCGGCCGACCCGGGACTCGCCACGGCGATGTACACCGTGCATGTCACCGCCCCGATCGAGCTGACCGAGGCACTGCATCGTGCCCTGCCCGCCCGCCGGCGCGACGACGGCCAGGCCGACCGGCAGGTGGTGTTCCTCACCGACGCGCACATCGACGAGGGCGAGCCGAACCACATCCACTACATCGCCTCGAAGGCGGCGATCGAGGGCTCGATCCGCTCGCTCGCCCTGCGTTACGCCCCGCACACGCGGGTGAACGCCATCGCCCCCGGCCTGTTGATGTTCCACCCGGAAGACGACGAGCGATACCGCCGCGAACGACTCGCGCGGCGACTGCTGCCCTTCGAGCCGGGACCGGGCGTGGTCGCGCAGACGGTCGACTACCTGATGGCCTGCCCGCTGATCAACCAGGCCGTGATCCGGCTGGACACGGGGCGACGGTGGGAGAATTGAGAGGTCAGGGGTCAGACCAGGCTGAATTGGTCGATAATGTTATCAACCCCTTTCCGCTAAATTCTTCCTTCTGACTTCTGAATCTCTTTCCCGTTTCAATCCCACAACCGCCGGCGCACCAGTGCCACGGCCAGGTAGTAGGCCACCGCGGCGAAGCCGGCCAGCACGGCCAGGTGGGCGACCAGGTGCTCGACCGGCTCGCCGACGATCAGCGGACGGATCACCTCGATGGCATGGGTCAGCGGCAGGGCCAGCACGGCGGTCTGCATCCAGCCCGGCAGGGTCTCGATGGGGAAGAACACGCCCGAGAGCATGAACATGGGCGTGACCACCAGCACGAAGTAGTAGTTGAAGAAGTCGTAGTTGTCGGCGACGGCGGCCATGATGATGGCCGGACCGGCGAAGGTCAGCCCGAGCAGGAACACCACCGGCAGGGCCCAGAGCGCACCGAGACCGCCGGGCACCGCCCCGAGCAGCGCGGCGACGACAAGTATCGCCACGGCGCTCAACAGCCCCTTGAATGCCGCCCAGACGGTCTCGCCCAGCACGATGTCGTCGATGTCCAGCGGCGTGGCCATGATCGCGTCGAAGGTCTTCTGCGGCACCATGCGCGTGTAGACCGAGTACATCCCCTCGAAGCTGACCGAGACCATCGCCGAGGACGCGACGATCCCCGAGGCGAGGAACACCAGGTAGGGCAGTCCGCCGATGTCGCCCACCAGCGCCCCCAGGCCGATGCCGAGCCCCAACAGATAGATCACCGGCTCGCCGAAATTCAGCACGATCGCCGGGCCGAGCAGCTTGCGCCACACCAGGAAGTTGCGGGCGACCACCGACAGGGAGGCCCGCCGGGCTCGCGGCGGCTGCCAGATCGAACGCTTCATTCGCGCAACTCCCGGCCGGTCAGGTAGAGGAACACGTCTTCCAGGCCGGCCCGGCGGTGAATGACCGTCAGCTCCTCGGCCTCTTCCAGGAACTCGAGGATCGGGGCGGGCGCACTGGTGTAGACGTAGACGGCCGTGCCGTGACGCTCGGCGCGCAGGCTCATGGAGGAGAGCGTGGCGAAGACGCCATCGCTCATCGCGCCGCGAAGCTCGATCACGTCCGGCTCGACGTGACGACGCACCAGTTGGGCGGGCGAACCCTGGTCGAGGATGCGACCGTGGTCCATCACCACCAGTTCGTCGCAGAGCCGCTCGGCCTCCTCCATGTAGTGGGTCGTCAGCACCAGGGTCACCCCGCGGGCGCGCAGTTCGGACAGCCGCCCCCAGATCACGTGGCGCATCTGCGGGTCGAGCCCGGTGGTGGGTTCGTCGAGCACGACGATGTCCGGATCGTTGACCAGGGCGCGGGCGATGGTGAGGCGACGCTGCATGCCGCCGGACAGCTGGTCGACCCGGGCATCGGCCTTGTGCGTCAGGTCGGCGAACGCCAGCAGTTCGTCCACCCGTGCGGCCACCTCCGCCCGGGACAGACCGAAGAAGCGGGCATACATGAACAGGTTCTCGCGCACGGTGAAGTCGGGGTCGAGGTTGTCCGCCTGGGGCACCAGCCCGACCCGGGCACGGATCTCCCGCGACCGCTCGGGCAGCGGAAAGCCCAGCACGGACAGCTCGCCCTCGTCGAAGTCCGCCAGCCCCATCAGCATCTTCAGCGTGGTGGTCTTGCCGGCCCCGTTGGGGCCGAGAAAGCCGAAACACTGCCCGACGGGAATGTCGAAAGCGACGCCGTCCACCGCCCGCAGCGGGCCGAAGCACTTGACCAGCCCGCGAGCCCGGACGGCCGCACCTGGCCCGGGGCGCTCACGTCGTCGCGGATCCACCTGGTTGGTCATCGATGGCATGCAGGCACCTGTCATTCTGGAAGGACGCCGGGAAAGGACCGCGCCGAGCATGAGCGAGCCCCCCGACGATTTCAAGTCAGCCGATTGGGCCAGATCGCACTGGGCGCCCGGCGACGCGGCCGGGCATCACGATTCCTCCTCGACGACCGCCATGCCGACCAGCAGGGCGACCGCGCCCTGCCGATCACGAATCGGCGTGAGCGTCGTGCGCCAGGTCTGCTGGCCGACGGGAAGCGGCAGGGTCTCGACGTAGCGGATGGTCCGCCCCTGCTCCTGGCATTCCCGGTAATGCGCCTCGAGTCGCGCGGCGACCCGCGAGCCGAACACCTGCGGGGGCGTGTGCCCCACGAACAGGTCAGTGGTCAGCCCGGTGGCGCGGGCATGCGCCGGGTTGGAGGCCAGGTAGCGGAAACCGCCGTCGGGCTCCACGCGAACCAGGAAGATCGCCTCCTCGACACCCTCGACGATCGACCGGTAGATACGCTCGCTTTCCGCCAGGCGCGCCTCGAGGCTGACCGCTTCGTTGGCGTCGATCAGTGCGCCGACCACGCGCTCCGGGCGGCCCTCGTCATCGCGAAGCAGGCGTGCGGTGTCGGTGACCCACAGGGCACTGCCGTCCGGGCGGAGCAGCCGGTAGCGGGTGTTCTTCCGGTCGCCCGTCCAGCGGGTGAAATCCGCCTCGCCCAGGGCCCGCTCCCGGTCCTCGGGGTGCAGGGTCTCGCTCCACCAGCCCGGTCCGTCGATCAGGTCGTCCGGGGTGTAGCCGAGGATCTCGCGGATGTTGGCGCTCACGTACTCGATGCGTTCCGGATTATCGGCCAGGTAGGTATAGATCACCGCCGGGCTGGCCGACAACAGGGCATCGAGACGGTCCCGCTCGGCTTGGGCCACCGCCGCGGCTCGACGCTCCCGGTCCACGTCCTGGTAGAACCACCACAGCCACGCGGTGCGCCCGGTCGCGTCCGCGATCGGCACCACCTGCACCCGGTACCACACCGACTCGCCGAGCAGTGAGGGCAGGCGCAGGGCGCCGTTCCAGCGCTCGCCCCGGGCAATCGCGCGCTCGAACGACTCGAGCTGCAGGCCCTCGATGCCCCGCATTTCCCAGCCTTCCGCCCGGGCTTCCGCACCGTCTTGCTTCGACGGCCCGAACACCCGCCGGTAGGCGTCGTTGACCAGCAGGCGGCGGCCCGTGGCGTCGGTAAGTTCCACCGGCTGCGGGCTGAGTTGGAACAGGGCGTCACGCTCCTCCTCGGCGCGGTCGACCATCACCATCCAGCGTGTACCCTGCCAGCGGGACAGCAGCCACAGGGCCAGGGTGGTGAACAGGATGGCAAACACCACCGCCAGGGTAATCTGCAACAGCCGGGCGTCCCGGGCTTCGCCCAGATCCTGCACCGACTCGATCGCCACCAGCAGGGCGGGATGCTCCTCGTCGACGACCGGTACCGGACGGGTCACGGCCAGCCAGCGCTCCCCGCCGGCGGAGAACCGGATGCTTTCGGGCGAATCCAGCCGGGCCAGGTAGGCATCCAGGCCGGGATGGTCGATCCGGGGCCCGTCGAGGTAGTACTGCCCGTCCCCGACAGGCTGGATGCTCCGCCGTTCGCGCATCTCTTCCCATATGTGCGTTTCGGCGAGCTCTGCAGGCAGCAGCAGGGCGGCCCGCGCACCGAGGCTGTCCTGCAGATAGGCGTCGACCGGCAGGACCCCGGTCCCGACCTCCACCGTCCCGATCACCGCCGCGTCCTCGCCCGGCGCACGGATCGGTTCCACGGCCCGAAAGCCCGAGAACACGCGGCCGACCTCGAAGCCTATCGCTCCTTCCCCCTGTCGATAGGCCGCGCCGAGAAGCGGACGGACACCGGCCAGCACGTCGCCGAAGTGACTCGGCTCGTGCATGCGCAGGAAGCTGATCGACTCCGGGCCCAAGTGAAACTGCAGGACACGGTCCCGCCCCTCGATAAGCTCCATGGAGATGGGTGTCACGGCATCGGCCAGTTCGCGACGCAGCCCGCCGGCCTCCTCGCCGCCGCTGCCGCCCCCCTCGAGCTCCACCATGGCCCGTGCGCGGGAAAGAATGCTTCTGACCCGCTCGTCCCGGGCGAGTATCCGGGCGATTCGCGCCAGCTCGGCCTGCCGGCTCTCCAGCGCGGTTTCCATCGCGCCCTGCAGGCGGTCCTCCCGCGCTGCCACCGCCTCGCCGTGCTCCTCCCGGACGACGACCGCCGCCAGCGCCCCCAGAACCAGCCAGCCAAGGAGCACGAGCAGCCAGACGCTGCGAAGGCCCGGGCGCCGAACGTGCCCGGAATCGGCGGGGCGTACGCGATGCGACTGCTGTTCCTCCTTGTGAACCGTTCGTTCCATGGACCGATTATCACGCATTTACATGAGTCTAGGGCACGTCTAGCCAGAGAACCTTAAGAAATGACCTTTCGACCGTGCCGACCGCCCCACGAACACGTGGCCGGGCAGGATGCAGCCGTACACAGTCGCACAAAAAAACCCCGCCAGGGCGGGGTTCGTCGTTACCGGCGAATCGGCCCGTGAGGGAACACGGGCCGACCGCTGAAGCAGAAGTGCGCTTAGCGTACCTTCTGCTTCAGGCTGCCGGACTCGTAACGCTTGTACATTTCTTCCAGGGAGATCGGACGGATCTTGGAAGCCATGCCGGCCGAACCGAAGGCCTCGAAGCGCGCCTTGCAGATGGCCTGCATGCCCGCGGTCGCTTCCTTGAGGAACTTGCGCGGGTCGAAGTTGGCCTTGTTCTCGGCCAGGTGCTTGCGCACGGCACCGGTGGACGCCATGCGCAGGTCGGTGTCGATGTTGACCTTGCGAACGCCGTGCTTGATGCCCTCGACGATCTCCTCGACCGGCACGCCGTAGGTCTGGCCCATGTCGCCGCCGTAGTTGTTGATGATCTCCAGCCACTCTTCCGGAACGGAGGAGGAACCATGCATGACCAGATGCGTGTCCGGGATCCGCTCGTGGATCTCCTTGACGCGATCGATGCGCAGGATCTGGCCGGTCGGCTTCTGCGTGAACTTGTAGGCGCCGTGGCTGGTGCCGATGGCGATGGCCAGGGCGTCACAGTCGGTCTGCTTGACGAACTGGGCCGCTTCTTCCGGGTCGGTCAGCAGCATGTCCATGTCCAGCTTGCCTTCCGCGCCATGGCCGTCTTCCTCGCCCATCTCGCCGGTCTCCAGCGAGCCAAGGCAGCCGAGTTCACCTTCGACGGAAACACCGCCGGCGTGGGCCATCTCGGTCACCTTGGCGGTGACATTGACGTTGTACTCGTAGTCGGACGGGGTCTTCATGTCCGGCAGCAGCGAGCCGTCCATCATGACCGAGGAGAAGCCCGACTGGATCGCGCGCAGGCAGACGCCCGGATCGGAGCCGTGGTCCTGGTGCATGACGATCGGGATATGCGGGTAGGCCTCGGTGGCCGCCTCGACCAGGTGACGCAGGAACGGCTCGCCTGCGTACTTGCGTGCACCGGCGGAGCCCTGCAGGATCACCGGGCTGTCGACTTCGTCGGCGGCCTGCATGATCGCGTGGATCTGCTCCATGTTGTTGACGTTGAACGCCGGCATGCCATAGCTGTGTTCAGCGGCATGATCCAGCAGCTGGCGAAGCGAAATGAGCGCCATAGTGCCTCTCCTCAAGTTGAAACGTAGTTGCGAAACCGTGGTGGAGTCCGGAACGCATCGGTCCGGACTCCGAAAATTCAATCAGCGCGACAGCATACCCAGCGCACCCGGATATGCAAAATCGCGCCGAGACATGACCTCCGGTCATCAGTCGACGGAAATCACGTCCCCGACCCGAACGATCTTCATGGCGTTCGTGCCGCCCATCTGCCCCATCAGGTCACCCTTGGTGATGATCACGAGATCGCCCTCGTCGAGCTTCTCCATCTGCTGGAGGCTCTCGATCACCATCCGGTTGACCTCGGCGTGATCCGTCGAGGGCACGGGGAAGTGCACCGCCTGCACGCCGCGGTAGAGACCGACGCGACGAGCGGTCTCCTCGGAGCGGGTGAAGGTGTAGATCGGGATGTCCGTGTCCACGCGCGACATCCACAGCGGCGTGGCCCCCGACTCGGACAGGGCGACGATGGCCGCGACCGAGAGGTGGTTTGCCGTGTAGATGGCCGAGTAGGCGATCGCCTGGTCAATGCGCTCGAAGGGCACGTCCAGCGGCGGCGCGCTCTTCTTGGCCTCGATCTGGTACTCCGCCCGGTGGCACACGCGCGACATGGTCTCGACCACGCGCACGGGGTACTTGCCGGCGGCCGTCTCCGCCGAGAGCATCACCGCGTCGGTGCCGTCGAGCACCGCGTTGGCCACGTCGAACACCTCGGCCCGCGTCGGGATGGGGTTGTCGATCATGGTCTCCATCATCTGGGTCGCGGTGATGACGGGGCGGTTGAGCTCCTTGGCCATCTTGATGAAGGCCTTCTGCACCGCGGGCAACTCGGCATCGCCGATCTCCACGCCCAGGTCGCCCCGCGCGATCATGATGGCGTCACTGGCCTGGATGATCTCGCGGATGCAGTCGACCGCCTCGGCGCGCTCGATCTTGGAGACGATGTGCGCGCGGCAGCCGGCCTCCTGCAGCAGGCGACGGGCCTCGTGGATGTCCTCGCCGGAGCGCGGGAACGAGACGGCGATGTAATCCACGCCGATCTGCGCGGCCGTCATGATGTCGGCGCGATCCTTGTCGGTGATCGCCGGCGCGGACAGCCCACCGCCCTGACGGTTGATGCCCTTGTTGTTGGACAGCGTGCCGCCGACGATGACCGTCGTACGCACCTGGTTGCCCTGGACCTCGTCGACCTTCAGGACGATGCGGCCGTCGTCGAGCAGCAGGATGTCACCCGGGCGCGAGTCGGAAACCAGCGCCTTGTAGGTGATGCCCACCCGGGTCTCGTCGCCGCCATCCGGATCGAGGTCGGCGTCGAGGGTGAACGGCCTGCCCTCGTCGAGCTCCACCTTGCCGTCCTTGAAGCGGTCGATGCGGATCTTCGGCCCCTGCAGGTCACCGAGGATGGCGACGTAGCGCCCCTCGGCCGCGGCTGCCTCGCGGACCATGTCGGCCCGTCGCTGGTGATCGGCGGCCTTGCCGTGGGAGAAGTTCATCCGCACGACATCGATGCCCGCCCGCACCAGGTCGGTGATGGTCGCCAAGTCGTCGCTGGCCGGGCCCAGCGTCGCAACGATCTTTGTCCGTCGCTGCGCCGGCAGATGATCGGTGGATCCGTGCATGTTCGCCATCAGCCTTTCGCCCGCTCTTCGAGCATGGCAACCGCCGGCAGGGTCTTGCCCTCCAGGAACTCGAGGAAGGCACCGCCGGCAGTCGAGATGTAGCTGACCTTGTCGAAGATGTCGTACTTCTGGATGGCCGCGATGGTGTCGCCACCGCCGGCCAGCGTGAAGGCGTTGGTGTCGGCGATCGCCTGCGAGATGCGCTTGGTGCCGTCACCGAACTGGTCGAACTCGAACACGCCGACCGGGCCGTTCCAGACCACGGTGCCGGCCTTGTCGATGATGCTGGCCAGCTCCTCGGCACTCTCCGGGCCGATGTCGAAGATCATGTCGTCGTCCGCCACGTCCTCGACGCGCTTGAGGACGGCCGGCTCGTTCTCGTCGAACTGCTTGCCGACGACCACGTCGGTCGGGATCGGGATGTTCGCGCCGTTGCTCTTGAGCTTGTCCATCAGGGCCTTGGCCGTCGGCACCAGGTCGTCCTCGCACAGCGACTTGCCCACCCCGTGGCCGGCGGCCTTGATGAAGGTGTTGGCAATACCGCCACCGACGACCAGCTGGTCGACCTTCTCGGCCAGCGCCTCGAGGACCGTCAGCTTGGTGGAGACCTTGGAGCCACCGACGATGGCGACCATCGGGCGTGCCGGGTTGGCCAGTGCCTTTTCCAGGGCTTCGAGCTCCTGGGTCAGCAGCGTGCCGGCACAGGCTTGCGGCGCGAACTTGGCGACGCCATGGGTGGAGGCCTGGGCGCGGTGGGCCGTGCCGAAGGCGTCCATCACGAACACGTCGCACAGGGCGGCGTACTGCTTGGCCAGCGCCTCGTCGTCCTTCTTCTCGCCCTTGTTGAATCGGACGTTCTCGAGCATGACCACTTCGCCGGCGCCGACCTCGACGTCCTTGCCCAGGTAATCGCGCACCAGGCGAACCTCGCGACCGAGCTTCTCGCCCAGGTCCTTGGCGACCGGGGCCAGGGAGTCGCCCTCGGAGAACTCGCCCTCGGTCGGACGCCCCAGGTGCGAGGTGACCATCACGTGGGCGCCCTGGTCGAGGGCGGCCTTGATGGTCGACAGCGAGGCCTGGATCCGGGCATCGGAGGTGACCTTGCCGTCCTTGACCGGGACGTTCAGGTCGGCGCGGATCAACACGCGCTTGCCGGCAAGATCGAGATCAGTCATGCGGATGACGTTAGCCATGGAAAAGCTCCTCAGTGAGACAGATAAAAAGCGGTAAGGAATGGGAGGCGACCGGGTGACGCCCAGTCCTTACGGCTCTTGATGCGGGATGCAGGTGGAAAAAACGGGTGGGAAGACCCACCCGTTTCGGCCAACTGGCTTACTTGCCGACGTGCTGCACGACGCGCAGCATGTTGCAGGTGTAACCGAACTCATTGTCGTACCAAGCGACGACCTTGACGAAGGTGTCGTCCAGGGCGATACCTGCCTTGGCATCGAACACGGACGGCTCCGGGTGGCCACGGAAGTCGGTGGAAACCACGGCTTCCTCGGTGTAGCCCAGCACGCCCTTGAGCTCGCCTTCGGAGGCTTCCTTCATGGCGGCCTTGATGTCGTCCATGGAGGCGCCCTTCTCCAGCTCGGCGGTCAGGTCGACCACGGAGACGTCGGAGGTCGGGATACGGAACGCCATGCCGGTCAGCTTGCCGTTCAGGGCCGGCAGGACCTTGCCCACGGCCTTGGCGGCACCGGTGGAGGACGGGATGATGTTCTCCAGGATGCCGCGGCCGCCGCGCCAGTCCTTCTGGGACGGGCCGTCGACGGTCTTCTGGGTGGCGGTGGCGGCGTGAACGGTGCTCATCAGGCCACGCTTGATGCCGAACTTGTCGTTCAGGACCTTGGCCACCGGCGCCAGGCAGTTGGTGGTGCAGGACGCGGCGGAAACGATCTGCTGGCCGGCGTAGTCGTTGTGGTTGACGCCGTAGACGAACATCGGGGTGGCGTCCTTGGACGGGGCCGACTGGACGACCTTCTTGGCACCGGCGTCGATGTGCTTCTGGCAGGTTTCCTCGGTGAGGAACAGGCCGGTGGACTCGACCACGACGTCGACGTCCAGGTCGCCCCACTTGAGCTGGGACGGATCCTTCTCGGCGGTCAGGCGGATCTTCTTGCCGTTGACGACCAGGTTGCTGCCTTCGACCGACACGTCACCGTCGAAGCGGCCGTGCACGGAGTCGTACTTGAGCATGTACGCCAGGTACTCCGGCTCCAGCAGGTCGTTGATGCCGACGATTTCGAGTTCCGGGAACTCCTGGGTGGCTGCACGGAAGACCATGCGACCGATGCGGCCGAAACCGTTGATACCGACACGAATAGCCATGGGTTTTCTCCTAATCGATACGTGGATGCAAATCAGTCAGGGCGCATGCAGCTGCCGCATGCGCCCGAAAACGGTTGATGCGACCGCGGATCAGCCCAGCTTGCGGGCTTCCTCGGCGACGCGATCGGCGGTGAAGCCGAACTCCTTGAACAGGTCGCCGCCCGGGGCGGACTCGCCGAAGGTGTCCAGGCCGAACACCTTGCCCTGGGTACCGACGTGCTTGTACCAGCAGGAAGTCACGCCCGCCTCGATCGCCATGCGGGCGGTGACACCGCTCGGCAGCACGGACTCGCGGTAGGCCTCGTCCTGCGCCTCGAAGGCCTCGACGCAGGGCATGGAAACCACACGCACCTGCTTGTCGGTGATCTGCTCGGCGGCGTCCATCGCGAGACCCACTTCGGAGCCGGTGGCGATCAGGATCAGGTCCGGCGTGCCGTCGCAGTCCTTCAGGACGTAGCCGCCCTTCTCGATGTTGGCGATCTGCTCGGCATCGCGGGTCTGGTGCGGCAGGCCCTGGCGCGAGAAGACCAGCGAGGTCGGCGCGTCACGGCGGACGATGGCCTGCTTCCAGGCCACGGCGGTCTCGACCGCGTCACAGGGACGCCAGGTCTGCATGCGCGGGATCAGGCGCATGGTGGCGATCTGCTCGACCGGCTGGTGGGTCGGACCGTCCTCGCCCAGACCGATGGAGTCGTGGGTGTAGACGAAGATCGAGCCGATGTTCATCAGCGCCGACATGCGCAGGGCATTGCGCGCGTACTCGGAGAACATCAGGAAGGTGCCGGCGTACGGCAGCAGGCCGCCGTGCAGGACCATGCCGTTCATGATGGCGCTCATGCCGAACTCGCGCACGCCGTAGTGGATGTAGTTGGCATCCGACTCGGTCGCAGTCAGCGCGGTGCAGCCCTTCCAGGTGGTCAGGTTGGACGGCGCGAGGTCCGCCGAACCGCCCACCAGTTCCGGCAGCATCTCGGCCAGACCGGTGATGACGGCTTGGGAGGCCTTGCGCGACGCGGTGGACTCGCCCTTGGCGTCGATTTCCTTGATCAGCGCGTCCATCTTGTCGGCGAAGTCGCCCGGCAGGTCGCCGGCGAGGCGACGCTTGAGCTCGGCGGCCTCGGCCGGGTATTCCTTCTCGTAGGCGGCGAACGCCTCGTTCCACTCGGCTTCGGCCTTGGCACCCTTCTCGGTGGCGTCCCAGCCCGCGTAGACCTCGTCGGGGATGACGAACGGGTCGTGGTGCCAACCAATGTTCTCGCGGGTGGCCTTGACCTCGGCGTCGCCCAGCGCGGCACCGTGGCAGTCGTGCGAACCGCAGAGGTTCGGCGCACCGAAGCCGATCACGGTCTTGGTGCAGATCAGGGTCGGCTTGTCGTTGACCGAGCGGGCCTCGCGGATGGCCTGGTCGATGGCCTCGGCATCGTGGCCGTCGACGTCACGCACGACGTGCCAGCCGTAGGCCTCGAAGCGCTTGGGCGTGTCGTCGGTGAACCAGCCCTCGACGTGGCCGTCGATGGAGATGCCGTTGTCGTCGTAGAAGGCGACCAGCTTGCCCAGACCCAGGGTGCCCGCCAGCGAGCAGGCCTCGTGGGAGATGCCTTCCATCAGGCAGCCGTCACCCAGAAAGCAATAGGTATAGTGGTCGACCACCTTGTGGCCCGGCTTATTGAACTGGCCGGCGAGCATCTTCTCGGCGATCGCCATGCCGATGGCGTTGGTCAGCCCCTGGCCGAGCGGGCCGGTGGTAGTCTCGACACCCGGGGTGTAGCCGTATTCCGGGTGCCCCGGGGTCTTGGAGTGCAGCTGACGGAAGTTCTTGATCTCTTCCATCGGCAACTCGTAGCCGGTGAGATGGAGCAGAGAGTAGATCAGCATCGAGCCGTGGCCGTTGGAAAGCACGAAGCGATCACGGTTCGGCCACTCCGGGTTCTTCGGGTTGTGCTGCATGTAATCGTTCCACAGCACCTCGGCGATGTCCGCCATGCCCATCGGGGCACCCGGGTGGCCCGAGTTCGCCTTCTGAACGGCGTCCATGCTCAACGCACGAATGGCGTTGGCAAGCTCTCTACGTGTCGACATAAAACACTCCAAAGGGTTGAAAAGAAGCGATCTGGGCGCCGTGTGCATTGCGCACGCGGTCATCCGCGCACTACCCACGAGGCAGGCGCGGCAATTGCGCGACATTGTCGCCAAAACCCCTGCGCAAGGCAACCACCAGATTTTTCAACCGGTTATCATGCCCCCGGGCTGCTCCCGAGCAGGAGTACCCGCTCGATCAGCCGTCTCGCCACTTGATCGAGCAGCCCATGGAGGGCACCTGATCCTCGGGTCCGCGCCCCGTGTCGGCCACCTGCTTCATCGCCTCGAACAGCTCGCGCGGAGCGTCGGGCTCGGCTTGCTTGCGCGAGGCATCCAGCCGGCCGCGGTACTGGAGTTCGAGATCGGCGTTGTAACCGAAGAAGTCGGGGGTGCACACCGCGCCATACGCCTTGGCAACCGCCTGGGACTCGTCGAGGAGATAGGGGAAGGGAAACTGGTACTGCTCGGCGACCCGCTTCATGTTCTCCGGCGAGTCCTCGGGGTAGTCCGTCGGGTCGTTCGACATGATCGCGACGGTGTTCACGCCCAGCGCCTTGAGATCGCGCGCGTCACGCACGATCCGGTCGAGCACCGCCTTGACGTAGGGACAGTGGTTGCAGATGAACATCACCAGCGTGCCTTTGGGTCCGCGCACGTCCGCCAGCCGCCAGATACGTCCGTCGGTATCCGGCAGGGCAAAGTCGACGGCGGGCCGACCAAAGTCGCAGACGGGGGTTTCGGTGCGTGCCATCAGGTCACCTCCTGCTAGTGGATAGTCGTTCGAATCGACCGAAGTCTCTCACACCGGCCGCGCCCGGTGTCCAGGGCGCGCTCGTCCGCTCGGGACCGTTTGTGATATTTTCCATGATCACTCGGCCGCCGGGACACGACGCCGCCCCGGGACGGGCCGAGGATCAAACGATAAGAAACAAGAACCCGTTCGGACACGAACTTGCCAAGGACCTGGAGGCCTCACCCATGCACGCGTTTCCCACCCGCCCCCTCACCGCACTGAAAACCGTCACCCGCCGCGGCTTTGCCCGCGACGCATTCCGGAAGGCGGCCCGCGTGGTTACCGCCACGATCGCGGTCACCGGACTGACACTCGCGTCCATGCAGGCCCACGCCGAGGACGCCCTGAAGTTTGCCATCGCGCCGTTCCTCCCGGAGGCGGAGCTGGTCGAGGCCTACACCCCGGTGGCAGAGCACATCTCCCGGCAGATCGACCAGCCGGTAGAGCTCCAGCTGTTCCCGAGCTATCTCGCCTTCTGGGAAGCGACCCGCGGCGGATCGGAGTTCGACCTGGCCCTGGACTCCGCCCCCGTGACCGATTTCCGCATCCAGCGTCAGGGCTGGCGGGTAATCGCCCGCTTCGAAGGCGAAGTCACCCAGTCGCTGGTGACCCACGAGGACGACCTGATCTTCTCGCCCGACGAACTGGTCAACAAGCGGGTGGCCGTGCAGCCGACGCCCTCGGTCAGCGCCCTGGTGCTCTACCAGCTGTTCCCGAATCCGGTGAAGCAGCCGAAACTCGTCTTCCACGAGACCAACCGAGACGTGGCCGAGGCCGTGCTCAACGGCGAGGTCCGCGCGGCAGTCATGCCCACTCCGCTCGTCGGCGGCTACGGCGAGCTGAACACCGTCGTCACCACCGATACGCTGCCGTTCCTCGCCTTCTCCGTCTCCCCGGAGGTACACCCGAATACCGCGGACGCGCTGGAATCGGCCCTGGTATCGTTCGGCCAAAGCGACAAGGGGCAGGAAATCCTGGAATCGAACAACCTCACCGAGATCGTCCGGGCCAACGACAACCTCTATCGCGGCCATTCGGAGCTGCTCGAAGGCACCTACGGGTACTAACGGGGCCTGCAGGCCCGGACACCGATCCACCACACGCAAGAGACGAGGCTTCCCTGACATGACCGCTCCCGGCAACAATCGCCACCTGTTCACCTCGGAGTCCGTTTCCGAAGGGCATCCGGACAAGATCGCCGACCAGATCAGCGATGCCGTGCTCGATGCCATCATCGAGCGGGACCCCAACGCCCGGGTCGCCTGCGAGGCCCTGGTCAAGACAGGCTTCGTGGTGCTCGCCGGCGAGGTGACCACCTCGGCCTGGGTGGACGTGGACGAGCTGGTGCGCAAGGTGGTCTGCGACATCGGCTACACCAGCTCGGAGCTGGGCTTCGACGGGCACACCTGCGGGGTGCTCAACGCCATCGGCAAGCAGTCCTCGGACATCGCCCAGGGCGTCGACCGCGAGGTCGATACCGAGCAGGGGGCCGGGGACCAGGGGTTGATGTTCGGTTACGCGACCAACGAGACCGACGTGCTGATGCCCGCGCCGATCACCTACGCCCACCGGCTGGTCCAGCGACAGGCCCAGGTGCGCCGGGCGGGCACGCTGCCCTGGCTGCGTCCCGACGCCAAGTCGCAGGTCACCTTCCGCTACGAGAACGGCCAGCCGGTGGGCATCGACGCGGTGGTGCTCTCCACCCAGCACAATCCGGGCGTCTCGCAGAAGGAACTGCACGAGGCGGTCAGGGAGGAGATCATCAAGCCGGTCCTGCCCGCCGAGTGGCTGGACAAGCACACCAAGTACCACATCAACCCGACCGGCCAGTTCATCATCGGCGGCCCGGTGGGCGACTGCGGCCTGACCGGACGCAAGATCATCGTCGACACCTACGGCGGCATGGCCCGCCACGGCGGCGGGGCCTTCTCGGGCAAGGATCCCTCCAAGGTCGACCGGTCGGCCGCCTACGCGGGCCGCTACGTGGCGAAGAACATCGTCGCCGCCGGGCTGGCCGACCGCTGCGAGATCCAGGTTTCCTACGCCATCGGCGTGGCCGAGCCGACCTCGATCTCGGTCGACACCTTCGGCACCGGGAAGGTCTCCGACGAGCGCATCACCGAACTGGTGCGCGAGCACTTCGACCTCCGGCCCTACGGCATCGTCAAGATGCTCGACCTGATCCGGCCGATCTACCGCAAGACCGCCGTTGGCGGCCACTTCGGGCGCGAGGAGCCCGAGTTCACCTGGGAGCGGATCGACCGCGCCGAGGCGCTGCGCGTGGATGCAAACCTCTAGGGGAAACTCTGCACGAAGCCGATGGCACTCTGGTGTGGCGAGCCGTTCGAAACCAAGGCGCGTCGTCGGCGTGCCGGCGACCACTTCAATGCAGCACAACATCACGCGCGAAGGGCTCGCCACACCCCACAGGGGGCGTCTCGAGCCGGGCATCTGCAGCGTTGTCGTCCTTGGAAAGAGAATCACTCTTCCGCAGCGAACGAGCGCCTTGCATCTGCCCGGCTCAAGACGCGCAGAGCGCCATCGGATTCGTGCAGACTTCCCCAGTGCGGTTATAAT
>NZ_JBKGYT010000043.1:0-15876 GCF_046545975.1 Guyparkeria sp. | reverse complement strand
TAGTCGCGGCATTCGCCAAGCCAGAAAAAATTGTCGTGATGCGGCATGGCGTTTCAAGGGGTGGTGACTGATGGAACCTCTGCACGGCATGACGGTGGTGGACACCTGAGAGAGCAGGCATTGAAGGCACCGTGGGAGCTGGCAAGGCAGCCGCCCGCGTCGCGCACCCGCCCCCCGTTCTGACTTGCCAGCGCGGAGTACAACTCCGCGATCCACACCTCCGACCTCTGACCTCTTCGAGCTCCGGGCCATCCGCTTCCGGCTTCGCTCAGAGACACATCTTGACGTCCGGATGCGCGGTGATCGCGCGGTAGACGTCGTCGATCTGCTTTCTCGAGGTGGCGGTGAAGGTGACCGTCAGGCCGACGAAGTTGCCCTTGCCGCTCTCCCGCTGTGACCAGGCCGATTCCGGCAGCCCCGGCACCACGCCGTCGACCGCCCGCTTGATGTCGTCGATGAACGCGTCGGTGGCCGGCCCCATGATCTTGACGGGGAACTCGGTCGGGAAGTCGATCATCGTCTCGCGCTCGAGGGCCGCCTCGTCCTCGGCCATGCTGGGCTTGTCGAAGGGGTTGCAGGCCTTGCCGCTGCCCCGGAAGTGGGGATCGTCGGTCATGCGGGTCTCCGCTGCGGTGTCTTGAGTTGCTGGAAGTGCTCGTCGAGCCGGCACGTGACCGGGCCGGGCCGGCCCGCACCCTCGCCCTGCCCGACCGGCTCGCCGTCGATCTCGAGGACCGGCCAGATGTCCTTGGTGGAGCTGGTGAGAAACACCTCGTCGGCCCCGCGCAGCGCGCTGACGGTAATGAAGGACTCGTCGACCTCGATCAGCCCCTTCCGCCGGGTCATCTCGATCAGCAGGCGCCGGGTGACACCGGCGAGCATCTGCGGGCCGGTGGGGGCGGTGACCAGCCGGCCGCCGATCACGGCGAACAGGTTGGTGGCCGAACCTTCGATCACCAGCCCGTCACGCACCAGGATGGCCTCGTCCACGCCCTGCTCGACCGCCTTCTGTCGGGCCATGGTATTGGGCAGCAGGTTGATGGTCTTGATGTCGCAGCGTGCCCAGCGCTGGTCGGGCATGGTGATCGCCCGGGCGCCCTCGCTGCGCCTGCCGATCGGGGAGACCGTCGCCATCACCCCCGGGGCGGTGGCAGGATCGGGCCAGGCGTGATCCCGGGGCACCGGGGCGCCGCGGGTCACCTGCAGGTAGACCGCCGCGTCGCGGCCGACGTAGCCCTCGAGCAGGCGGTCGAAGATCGCCTGCCACTCGTCGCGCGCCAGCGGCTCGGCGATGCCGATCTCGCGCAGGCTGCGCGACAGGCGCTCCATGTGCGCCTCGAGGCCGAACAGCCGTCCACCGAAGGCGGGAATCACCTCGTAGACGCCGTCGCCGAAGAGGTAGCCACGATCGAACACGGACACCTGCGCACTGGCCGTGTCGCACCAGTCGCCGTTGAGATAGACCGGCGGCGGGCTCATTCGTCCCACCACAACCACAGGCTGTCGGTCAGCCGCTTGACCAGGCCTCCTTCCGGATTGTCCTCGAGGGCCACCACGGGCTGCTCGGCGATGGTGTCGTCGTCGAACGCAACCCGCAGGCTGCCCACCCGGTCACCGGCGGCGATGGGCGCGGTCAGCAGGGAGTCGAGATGGAGGGTCACGGTCAGCTCGTCGCTCTGCCGCTTGGGCACCAGCACGGAGAGATCCTCGTCCAGCCCCACCGGGACCTCGTCGCTCTCACCCTTGTAGACGCGCGGGCTGGCCAGCGTCTCGCCGCCCTCACGCACGGCGACGGCCTCGAAGTGACGGAAACCGTAGTTGAGCAGTGCCTCGGCCTGGTTGTTGCGGGCCTCGTCACTGTCGGTACCCAGAACCACCGCGATCAGGCGCATGTCGTCACGCGCCCCGGACGTCGCCAGGCAGTAGCCGGCCTCCTCGGTGTGCCCGGTCTTGCCGCCGTCGACCCAGTCGTTGCGGAACAGCAGCTTCTCGCGGTTGTACTGCTTGATGCCGTTGTAGGTATAGGACTTCTGCCGGAAGTAGCGGTAGAGGTCGGGATGCTCGTGGATCAGGCGCGAGAGCAGCGTGGCGATGTCGCGCGCCGACATCAGGTGCCCCTCCGCCGGCCATCCGGTGGGGTTCTCGAAGTGGGTCTCTTCCATGCCGAGGCGCTCGGCGGTGGCATTCATCTGCGAGACGAAGGAACGCTCGTTGCCGCCGATGTACTCGGCCAGCGCCGTCGCCGCGTCGTTGCCCGACTGCACGATCATACCCTGCAGCAACTCCTCGATAGTCACGGTCTTGCCGGCCTCGATGAACATGCGCGAACCGCCCATCCGCCAGGCGTTCTCGCTGACGAGCACCTCGTCGTCCATGGCGATGTCGCCGGACTCGAGCGCCTCGAAGGCGAGATACGCGGTCATCAGCTTGGTGATGCTCGCCGGGGGCACGGGGCGGTCGGGCTCCCGTTCGACGATGGTCTGCCCGGTGGTGTTGTCCAGCAGGACGTAGGAACGGGCCGACAGGTCCGGCGCGCCGGGCGTCGGCAACGCCGCCTGCGCCATCGCGCCCCAGGCCGCCGCGAAGGCGAACAGCAGAGCCAGGAACCCGTGACGCCACCAGCCGCCGCGTCGAAGGGATGACAAGGCCTTGATCATTTCTTCACCACCATTTCTGCATCATTAAATCCCATGTCCCGGAGCCGGGCCATCGTGTCGTCCAGTGCCCGCTGGGAATCGAACGGCCCGACCCGCAGGCGCAGCAGGTCACCGTCATCCTGACGGAGCGGGGCGATCCCGGCGCCCTCGAGGCGGGCACGGACCGCTTCGGCATTCTCGCGGTCACGAAAGGCCCCCACCTGGACGAAGACGTTCTCGCCCCAGCGGACCTTTGGCAACGCCGAACGCCCCCAGTTCCCTACCGGCGCATCCGAATCGCCCACCGGCCGGGCGGAGGCCTGGTCCCGGGGCCCGGGGCCGACCACCTCGATGTCCACCAGCGCGGTGCCCTTCTCGGTCATGCCGACCTTGTGCGCCGCGGCGTAGGACAGGTCGATCACGCGGTTGTCGACGAACGGACCGCGGTCGTTGACCCGCACCACCACGCTCTTCCCGTTCTCGAGATTGGTCACCCGCACGTAGGCCGGCAGCCGCAGCGACTTGTGCGCCGCGGTCATCTTGTACATGTCGTAGGGCTCGCCCGAGGACGTCGGCCGACCGTGGAACTTGTTGCCGTACCAGGAAGCCACGCCCCGCTCGCGGTAACCGGAATTGCTGTCACGGACCTGGTAGCGCTTGCCCCGCACGCTGTAACTGCTCGGGTTGCCCCGGCGGGCAGGCGGCTCGGCCCGGGGCTCGGCATCGGCCGTCTCGGCGCGGTCGACCGAAGGCGAGCTCGAACACCCCGCCAGCGCCAGCAGGGCCGTGACCAGCGCCAGCGCGGGCAGGCCGATCACCGCCACGCGACCAACGCCACCTCCCTTTCGGCCTGCCCGGTGCATCACCGTCAGCCCCCGGTCTCTCGTTCGTCCCCCAGGCCTGCGGCGATCGCTTCAGCGAGCTGCCACACGGCCGTGGCGTAGAGCACGCTGTGATTGTAGCGCGTGATCACGTGGAAGTTGTTGAAACCGACGTGGTATTCGACCTCATCGTCGTCGGTCAGGGTGAACAGCATCACCTCGAAGTCGTCCGGGACCGGGGCGTCGTCGGGAACGCCCACGCCCCGCTCGCGCAGTTCGCCCAGCGTGGTCTTCGGCTTGAGGTCGCGACCGGTGTTGAGCAGGTCGTCGACCTCGGCATCGTTGACATCGACACGCATCATGACCGGCTCGCTCTGGCCCCAGCCGTGCTCCACGAAATAGTTCGCCACGCTGGCCAAGACGTCCTCGCGGCTGTCCCACAGGTCACGACGGCCATCGCCGTCCCCGTCCACGGCATAGTGACGGTAGCTCGACGGGATGAACTGGGGCATGCCGACCGCCCCGGCATAGCTGCCGCGGGCCTGATCGATGTCCAGGCCTTCCTCGTCGACCAGGCGGATGAAATCGATCAACTGGCCACGGAAGAATTCGCCCCGGCGGGGGTAGTCGAACCCCAGCGTGGCGAGCGCGTCGATGACGCGATAGCTGCCCGTGATGCGCCCGTAGAACGTCTCGACACCGACGATCGCGGCGATGATCTCGCGCGGCACACCGTAGGTCCGCTCGACCTCGTCGAGCAGTTCGGCATGTTCACGGGCGAACGCCACGCCCTGCTCGATGCGCTTGTCGGTGAGGAAGATCGGTCGGTACTCGCCCCAGGTCTTCGATTCGGCCGGGCGGGTGATCGCGTCGATGATCTTCTGCTGGTGCTCGGCCGAGCCGATCCACCGCTCCACGTCCTCCCGCGGCGCCCCGGTCTCCGACACCGCCCGGTCGATGAAGGCGCGCACATCGTCGCGCTCCAGGTAATCGTCATCGGCGGTGGCGAGCACGCCGGGGCTTGCCGCCACGAGAGTCGCCACCAGAGCCGCGGCGCCCGCTCGTCGAGCGCCCCGGACAACCCCTGCCAGTACCTTGTTCATCAGCGATCGTGCCCCAGGAAGCTGCGTTGCGTGCGGATGCTCATCAGCATACCCAAACCCACCATGATGGTCACCAGCGCCGTGCCGCCGTAGCTCAGCAACGGCAGGGGGGCGCCGACCACCGGCAGCAGACCCAGCACCATGCCGGCATTCACCAGCACGTAGACCATGAAGGTCATGGAGATCGACGCGGCCAGCAGGCGCCCCTGCACCGACTCGGCGTGCTCGGCAATCCACAGCCCCCGCCAGATCACCGCCAGGTACAGGGCGAACAGGACCGCCAGACCCACCAGGCCGAACTCCTCAGCGTAGACCGCGAGAATGAAGTCGGTGGTGCCCTCGGGGATAAAGTCCAGATGGGACTGGGTCCCCTGCAGCCAGCCCTTCCCCCATACGCCGCCCGAACCGATCGCGATCATCGACTGGAGGGTGTGATAGCCCGAGCCCAGCGGGTCGGCCGTGGGATCCAGCAGTGTCAGCACGCGCTGCTTCTGGTAGCCGTGCATGAAGAAGAACCACATCACCGGGATGGCGGAGGCGGCCAGCGCGACGAAGCCGCCGATGTACCACCAGGACAGGCCGGCGAAGAACAGCACGAACAGCCCCGAAGCCATGATCAGCAGGGCCGACCCCAGGTCGGGCTGGACCATGATCAGGCCGGTGGGGATCATCACCGCCAGCATCGCGAGCATGACGTCGACGAAGCGTGGCGGCAGGGGGCGTCGCGCGAGAAACCAGGCGATCATCATGGGCATGACCACCTTCATCAGTTCCGCGGGCTGGAACCGGATCACGCCGAGATCCAGCCAGCGCTTCGCCCCGCCGCCCATGTCACCGACCAGCCACACGGCCACCAGCATCAGGGTCACCATGGCGAACAGCCACGGCGCGGTGGCGAAGAACCAGCGCTGGGGGATCTGGGCGATCACCAGCATCAGGCCGAAGCCGAGCCCCATGCGCACCACGCTGCGCTCGACCCACTGATTGCTCTGGTCCGAGGCGGAATACCCGGCCACCAGCCCGATCGTCGCGATCAGGCAGACGAAGAACAGCAGCACCGGATCGAGCTTGAATATCGAGCGCAGCGTCATCTCGAGACGCTCGGTCCAGCGCGCTGCCTGCAGGCGTTCTCCGGCCATGGTCAGTCTCCGTACTCGGAAAACTCGGGCTGGATCTCGGCGTCCGGCTCCACGTCGAACCAGAAATCCATCACCTTGCGGGCGATCGGCGCGGCCGTGCCCGACCCGCTGCCGCCGTGCTCGGCGATCACCGCCACCGAAAGCTCCGGGTCGTCGAACGGCGCGAAGCCGACGAACAGGGCATGGTCGTGCAACCGCCCCTCGAGCTCTTCGGCATCGTACTCCTCGTCCTGGGCCACCGAGAACACCTGGGCGGTACCGGTCTTGCCGGCGATCGGGTACGGCGCGGCGATCTTGTGCGCCGTGCCGCGCTCGTGCTCGACCACCGCCAGCATGGCCTCGCGGGCGCGGCGCCAGGCATCCGTCCGCTTCAGCTCGACGGGCGGGCGCAGGCCGCGATTTTCCGTCACCAGCCAGGGACGGTGGCGCGTGCCCGATGTCGCCAGCGTGGCCGTCATGTCGGCGAGCTGCATGATCGTGGTCAGCATGTAGCCCTGCCCGATCCCGGCGATCACCGTCTCGCCCGGGAACCAGATCTCGTCCTTCACCCGGCGTTTCCAGTCCCGCGAGGGGATCAGCCCGGCCCGTTCCCCGGGCAGGTCGATGCCGGTCTTCTGTCCCAGGCCGAAATCCGTCAGGAACTCGTGCATGCGGTCGATCCCCATGCGATAGGCCAGGTCGTAGTAGTAGACGTCCACCGAGCGAAATATCGATTCCTGGAAGTCGACCCAGCCGTGCCCCCACTTGCGCCAGTCGCGATAGCGGTGCTTGTTGCCGGGAATCTGGTAGTACGGACCGGCGAAGAAGCGCTCGTCCGGATCGATCAGCCCGTCTTCCATGCCCACAATGCCCATCAGCGGCTTGATGGTTGACCCCGGCGGATAGGCCGCCGTGGTCACCCGGTTGTAGAGCGGCCGATCGGGGTCTTCGTTGAGCGCCCGGTAGGTGTCCTGATCGATGCCGTCGACGAACAGGTTGGGATCGAACGAGGGCCTCGAGACCATCGCCCGGATCGCGCCGTCACGGGGATCCTCGGCAACGACCGCGCCGGCGTACTCCCCGAGCGCGGCCGAGGCGATGCCCTGCAGCCCGACGTCGATTGACAGCGACAGGTCGTGACCGGGCGTGGGGCGCACGGTCTCCAGCACCTTGAGTTCGCGACCCAGGGCGTCGACCTCGACGATCCGGTAGCCGGGAATGCCATGCAGGCGATCCTCGTACTGTCGCTCGATGCCCGTCTTGCCCATGTACTGGGTGCCCTGGTAGGCATCCGCATCGATGCGCCTGACGTCCTCGGCGTTGATGCGCCCCACATAGCCGACCACGTGGGCCAGCAATTCCCGGTAGGGATAGACGCGCTTGAGACTGGACACGATTTCCGTGCCGCGCAGCCACGGCTTGAGCCGGGCGATGCGGGCACGCTCGACCTCGTCGAGGTCGGCCTTGACCAGCACGGGGTCGAAGCGACGACCGACGCGGATGCGCTCGGCAAGGTCCTCCACCTCGGCGGCACCCAGATCGAGCACCCGGGCGAGCATGTCCAGCTCGGCCCGTACGTCCTGGCTGTGCTCCGGGGTGATCTGCACCTGGTAGGTCGCGACGTTGTCGGCCACCACCTCCCCGTTTGCATCGAAGATGCGCCCGCGTTCGGGCGGCAGCACCACGAGGCGCGTGCGGTTCTCCTCGGCCTTGCCCGAGTAGTAGTCGTGCTGGGTGATCTGAAGCCAGGCGGCCCGTCCGAGGAGGACGGAGACCACGAGCAGCGAGACGGCCGCCCCGAGCAGGATGCGCATGCGAAACACGCGCCGCGCCCTGCCGTGGTCATGCAGGCGATCGGGTTGCCGATCCAGCATCGGTCGTCACCATCATCAGGAAAGGCCGGAAGGCCTCGGATCAACGTAGGGGAAGCGGGCGTCGCCCGGCGCGGCAGGCCGCCGACCCGCCTGTCGCAGGTGCTCCGTCACGGCACGACATTCCCGGACAAGCGCCCGGGGCGAGACGATCACTCGGCCTCGAAGCGCGCGATCGAGTCCTCGATCTCCTTGCAGGCGGCCGCCTTGTCGGCAAAGCCCTTGCACTCGACCCACTTGCCCGGCTCGAGGGCCTTGTACTGCTCGAAGAAGTGCTGGATCTGCTCGAGCAGGAAGCCCGGCAGGTCGTCGACCTTCTGCACGTCGTGGTAGTGCGGGGTGAGCTTGTCGTGCGGCACCGCGATGATCTTGGCGTCGATGCCCGACTCGTCGGTCATCTCGAGCATGCCCACAGGACGGGCGCGGATGACCGAGCCGGGCTGCAGCGGCAGCGGCGCGACCAGCATCACGTCGACCGGGTCGCCGTCGTCGGAGAGCGTCTGCGGAATGAAGCCGTAGTTGGTCGGGTAGTACATCGAGGTGGCCATGAATCGGTCGACCAGCAGCGCGCCGGAGTCCTTGTCGAGTTCGTACTTGACCGGGACGCCCTGCACGGGGATCTCGATGACGACGTTGATGTCTTCCGGGGGGTTCTTGCCAGCGGGGATCTTCGACAGGTCCATGGAATCAGCCTCGAATTGATTGCAGACGATTTGCGAACGAACGCACGAAAACGCGACATGCCAAGGCAAGCCGCGACGTTTTCGTTATGATACCGTTTTTCGCCGGTTGACCGGAGCCCCGGTTTCAACCTCGCCCCGGTGACATGCCGGACTGGCCAAACCCACAGCAAACGCGATCTTGAAAACCATGCGAATCGTACTTTTGGGCGCCCCGGGTTCGGGCAAGGGCACACAGGCGGCACGCCTGGTCGAACACTACCAGGTGCCGCAGATCTCCACCGGCGATCTCCTGCGCGCCGCCGTGGCCGCCGGCACCGAGCTGGGCAAGAAGGCCAAGGCGGCCATGGACGAGGGCCAGCTGGTCAGCGACGACATCGTGCTGGGCATGATCCGCGAGCGGCTGGACCAGCCGGACACCGAACGCGGCTTCATCCTCGACGGCTTTCCGCGCAACATTGCCCAGGCCGAGGCGCTCGACACGATGCTCGCGGAGCTGGAACGCCCGCTGGAGATGAGCATCCTGCTGGACGTGCCGCTGGACAAGCTGATGAAGCGGCTGACCGGTCGGATGACCTGCACGGAGTGCGGCGCGGTCTTCAACCGCTACACCAACCCGCCGGATTCCGATCACCAGTGCGACCACTGCGAGCACGAACTGGTGCAGCGCGGCGACGACAACGAGGAAACCGTGCGCCGCCGCCTCGAGGTTTTCCAGGAACAGACCGCCCCGCTGATCGAGTACTACGAGCGCGACGGCCGCCTGGAGCGCGTCGACGGCGAGCGTGACATCGAGGAGATCGCCGCGGACTTCCGCCGCCTCCTCGACCCCATCGCCCCCGGCAAGCGCTGAGGATCGCCTCGGGTGAGGTCAGGGAAGACACGCCTGGCGGCTGCCATCGCGACCGGCCTGACCGCCATGGCCGGCGCCTCGCTGCCGGTCCATGCCCAGGAACCGGGCCCGTTCGCCCTGTGCCCGGCCTTCGGCCCCGAACGCCCCGACTACACCCCGCTCGAGGCAGGCGCCCCGGGCCGAGCCGCGGCCGACAGCGCCAGTTACGGCCGCGACGGGTTGATTACCCTCTCGGGCAGTGCCGTGGTCGAGGAGCCGGGGCGGCGGATCCTCGGCGACACCCTCACCTACCGGCAGTCGCCCGAGGCCGTGGTGAGCGGCGAGGGTTCGCTCTGGCTGCAGACGGCCGACATGGCCGTCCGGGCCGAACGTGGCGAACTCAACCTCGACACGGATGCCGGCCAACTGGAGCGCGCCCGCTACTGGATCGAGAGTCGCCACCTCTCCGGGGTGGCGGACACGGTCATGCAGCGCGACCGCGAGTACTACCGGTTCGAGCAGGCCAGCTTCTCCACCTGCCCGGCGGAAAAGCGCGACTGGGAGTTCCGGGCCCGCGAGGTCGACCTTGACCGCGAGTCCGGCCGCGGCGAGGCCTGGCACACGACCCTGCACGCCGGCGGCGTGCCGGTGTTCTACACGCCCTACGTCAGCTTCCCGATCGACGACCGCCGCCAGTCGGGGTTCCTTTACCCGACCTTCGGCAACAGCACCGAGGGCGGTTTCGAGTACGCCCAGCCGTACTACTGGAACATCGCGCCCAACGTCGACGCCACCCTCACGCCGACGATCCTCACCCGGCGAGGGCTGGGGCTGGGCGGGCAGGTCCGCTGGCTGCACCGGTTCGGCGAGCAGGACCGCGGCCGCGACCAGGTCGACTTCTTCTACCTGCCCGATGATCGCGTGGACGGCGGGTCCCGCTGGTCACTCGGCATCGACAGCAGCGGTCGGGTCAACCCGGACCTCGACTACCGGGCCGACATCAACCACGTCTCGGACGACCGGCTCTTCCAGGACTTCTCCACCGGCCTGGAGCAATCGACGAGCAGTCACCTGAAGAGCGACGTGCGCATCAACGCCCGCCCCGGCGGGGGCTGGAACCTGGGGCTCGAGGCCCGGCGCTACCAGACCATCGACCCGGACCTGACCGAGCGGCAACACCCCTACCGGATCATGCCGCGACTGACGGCCAGCAACCGCTTCGGGCTGGGCGAATGGGGCGAGCACGTGGCCCCGAGCCTGCACCTGCGTGGCGACGTGACCCGGTTTGCCCACCCGTCGGACGAACGCATCGTCGGCGACCGGGCCCACGCGGCCGTCGGCCTCGGCCAGACGTTTTCCGACACCTGGTACCGGCTGCACCCCGACGTCACGCTCGATGCGACCAGCTATCACCTCGACGAACAGATGGCGCCGAATGCCGACCGGTACGACACCGGGGCGACGCGGACGGTGCCGATCTCGAGCCTCGACGGCAGCCTGTTCCTGGAGCGCGGCTACGGCGAGACCGGTCGCTACCGCGCCCTGCTCGAGCCGCGGATGTACTACCTGTACGTGCCCTACCGCGACCAGGACGACATCCCGCTGTTCGACACCGGCCCGACCACGCTGAGCTACAGCGAGCTGTTCCGCCCAAACCGCTACTCCGGTGGCGACCGGGTCGCCGACGAGAACGCGCTGACCTACGGCCTGTCCTGGTCCCTGCTCGACACGCATAAGGGCACCGTGCCGCTGTCGCTGCGCGCCGCGCAGCGCTACCGCTTCGAGGACTCGAGGACCACCCTGCGTCCCGGCCACACCGCCTCCTACGAGGAGCAGGGCGGCTCGACCGTGCTCGCCGAGGTCTACAGCGACGTCACGCAGCACTGGAGCGGCTCGTTCACCGCCGAGTACGACACCGACCGCGAGGAACTGGCCCGCTCGCAGACGCGGCTGGGTTACCGTGGCGAGAACAATCGCATCCTCAATCTGTCCTACTTCACCCGCACCGGGATCGACGAGACCGATCCCGACTACAAGCAGGGCGACGTCTCGTTCGCCTGGCCGCTGTCGCGCCGCTGGTCGATGCTCGGCCGGGTGGGCTACGACTTCGACTCCGAACAGGTGGTCCAGTCACTGCTGGGGGTCGGCTACGAGTCGTGCTGCTGGTCGGCGCGACTGGCGCTCAAGCGATACATCGTCCGCCCCGAGGCGGGCATCGACCTCGGCGAGGATGCCGAGTACTCCAACGCCGTCGTCTTCCAGATCGAGCTGAAGGGACTGGGGGGCGTCGGCGGCAACCAGTTCAGGGACGAGATCCTGGGCTTCCAGCCCTGAAAAAGCCTCCGGCGAGGTTCGACACGAGACTCCCGGACGGTCAACCGCCGGTTGATACGTTATGATCGGCCGACAATCACGAACCGTTTACAAAAACCGTGCGCAAAGCGAGACCATTCATGCATTTCCTGCACGTCCCGACCCCCGCATTCCTCCGCTCGCCCCTGGCCGCGCTGGCCGGCCTGGTCCTCGCCTTCGTCCCGGCGGCCCCCGCCCTGGCACAGGGCATGGAAGGCTTTCAGGCGCTGGACCGGATCGTTGCCGTGGTCGACGACCGCGTGATCACCCAGCGTGAAATGGAGGCGGAGATCATGCAGCTGGGCGACCAGGTGGACCTCGCGTCCATGAGCCCGGCCGACCGCGAACGCCTGGCCGAGCGCGTGCTCGACCGGATGATCACGGAGGCGGCCATGCTCGAGCGGGCCGACAAGGTCGGCATCCAGATCGACGACACCCGCCTGAACGAGGCACTGAACGGCATCGCGCAGCGCAACGGGCTGACCCTGTCCCAGCTGCGCGATGCCGTGGTCGGCCGCGGCCAGGACTGGGCCGGTTTCCGCGACGGCATCCGCGAGCAGATGATGCTCGAGGAACTGCAGAAGCGCGAGGTCTACAGCCAGATCAACGTCAGCGACCGCGACATCGACGCCTGGATCGAACAGCGCACCGGGGCATCCGCCGACCAGACGGAGTACCGCCTGGCACAGATCCTCGTGGCCGTGCCCGAGAATGCCTCGCCCGAGGCGGTCGAGGAGGCGCGCGAACGCGCCGAGGACATCCGTGAAAACCTCGCCGACGGCGCGGACTTCGCCAAGGTATCCGCCGAGCGCTCCGATGCACTGGACGCTGACGAGGGCGGCGACATCGGCTGGCGCGATGCCGGCCGGATCCCGAGCCTGTTCCTGCCCGTGGTCCAGGACCTGGAGGCCGGGGAGGTCAGCGAGATCGTGCGCAGTCCCAACGGCTTTCACATCGTCAAGGTCGTCGACACGCGCACCGTTACCGGCGGCGCGTCGGTGACCGAATACCGGACCGACCATGTGCTGCTTCGGCCGCAGGGCGACCGTGACCCCGAGGCCACCCGCGAACTGGCCGAGCGGCTGCGCCAGCGGGTGATCGATGGTGAGGCAACCTTCGGCGAGGTCGCCCAGGAGTTCTCCGACGACCCGGGCTCGGCACAGCGCGGCGGTGACCTCGGCTGGAGCAATCCCGAGGAGCTCGACCCGGCCTTCGCCGAGATGATGCAGTCGGTTGACCGGGACGAGATCAGCCCGGTGTTCGAGAGCCAGTTCGGCTTCCACTTCCTGCGCGTCAACGACCGCCGCGTTCGTGACATCTCGGGCGAGGACCTGCGCAACCAGGCGCGCAACGCCATCGGCGAACGCCGCGCCGACGAGGAACTGACCAAGTACACCCGCCGCCTGCGCTCGGAGGCGTACATCGAGAATCGCCTGTCCGACACCGTCAACGATGCGAGTGGCCAGCGTGCGATTGGCAATAACCAGCGGTGAACCGTCCGGCATCGGGCCGGACCTGCTGCTCGCCCTCTCCACCGACCCGGCCTTCGTGCCGCCGGCCGAACTGGTCGTGCTCGGCGACCGGGCGGTCTTCGCCGCGCGGGCCGACGCCCTCGGCCTGCCCTTCGACTGGCCGGAGGCCACGCCGGACAGGCCCGCCGCCCCGGTGCCGGGTTTCTGCTTCCGGCACCTGCCTGCTTCCGCGCCGGTCACGCCCGGCCGCCTGGACCCGGCCAACGCCCGCCACGTGCTCGGCCTGCTCGACCACGCGGCTGACGGCTGCACCACGGGGCTCTACGACGCGGTCGTGACCGCCCCGCTGCACAAGGGCGTGATCAACGACGCGGGCGTGGCGTTCACCGGGCACACGGAATACCTCGCCGACCGGGTGGGCGGCCATCCGGTGATGATGCTGGTGGCCGGCGAGCTGCGCGTGGCCCTCGCCACCACCCACCTGCCGCTGGCCGACGTGCCGCACGCGATCACCGGCGAGGTGCTGACCACCGTGCTCGACATCCTGCACCGGGCGATGGTCGACTGGCTGGGCAAGCCGCAGCCGCGGATCCTGGTGGCCGGCCTGAACCCGCATGCAGGCGAGTCCGGCCATCTGGGCGACGAGGAGATCCGCATCATCGGGCCGGCACTGGAGGCGGTGCGGGCCCGGGGCATCCAGGCGATCGGTCCCCTGCCGGCGGACACCCTGTTCACCCCCCGCCACCTCGACCACGCCGACGCCGTGCTGGCGATGTACCACGACCAGGGGCTGCCCGTACTCAAGTACGCCGGTTTCGGCCGAGCGGTGAACGTCACCCTGGGACTGCCGATCATCCGCACCTCGGTGGACCATGGCACGGCCCTGGACCTGGCCGGCACCGGTCGCGCCGAGCACGGCTCGCTGGCCGCGGCGATCACGCTGGCCGGCGAACTGGCCGAACGGAGGGCCGCCTGAGCATGCCCGGCAAAGGCATCCAGGACGGCCACCGGGCCCGCAAACGCTTCGGCCAGAATTTCCTGGTCGATCACGGCGTGATCGAGCGCATCCTCGCCGCGATCCCGGACGGTGAGGAAGTCGTCGAGATCGGGCCCGGGCTGGGGGCGATGACCCTGCCCCTGGCTCGGCGCCACGGTCGGGTGGTCGCGATCGAGCTCGACCGCGACGTGATCCGGCACCTGCAGGTGACACTGGACGCCGCCTCCCTCGGCCGGCAGGTGAGCCTGGTGGGACAGGACGCCCTGCGCCTGGACCTGGCCGCCCTGGCCGAGGCCGAGGACCTGCACCCGCCGCTGACCGTCGTCGGCAACCTGCCCTACAACATCGCCACGGCGCTGATCACGCGCCTGCTCGAGCAGGCGACGCTCATCGGCGAGATGGTGTTCATGGTGCAGAAGGAGGTGGCCGGCCGGCTGGCCGCCGAACCGAACGACTCGGCCTACGGGCGACTGAGCGTGCTGGTGAACGCCCGGGCCCGGGTGGAACACCTGTTCGACGTTCCCCCGGAGGCATTCAACCCGCCCCCCAAGGTCGACTCGAGCGTCATCCGCATCACCCCGCGCGCCGAGTCGCTCGTCCCGCCGGAGGAACGGGCCCGCTTCGAGCGGCTGGTCACGGCGGCATTTACCCAGCGGCGAAAGACCCTGCGCAACAACTTGAAACCCCTCATGTCAGCGTCAACAATTGAAGCGTCGGGTATCGACCCCTCGCTGCGCGCCCAGGCGCTGGACATCCCCGCCTTTCTGACGCTGGCCAGGCGGCTCGAGTCGACCGACTGAATACCCGAGACGGCCCCAAGCGGGCATCGGACTCAAACGGGGCCCCGGCCCCGCCAGTCACCATCCGGACAGGCTCGCGAACGGTCATGCCCTCCACACCCGAATTCCATTGCAGCGAGACGGCGGCACAGACCTTCAACGCCTGCGCAGCCTTCCTGGCCGAGCGGCTGGCGCTGGCCATCCGGGAACGCGGCGTGGCACGGATCGCCCTGGCCGGTGGCAGCACCCCCAGGCGCCTGTACCTGACACTGGCCGAACGCTTCCGTGACGCCGTCGCCTGGGACCGGGTGGAGTTCTACTTCGGCGACGAGCGCAACGTGCCCCAAGACCACCCCAAGAGCAACTTCCTGATGGCGCGGCAGGCACTCTTCGAACCGCTGCGCATCCCGCCGCACCATACCTTCCCGATGGTCTCGGACCATCAGCGCGACCCGGAACGGGATGCCCGCTCCTACGAGGCCACCCTGCGCCGCTGGGCTGCCAGTGCCGTGCCGCGCTTCGACATCACCCTTCTGGGCATGGGCGAGGACGGCCACTTCGCCTCGTTGTTCCCGGACACGCCGGCACTCCACGAACGCAACCGCCTGGTGACGGTCAACCCGGTGGAAAAGCTGCATTGCCACCGGCTGACACTGACGTTCCCGGTCTTCGAACAAGCCCGCGACGTGGTCTTCCTCGTGATCGGCGCGGAAAAGCGCCCGGCACTGGCCCGCATCCGGGAGGGCTGCACCGACCGGCCGGCCGAGTGGCTGGCCGCCGCCCGCCCCACGGACTGGTTCGTCGACCGGGGCAGTTTCAGCGCATGAACACCGAGGCGCGCGAGCGGGAGCGGGACATCGCCATCCGCGCCCGGGTGGTGTTCGTCCCCGAGCACAGTGACGCGAGCATGGGCCGGTATGCCTTCGGCTACGAGATCACGATCGAGAACCACGGGGCACTGCCGGTCACGCTCACCGACCGGCACTGGGTAATCGACCATGGCAACGGCGTCATCAAGGAGGTGCGCGGCGAGGGCGTCGTGGGCGAGAACCCCCGGCTGGCGCCCGGCGAGAGCTATTCCTACCGCTCCGGGGCCATCATCGAGGCCCCGGCCGGCCGGATGCGCGGGGACTATGGCTTTCGCAGCGACGCGGGCACCGTGTTCCGGGTCGACATCCCCGAATTCGACCTGATCGCTCCGCCCTCCTTCCGCTC
>NZ_JBKGYT010000042.1:0-16073 GCF_046545975.1 Guyparkeria sp. | reverse complement strand
TGGACCGATTCACGGCGCTGGCCACTTTCACCTGCGTGGCGGATACCGGCACGATCAGCGCGGCGGCCGAGCGGCTGGGCATCGCCAAGTCGGCGGTCAGTCGGCGGCTGCGGGAACTGGAAAACCATCTCGGCGTGGAACTGGTGCATCGCACCACCCGCCACCTGGCGCTCACCCCGTCGGGCGAGGCGTTCTACCACCGAGCCGCGCGCCTGCTGGCCGACCTGGACGAGGCCGAGGAGGCGGTCACCCGCGAACACGGCGAGCTCTCCGGCGTGCTGCGCATCGCCGCACCGCTCTCCTTCGGCCTGATGCACCTGCAACCGGCGATCACCGCGTTCATGAACGCCCACCCCGGGGTGAGCTTCGATCTCGACCTCGACGACCACGAGGTCGACCTGGTCGCCGACGGTTACGACCTCGGGATCCGACTGGCCAGCCTGCCGGACTCCACCCTGATCGCCCGCAAGCTCGCGCCGATCCGCAACATCGCGGTGGCCAGCCCGGACTACCTCGCCCGTCACGGCACCCCGCGGCACCCGGCCGATCTGGCCGACCACGACTGCCTGATCTACAGCAACGTCCCGGAAACCCGCGTCTGGGGCTACACCGATGCCCAGGGACGCTGGCAGCCGGTGCAGGGGCGGCGCCGGCTGCGGGTCAACAACGGCGATTTCCTGCGCGAGGCGGCCATCCGCGGCGCGGGCATCGTGATCGAGCCGACCTTCCTCTTGCACCGCGCGGTCACCGACGGCCGGCTGGTGCCCATCCTCACCGACGTGCCCTGGCCGGAGATCGGTGCCTATGCCGTCTATCCGCAGACCCGCCATCTCTCGGCGCGGGTGCGTGCGTTCATCGACTTCCTTGTCCAGCGCTTCGCCGGAGAGCCGTACTGGGACCACGGCCTGCCGACCGGGGGCGCAAGCCAGGTGGCGACGTGAGCTCGCTCGCCGCCGCGTGCCGCACGATGCGGGGCGGGATTCGTGCAGCGAGTCCCAGCGACAGACTCGGATATCAATCGAAGTTGGACTAGGAATGATTCTCATTTGACAGAGAAAAAAACCTTGGCTATCGTGACTCCGCTTCCGATCGATGCAACACGTCAAGAACGTCAGAACACAAGCGGTCAAACCGCTCTTCTTCAAGAACCAAGAGGTCTCGATCATGTCCCGATTCATCCCGCTGGCCGCCCTGGCCCTCGCGACCGCCGGCCTGGGCCTTGCCGGCTGCAGTGACAACGCCGACCAGAACGGCGACACCGCGGCCGAGGAAGGCGAAACCACCCTCAATGTGTATTCCGCGCGCAAGGAAGACCTGATCGCGCCGCTGCTGGATCGCTTCACCGAGGAGACCGGCATCGAGGTCAAGCTGCTGACCGCCGGCGCCGGCACCCTGCTCTCCCGGCTGGAGAGCGAAGGCCGCAATACCCCGGCCGACGTGCTGATCACCGTCGATGCCGGCAACCTGCAGCGCGCCAAGGAGTCGGGCGTGTTCCAGCCGATCGACTCCGACACCCTGCGTGACAACATCCCGAGCAACCTGCGCGACGTGGATGACCAGTGGTTCGGCCTGTCGCAGCGCGCCCGCGTGATCTTCACGCACAAGGAGCGCGTCGAGGACGGCGAGATCACCAGCTACGCCGACCTGGCCGACCCGAAGTTCAAGGGCAAGGTCTGCATCCGCTCTTCGGACAACGTCTACAACCAGTCGCTGGTCGCCTCCCTGATCGCCGAGCACGGCGAGGAATGGACCGAGGAATGGGCCGAAGGCCTGGTCGACAACCTGGCGCGCAAGCCGCAGGGCGGCGATCGTGACCAGATCAGCGCCGTGCATGCCGGCGAGTGCGACATCGCCGTGGCGAACACCTACTACTACGGCGCCATGCAGAACGGCAGCGACAGCGAGCGCGAAGCGGCCAACGCCGTGCGCCTCGTCTGGCCGAACCAGGACGAGCGCGGTGCGCACGTCAACGTCTCCGGCGCCGGCATGGTCGCGGCGAGCGACAAGACCGAGGCGGTCACCGAGCTGCTCGAGTTCCTGACCACCGAGGAATCGCAGGAGTGGTACGCCCAGGTCAACAACGAGTTCCCGGTCCGCCCGGGCGTCCCCGCCTCCGAAACGCTGGAGGAGTGGGGCGACTTCAAGGCCGACGACCTCAACCTGTCGAAGCTCGGTGAGCTCAACCCGGATGCCGTGAGGCTGATGGACCGGGCCGGATGGCAGTAAGCCAGGACACGCAGCCCACCGTCCTGATCGACAAGCCGGCCGTCCCGAGAGGGGCGGGCGGCTTGTCTGCGTGGAAGGGGGCCATGATCCTGATCACCGCGCTGCTGGCCCTGCCGCTCGCGGTGATCGTCGCGTCCGTGTTCTGGCCGGACAAGTCGGCCTGGTCGCACCTGGCCGACACGGTGCTGGCCGACTACGTCATCAATTCCGCCCTGCTGGCGATTGGTGTCGGGTTCGGCACCTTCATCCTCGGCACCGGCACGGCCTGGCTGTTGTCGGTGTGCGAATTCCCGGGTCGGCGGTTCTTCGAGTGGGCGCTGCTGCTGCCACTGGCCATGCCGGCCTACATCATCGCCTACACCTATACCGGGCTGCTGGACGTGGCCGGGCCGGTGCAGTCGGGCCTGCGGGCCCTGACCGGCTGGTCGGTGGGCGACTACCCGTTCCCCGAGGTGCGCTCGCTGGGCGGGGCCATCGTGATGCTCACGCTGGTGCTCTACCCTTACGTCTACATGCTCACGCGGGCGGCCTTTCTCGAGCAGTCGGCCAGCGCGCTCAACGTGGCGCGCTCGCTGGGGCTCAACCCCTGGCAGATGTTCCGGCGGGTCGCCCTGCCGCTGGCGCGCCCGTCGATCGTCGCCGGGCTGTCGCTGGCGATCATGGAGACGCTGGCCGACTACGGCACGGTGCAGTACTTCGGCATCCCGACGCTGACCACGGGCATCTTCCGCACCTGGTTCGGCCTCGACGACACCATGGCCGCCGCGCAGCTCTCCGCGCTGCTGCTGACGTTCATCTTCACCGTGATCATCATCGAGCGACTGTCCCGTCGGCAGGCCCGCTATCACCACCACGGTCACTGGCAGGCCCGCCCGTCGTTCCGGCTGGGCCGCGGCGCGGCGACGCTGGCCATCATCGCCTGCAGCCTGCCGCTGGCGCTGGGCTTTCTCGTCCCCTCGGGACAGTTGCTGGCATGGAGCCTGGAAGTGACCCCCACGCGGGATCTGGGCGAGTTCGCGGTGCTGGTGTCGCGTTCGGTGGGGCTGGCCGGGCTGACCGCGATACTCGCCCTGCTGCTGGCGCTGTTCCTCGCCTACGGTCACCGGCTGGTGCCCGGGCGGCTGACCTTCACCATCAACCGCATCGCCGGCATGGGCTACGCCGTGCCGGGCACGGTGATCGCCGTGGGCGTGATCATCCCGTTCGCCGCCTTCGACAACACCCTCGACGGCTGGCTGCGCGAGGAGTTCGGCGTCTCCAGCGGCCTGCTGCTCTCGGGCACGCTCGCCGCGCTGGTGTTCGCCTACCTGGTGCGGTTCCTCGCCGTGAGCCTCAACACCGTCGAGGCCGGCCTCGGCCGCGTGCGCCCAAGCATGGACGACGCGGCCCGCTCGATGGGTGCCAATGCCGGGCGCACGTTGTGGCGGGTGCATATCCCGCTGATTCGTGGCAGTCTTCTCACCGCCGCCCTGCTGGTGTTCGTCGACGTGCTCAAGGAGCTGCCGGCGACCCTGGTGCTGCGGCCATTCGATTTCAACACGCTGGCGGTCAGGGCATTCGAACTGGCCTCCGACGAACGGCTGCGGGACGCGGCCCTGCCGGCACTGGCCATCGTGGCCGCCGGCCTGATCCCGGTCATCCTGGTCAGCCGTTCGATCACCCGCGCGAGAGGACATGAAGGCACAGCCAACAGCCGAGAGGTCGACAGTGAGTAGCCGGTCAGCCGCAACGGCCGCCCGTGCGGAGGCACCGGCATCGTGAGCGAGCGCCTGAGCCTGGTCGACCTGACGGTGCGCTTCGGTGACACCATCGCCGTCGAGGACGTCAGCCTGAAGCTGCCGTCCGGCGTGATCGGCTGCCTGCTGGGGCCGTCCGGCTGCGGCAAGACCTCGATCCTGCGCACGGTCGCCGGCTTCGAATCACCCAGCGCGGGCGTGGTGCGCTTGCACGGCGACACGGTGGCCGGGGCCGGCTGGGGGCACCCGCCCGAGCAGCGCCGCGTCGGCATGATCTTCCAGGACCTGGCCCTGTTCCCCCACCTGACCGTGGCGGACAACATCGGCTTCGGGCTGCCGAAGAAGCCGGTCGACGCCCGCCGCAAGCGCATTGCCGAACTGCTGGACCTCGTCGGCCTGCCCGGCATGGGCAGCCGCTACCCGCACCACCTGTCCGGCGGACAGCAGCAGCGCGTCGCCATCGCCCGGGCCCTGGCGCCGAAACCCGAGATCCTGCTGCTCGACGAGCCGTTCTCCAGCCTGGACGTGGAACTGCGCGACACCCTGCCGCGCGAACTGCGCGACATCCTGCGCGAGGCGGAAACCACCGCCCTGCTGGTCACCCACGACCAGGCCGAGGCCTTCGCCATGGCCGACATCGTCGGCGTGATGCAGGCCGGGCGCCTGCACCAGTGGGACACGGCCTACAACCTCTACCACCGCCCCGAGACCCCCTTCGTGGCCGACTTCATCGGCCAGGGCACCCGCATCGGCGGCACCATGGTGGGCCCCGGCCGCGTGAAGACCGAACTGGGGCTGCTGGAAGGGCAGGTCTCCCACGAATACCCCCCCGGCACGGAGGTCGACGTGCTGGTGCGCCCGGATGACGTGATCATCGACGCCGATGGCATCGGGGTGGCCGAAATCGAGGAGCGCGTCTTCCGCGGCGCGAACTTCCTCTACACCCTCCGTCTGCCCGGCGGCACCCGCCTGCTGAGCCTGGCCCCCAGCCACGATCACTACGCGCCGGGCGTGCGCGTCAACCTGCGCCCGGCATTCACCCACCTGGTACTGTTCCCCCGGGGCAAGGCGCATGACCATGCCGATTCGGACGACGACTGAACGACTGGCCGCGATCCTGCTGCTCGCCGCCGCCCTGCCCGTGACGGCGCAGACCCCGCTGTTCGACGCCCACCTGCACTACCAGGCCGACCAGCGCGCCGAGATCCCGCCGGAGGCGATCCTCGCCACCCTCGAGGAAAACGGCATCGAGCACGCGGTGGTCACCAGCACCCCGCCGGAGAACACCCGGGTCCTCCACGAACTGGCTCCCGAACGGATCGTCCCCTTTCTCGGCGTCTACCGGGACGCGGCCGACAAGCCGGCCTGGATGCACGACGAGACCCTGCCGGACCGCGTGGAGGCCTGGCTGGAGGAGGGAGACTGGCGCGGCATCGGGGAGCTGCACATCTTCGCTTCCGACCGGGACAGCCCCGTGCTCGAGCGGCTGGTCGAGATCGCCGCCGAGCGGCATCTCGTACTGATGATCCACGGCGACCTGGCCGTGATCGACCGGATCTTCGCCATCGAACCCGACTCGCAGGTGCTCTGGGCCCACCTCGGTGACCAGCCCGATCCCACGGTGCTGCGCGCCGCCCTGGCCCGGCACCCGCACGGGCTGTTCATCGATACCTCGGTCCGGGACGAGCGCTTCCTCGATGCCGACGGCGACCTCCTCCCGGAGTGGCGGGCGCTGTTCGTCGACCACCCCAATCGCTTCGTCGTCGGCGTGGACACCTACAGCCTCAAGCGGTGGCAGCGGTTCGACGACGCCGCGCGCACCATCCGGCAGTGGCTCGACCAGCTGCCGCCGTCGGTGGCCCGGCGGATCGCCCGGGAAAACGCCCGCGAACTGCTGCTCGACCCGCTGGCGCTGGAGGCCCCGGAGGCGTCGGGGCAACTGGACTTCGAACGCTGATTGGACCATTCTTTCGGGCCGGGCCGGCATGCCACAGCCAGCATCCAACCTGTCGGCAGCACGACCCGGCCGACCGGTGATCCCGAAGCAACCCGAGTGCAGACAATCGGCCACCCCATGAAGGCGCGCGACGAACAACCCCAGCACCCGACGCGCCGAGGCTCGGCTTCACCGCTGACGATCACCCTGCTGTACGTCCTCTACGCCGGCCTGTGGATCCTGTTCTCGGACTGGCTGCTGGAAGCGCTGATCGAGCCCGACCAGCTGGCACGCTTCGGCCTGCTCAAGGGACTGGCGTTCGTCGGGGTCACCGGCCTGCTTCTCTACCTGATGCTGCGCTGGCTGCTGCCCGGTGCCACCCCCCGGTCGACCGTGGCCCGGCCGTCCCGCCGACGCCCCCGGATTTCTGTTCACCTGGCGGTGTTTCTCGCCAACGTGGCCGTGGTGGGCACCATCGTCGCCGGGGTGTACCTCAACCGCGCGCCGGCGATCATCGACAGCAACAAGACCCAGCTGGCCGCCATCGCCTCGCTCAAGGCGGACCAGCTGTCCATCTGGCTCGATGAACGCATCGGCGACGGGCGGGTACTGCAGAAGTCGAACGACTTCATCCGCGAGGTCGAGCGGGTCGTTTCCGGAGACGAGGATCGGGCGGCTGCGGCCCGCGAGGAACTGGTCAACCTGTTCTCCGCCATGACCGAGGCCTACCGCTACGAGGGCCTGGCCCTGTTCGCCCCCGACGGGACGCCGTTGCTCAACCGCGGCATCGAGACTATCCCCGCCACGCTGCAAGCCCGCCTGGAGCGCAGCGACGGGGACATCGTTCGCCTGCCCCTGGAAGTCGACAGCCATGACCACCCGCACATGGACTGGCTGGTACCGATACCGCTGACCACCCCGCAGGATGGACGGCAGCATGCCTGGGTGCTGATGCGCTCGAACCCGGAACGCACGATCCTGCCGCTGGTGCACCGGTCGGTCAGCGGCCATCTCACCGCCCGCACGTTCCTGGCCAAGGCCGAGGACGAGCACGTCCTGCTCCTCACGCCCGGGGAGACCGACGAACCGGGCACCGCGTGGCCGAGGCGGCCCTGGGACGAGAGCGTGTTCGACCCGTCGGACTTCGCTGCCGGCGCCGAGACGCGGCGATTCGAGGGCGTGGACGAGACCGGCGCGGCGGTCATCGGTGCCGCCCGGCCGGTCCCCGGCACGAACTGGCGGATCGCCTCGATCATCGAACGCGACGAGGCCCTCGCCCCGTTGCGCCAGGCCCTGACGCTGCTGGCCCTGGTCGCCTTCTTCCTGCTGACGGTCATGGCGATGGCCCTGCTGCTGCTCTGGCGGCGCACCCGCGAGAGCGAGTCGCTCCAGCTGCTCGCCCGTACCGCGGAACAGGATCGCCTGTTGCGGATCTTCTACGACATGCCGTTCGTCGGCATGGCCGTCACCTCGCCGAACAGCGGGCGCATCCTGCAGGCCAACCCGCGCATGGCGGAAATGCTCGGCCACTCCGGCAGGACACTCACCGGCAAGCGCTGGTCCGAGCTGCTGCAGCATGCCGAGGGCCCCGACGAGGCGGCGGCGCGGCAGGAACTGGTCGCCGGACAGCGGGAACAGTACCGGCATGAATACACCCTCGTCCGTCCGGACGGCGAGCAGGCCTGGATCCAGTTCGACGTCCGCGTCACCCGTACCGAGAGCGGCGAGGCGGAATACCTGGTCGCCACCGCCGAGGACGTCACCGAACGCCGGCAGGCCCACCTGGCACTGCAACGCCAGAAGGACCTCTACGACTTCCTCTCCCAGACCAACCAGGCCATCACCCGCTGCCGGACGGCCGACGAGCTGTTCGCCACCGTCTGCCAGGTGGCCGTCGAACACGGCCACCTGGCATTCGCCTGGGTCGGGCGGATCGACCCGGACACCGGCGCGGTCGTGCCGGTGGCGCGCTTCGGCGACACGACCGGCTACATCGACAAGATCGAGGTCAGCGTCAATCCGGACGAGCCGGCCGGCACCGGCCCGGTTGGGCGGGCGGTGCGCAACCGCCGGCTGGAGGTGGTCAATCACTTCCAGACCGAGGACGACACCTCCGTCTGGCACGAACCGGCCCACGCGGCCGGCGTGGATGCCGTGGCCGCGTTCCCGATCTACCGGGGAGGCGAGGTGGTCGCCGCGATGGCCCTCTACGCCGAGTCCACGGGCTTCTTCGACGAGGCGATCCGCACCACGGTCGACGACCTGGCCACGGACCTGTCCTTCGCGCTGGACCACTTCGACCGCCTCAAGGACCTGGAACAGGCCCGCGAGGCCGTCCGCGCCAGCCCGGCGGTGCTGTTCCGCTGGCTGCCCGAGCCCGGCTGGCCGGCCGACTACGTCTCGGACAACATCGAGCAGTGGGGCTATGCCGTCGAGCAGTGGGATACGCGCGAGATCCGCTTCGCCGACATCATCCATCCCGACGATCTGCCGGTCGTCGAACGCGAGGTCGCGGACCACGTGGCCCGCGGATCCGAGCAGTATCGCCAGGAGTACCGCCTGCGCATGGCCGACGGCGAGCACCGCTGGTTCGAGGATGTCACGCGGGTGCATTTCGACGAGCAGGGTCAGCCCTTGTGGTTCGACGGCGTGGTAACCGACGTCCACGACCGCCACGAGATCGAGGAGCACGAGCGCCTGATGGCCAAGGTGATCGAGAACACCCACGAGGGCGTACTGATCACCGACCGGGACCAGACCATCGTCGAGGTCAACCCGGCCTTCACCGAACTGACGGGGTACTCGGCCGACGAGGTGATCGGGCGTACCCCGCGAATGCTCGAGTCGGGCCAGCACGATCGCGCCTTCTACCAGGAGATGTGGGCGTCGCTGCAGTCGCACGGGCACTGGCAGGGCGAGATCTGGAACCGGCGCAAGAACGGCGAGATCTACCCCGAGATCCTGAGCATCAGCGCGATGACGGACCGGGACGGCTCGATCAGTCACTACGTCGGGCTGTTCGTCGACATCACGCGGCAGAAGGAGGACGAATCCAAGCTCGACTTCCTCGCCCACCACGACCCGCTCACCGGGCTGCCCAACCGGCTGTTGCTGGTCGCCCGTCTCGAGCAGATGATCGAGGTCGGACGGCGTCGGGGCGAGAACGTCGCCCTGCTGATGATCGATCTCGACCGGTTCAAGGACGTCAACGACAGCCTGGGACACGTGGCCGGGGACCAGCTGCTGGTCAAGGTGAGCGAGCGACTCAAGGCGCGCTTCGCCGAGGCCGACACCATCGCGCGCCTCGGCGGCGACGAGTTCGCCATGGCCCTGTCCAGCATCGAGAGTGCCGAGCAGGCCGGGGAGATCGCCGGCAGGGTCATCGCCGCGCTGGGCGAGCCCTGGGAGCTGGCCGGCGGCCAGCACGTCCGGGTACTGGCCTCCATCGGCATCACGCTGTTCCCCGACAGCGCGGAGACGCCCATCGACCTGCTGCAGCAGGCCGACACGGCCCTCTACCGGGCCAAGGACGAGGGCCGCGGCACCTTCCGCTTCTTCTCCGACGAGATGACGGACGCCGCCCACGACCGCGTTGCGCTGGAACTGGAGTTGCGCCGGGCGATCGACAATGACGAACTCCGGCTGGTGTTCCAGCCGCAGATCCGGGTGGCCGACGGGCAACTGCACGGTGCCGAGGTGCTGGTCCGCTGGCAGCACCCGACCCGGGGGCTCGTCGGTCCGGAGCGCTTCATCCCCGTCGCCGAGACCACCGGCCTGATCTGGCCGCTGGGGGGATGGGTGTTGCGCGAGACCTGCCGGATCGGACGCGAATGGCTGGACGAGGGCCGGGACTTCGGCCGGCTGGCCGTCAACCTCTCCCCGCACCAGCTGCGCCACGGCCAGGTCGACCGGCTGGTCGCCGAGGCACTCGAGGAGAGTGGACTGCCCCCGGATCACCTCGAACTGGAGCTGACCGAGAGCGCCATCGTCCGACGCGAGGCGGAGGCACGCCGCCTGATCGACCGGCTGCGTAGCATGGGGGTCCACGTGGCCCTGGACGACTTCGGCACCGGCTACTCGTCACTCGGGCAGTTGCGGCAGTTCGCGCTGGACGTGCTCAAGATCGACAAGCGTTTCGTCGACCTGATCGAGGAAGCCGACGACCGTGGGCAGATCGCCCGCGTGATCCTCGATCTGGGCCATGCCCTCGGGCTCGAGGTGATCGCGGAAGGCGTGCAGAACGACGGCCAGCTGGCATTTCTCGCCGACCACGGCTGCGACGTCTACCAGGGGCACCTGGAAAGCCGACCGCTCACGGCGGAGGCCTTCGCCGCGCGGTACCTCGGCCGTTGAGCACCGAGTGATTCAGAACATCGTGACGGGGTGGTAGCCCTGCGACTGCCAGCCGATCATCGCCACGAATCCGTCACCGGTCAGTTCCAGTCCCTCGAACAGCGTGTCGTTGTCCACGCCGAAGACCTCGGCGGCGACGGCACAGACGTTTTGGGGAAGGTCCGCGCGAATCCGATACCGCTCTGGCCTGGCGAGTCGTTCGTGATCAAGGCGCGCAGAGCGGCATGGCATTCGTGCAGAGGTTCCTTGATGACTAGTCGGCCCACTCCCGCGTTCATGGCGCGGACTCGGACAACGTCACGGTGGTGGCCCCATCGGGCCGCCGGATGTCGAAGACGGCCTCGATGTACTCGGCGTCCTCGTTCTCGGGCGTCGGGTCGTTGGCGCAGGCGCAGCCGGCGACGATGCTGGAAAAGAACAGGCCGGCGTGCACGCGAACGCGTTCCTCGTCCGGCTCGACGCGGATCACCATCGCGGACAGGTCGTCGCCCAGGGCGACGCTGCCGCGGCTCATTCCCTGCTGCAGGGGAATCTCGTCGAGGTCGACGCTCGCGATTTCCTCCTTGAAGGTGTCCGCGAGCCGCTCCGGGCTCGCGGATGCGGTACGGGGCATGTAGAGCATGGGAGCACCTCCGCGCTGATCCGGGGTTCGTCCCGGGAGAATAGCCCAGCGGTCTCGCGCCGTGGGCCCGGAGCGATCCCAACGAGAACAGCCCGCCGTTCGGCGGGCTGTCGCGGGGCGGTGTGACGGGCCTTTCGCCGCCCCGTCAGTCGTCGCGGCGGAAGTCGTCGTGGCAGGCCTTGCAGCTCGCACCGACATCCTTCACCGCGGCGGCCAGCTGGCGCTTGTCGCCGCTCTCGGACGCCCGTGCCAGCGCAACCGAGGTCTCCTCGAATTCCGCCACGGCGTCGGCAAAGGCATCCGGCTCGTCCCAGATATCCATCAGGGCGTCGGTCTCATCGGGCGTCGCGTCCGTCCCCTCGGGGAAGAGATCGCCGACCAGGGTGCTCATCATCTGCACCACGGCCGCGTTCTTCTCCACCGTCGCCTGGTCGTAGTCGATCTCGCCCTTGAGCATGTCGGCGATGGGACCGAAATTGTTCTTGGTCACCTGGAACACCGCCTGCCGGTACTCGATGACGTCGGCCGGATCGGCCGCCCGGGCCGCCGCCTGGGTCGTGGCGACGGTGGCGGCGACAAGGGCGATCGGAAGCATGATCTTGCCGGGCATACTGGAAACCTCCATTTCACTGTACGGGTCGAATGGCGGCCGGATCGGTTCGATAGGCCACTAACGATCACCGAGTCTAGACCAGGACTGCCGGCCGTTCATCCGCGCCCGGTCACAGGAACCCGGCGATCAGGGCCAGCATCACGATCGCCCCGAAAACGTTGTTGCGCCGGAAGGCCAGCACGCAGGGCGAGAGCTTGCGCGAACGCGCCGTGCGCACGATCCAGACGGCGCTGACCGCCGCGATCGCCAGGCCGATGAAGTAGGCAGGATTCAGGTCGACCGCGAGGCCGACGGCCGCCAGGAAGGCCAGCGTCCAGCCGTAGGACAGGGAAACGGCGACGAGATCGTACCGACCGAAGAGGATGGCCGAGGACTTGACGCCGATCTTCAGGTCGTCCGGCCGGTCGGCCATGGCGTAGAGGGTATCGTAGGCCAGCGTCCAGCCGATGTTGGCCAGCAGGAGCAGCCAGGCGACCGGGGGCACGGCCTCGAGATGGGCGGCGAAGGCCATCGGGATGGCCCAGCCGAAGGCCAGCCCCAGGTGCACCTGGGGCAGGTGATGGAATCGCTTGCCGAAGGGATAGGTCGCCGCGAGGATCACGGCCACCACCGACAGCGCGATGGTCATGGCGTTGAGCTGCAGCACCAGCAGGAAGGACACGCCCACCAGCGCGGCGAACACGCCGAGGGCCTCGCGCGCACTGATCCGCCCCGTGGCCAGCGGTCGATTGCAGGTGCGGGTGACGTGCCCGTCGACGTGCCGGTCGGCATAGTCGTTGATGGCGCAGCCGGCCGAGCGCATGGCGATCACCCCCAGCGTGAAGATCAGGAAGATCCACGGGTCAGGTTGTCCCTCGCCTGCCACCCACAGGGCCCAGTAGGTGGGCCAGAGGAGCAGGAAGATGCCCACCGGCCGGTCCAGCCGGGTCAGGGCGAGGTAGGCGCGGGTTTTCTCGGCAATCACGGACAAGACGCTACTTCCTGAAAGGTCGGCGATCGGAAATCAGACGGAAGATATCAGAACGGGGGCCCGGCCACCGACCACTGCCGTCTGACTACTGACGTGCCCCGTTACGATAGAATGCGCGGCACGAACCGCACGACCGAATCCGAGGGAGACCCCAAGATGATACGCAATTTCCAGAAACAGCTCCCCGACGTGGCCGAAGACAGCTGGATCGATCCCACGGCCGTCATCATCGGTGACGTGGTGCTCGAGGAAGGCGTGTCGGTCTGGCCCTGTGCCGTGCTGCGCGGCGACGTCCAGCAGATCCGCGTCGGGCGACTGACCAACCTGCAGGACGGCGTGATCGTGCACGTCAACCAGCCCTCGGCGAAGCACCCCCAGGGCATGCCCTGCCGAATCGGCGAGGAGGTCACCGTGGGCCACCGCGCCATCCTGCACGCCTGCACCATCGGCAATCGCGTCCTGGTGGGCATGGGGTCGATCGTGATGGACGACGTGGTCGTCGAGGACGAGGTCGTGATCGGGGCCGGCAGCGTCGTCTCGCCCGGCAAGGTGCTCGAAAGCGGCAATCTCTACCTGGGCACGCCGGCTCGCAAGGTCCGCCCCCTCACCGACGAGGAGCGCGACCACCTGGCCGAATCGGCCCGCTTCTACCGGGAACTGGCCCAGGATCATCACGCCGGCAGTTGAGCAAGCCCCTCGCCGGCCGCCGCGATCTACTCGATCTCGCCCTCGCCGGCCTCCGGCAACGGGCGAAGCCCCAGGATGATGTCGTTGACGTTCTGGCGGAGCATGCCGATATAGGTGCCCGTCGGCAGGTTCGGCTCGCCCAGCCACAGGCCGGCCAGTGTCGGCGCCAGCCCGACCGATTCGGGCACGTCGTCGCCGCGATGCGCGTCGAGCCATGCCTCGATCGCGCCGTCCCCCGCACCCTCGACCCGGAACACGTTATCGATCTCGTGGCGCTCGATCAGCTCGACGGCCTTTTCACTGTCCTCGTCACGCGTGACGTCGAGCAGCTCGAAGTGGTAGTCCTTGGCGAAGTAGGCGAAGACGTCGTTGTCGGTGACCAGCAGGCGCTCGCTGCGCGGCAGCTCCTCCATCAGCCCCTCGGTCTCGCGCATCAGCGACTGCAGCTCGATGTTGATGCGCAGGCGGTTGCCCTCGATCTCACCGGCCACGGGCTCCAGCTTTTTCTTCAGCGCCACGGTGAGATGGTCGACGGCATACTGCACCAGCGAGGGGGAATGATAGGTGTGCGGGTTGGCCTCGTCACCGTCACGGATCAGCCGGAAGTCGGGAATGCCCTCGGTCAGAACGATCCGTTCGTCATCGTCCCGCGCCTCGGCCACCTCGATGAACGACGGCATCAGCCCCAGCCCCTGGTAGACGACCAGGTCGGCCTCGGCGATTGCCTCCCGGTCCGCCTCGTCGAGTTCGTGGTCGATCGGCGACTCGCCGCGCTCGACAATCGGCTCGACCTCGACGAAGGAGCCGGCGATGTTTTCCACCAGCGCCGCGTTGATGGTGGTGTCCGTCACGACCGTCAGCGTCTCGACATCCCGGTCACCGCCGTAGCGCAGCACCTCGTCCTGCGCCTGCGCGGAGGGAACCATGAGAAGGACCGCCGCCGACAAGGTCGCGCCGCGGGTAAGCCACCGAAAAAATCTCTGCACAATCGGCCTCGCCTGCCTTGAAAATTGATTGCGGATGGTAGAAAGACGCACTCGCCGGTGCAAGCACCATCCCCGTGCGACATGCTAACGTTACGACAATACCCTTAACCAACCGCCGGGTCGCTCAGGGCCGGTCCGGACCGGCATTCGATCACCTTCCGGATCCGCTCGAAGCGCTCCCGGGTCCGTCCCCGACATCGGTCGCCCGATCCGGGAGCGTTGTCCAAACCACCGCGGTAACACCCATGGCGAGCACTGCATACGAGGACTACCTCAAGGCCATTTTCAAGCTGGCCGAGCAATCGCCGGAGCCATCCGTCTCCCCTTCGGCGATCGCCGACCGCCTGGGCATCGCGCGTGCCTCGGTGACCGCCATGCTCAAGCGGCTGCATGCCGACGGGCTGATCCACTACGCCCGCTACCAGGGAGCGACGCTCACCGATGCCGGCTGGGCGATCGCCGTCGACATGATCCGTCGCCACCGGGTGATCGAGACCTTTCTCGTCCAGGACCTCGGGGTGCCCCTGGCCGAGGTCGATGCCGAGGCGGAAATCCTCGAGCACGCATTCTCCAGCCGCCTGATCGATCGCCTGTGGGACCACCTCGGCCGCCCGGAGTTCGACCCCCACGGCGCACCGATCCCGCAACCGGAGCAGGCCCCGGTGGAGCGACGACAGATGGTGGCGCTGAACGACCTGGCCATCGACGAGGGGGCCACGGTGGTCCGTCTGGCCGCCGAGAATGCCGCCGACCTGCGCGCGCTCACCCAGGCCGGCGTGCTGCCCGGCCAGTTCGTCCGTCGCCGGGCCGGCCATCCCGGGTCGGCCGACGTGGTCGTCACGATCGGCCGACACGACCGCCCGCTGGCCACCGATCTGGCCGAGCGGGTCTGGACGATCCGCTCGGCCGCCGAGTGACCCGGCGCCCCTACTCGAGGTAACGCTGGCGTGCCTGCAGGAACGTGAACTCCGATCCTTCCGTCCAGCCGGCGACGTCACGACGATAGTCGGTCATCGACTCGAACACCCGCTTGGCGAACTCGTCCTCCTCGGTGATCTCGGCAAGCACCTCGTTGGACTGCTCGAACAGCGCCTCCATGATCTCCTCGGAGAAGTAGCGCAGCTCGACGCCGTGCTCCTCGGTCAGCGTCTTGAGCGCCCGGTTGTTGCGAGCACTGAACTCGGCGAGCATCTCGCCGGCGGCCATCCGGATCGCTCCCTCGACGATCTGCTGCAGGTCCTCGGGCAGGGCCTCGTAGGCCTCCCGGTTGATCAGCGCCTCCATGGTCGCCGACGGCTCCTGCCAGCCCGGAGCATAGTAGTACTTCGCGGCGCGATGGAAGCCGAAGGCCAGATCGTTGAACGGCCCCACCCACTCGGCCGCGTCGATGGTGCCGTCGTCCAGTGCCTGGAACAGCTCGCCACCCGGGGTATTGACCACCGAGACGCCCAGCTTGCGCAGCACCTCGCCGCCGATGCCCGGCAGGCGCATCTTCAGCCCCTTGAAGTCGTCGAGCGACTCGATCGGCTTTCGGAACCAGCCGCCCATCTGCGGGCCGGTGTTGCCGGCCGGGCGGGGGATGATGCCGTGCGGCGCGTAGAGCTCCTCCCAGAGCTCGATGCCGTCGCCGTAATGGAGCCAGCCGTTCATCTCGTTGGCGGTCAGGCCGAAGGGCATGGCGGCGAAGAAGGCCGCCGCCGGCATCTTGCCCTGCCAGTAGTAGGCCGCGCCGTGGCCCATCTCGGCGGTGCCCGACTTGACCGCGTCGAACACCTCCAGCGCCGGCACCACCTCGCCGGCGCCGAAGACGTTGACCACCAGTCGGCCGCCGGACATCTCGTTGATGTACTGGGCGATGTTGTTCGCACCGGTGCCCAGGCCGGGGAAGTTCTTCGGCCAGGTGGTCACCATCTTCCAGCGGATGGGATCGTCCGGGGTCGGGCC
>NZ_JBKGYT010000041.1:0-16367 GCF_046545975.1 Guyparkeria sp. | reverse complement strand
GGGGATGGTCGGCGGTCCCGGTCCGGACCGGTTGCAGGCGGGCCTGTCCCTCAGTCCTCGCGCTTGTCCTCGAGCTTCGGATTGTCGCCGCCGAGCTGGCGATGCAGGCCGGCGCGGGCCATCAGCAGGGCGCTGATCGGGGCGGTGAGAAACAGGAACACGAGGATGAGGACCTCGTGGACGGACAGCCCGCCACGGGTGGAGAAGTAGATCGCCGAGGCGAGCAGGATGCTGCCCACCCCCAGCGTCGAGGCCTTGGTCGGCCCGTGCAGCCGCATGAAGAAGCTCGGGAGCTTGGCAAGCCCGAGCGAGCCGAGCAGCACGAAGGCGGCCCCGAAGAGGATCAGGAAGCTGATGATCAGGTCGGCAAACATGACGGGTCTCCGGCTATTCGACGATGTCGCCGCGGATGAGGTACTTGCTCAGTGCCACGGTGGTGATGAAGCCGAGCACGGCGATCAGCAGCGCGGCCTCGAAGTTGATCGTGGTCTCGAACCAGATGCCCAGCGCGACCAGCAGGGCGATGGCGTTGATCGACAGGGTATCCAGCGCGAGCACCCGATCGACCTCGTCGGGCCCCTTGAGCAGTCGCCAGGCACACAACCCCATAGCGACGGCGATGACGATCAGGGCAATGGTCAGGCTGATGTAGATGATCATGCGTCGTTCCCCGTGGACGGAGCCGTGGTCGAAGCGCCCGGGTCTGCCTGGCCGAAGACCCGCATCAGGCGTCGTTCGTAGCGCTGCTTGATCTCGTCGATCTCGGCCTGCAGGTCGTCGGTATGCAGGGCATGCACCCAGATGCAGGTCTGATCCGGGCTGACGCGACAGGAGACCGTGCCCGGTGTCAGCGTGATGGTGGCGGCCAGCACGCTGAGGGGCAGTCGGCCGCGCAGGTCCAGCGGCAGCTCGAAGATCTGCGAGTGAAGCGCGCGGCTCGGGCCGAGCACCTGCCGGGCGACCACGAAGTTCGCGCGGATGATGTCGATCAGCACCACGCCGGCGTAGCCGACCAGGGCCAACGGGTTGCTCACGCGGGCCTCGATCTCCCAGAAGCGACAGGTCAGCAGGGGCACGACGAGCCCGACGATGGCGCCCATGATGAGGGAGCCCGGCGCGATGCTGTTGTTGATGAGCAGCCAGGTGACCAGCAGCACCACGCTCAGTACCGGTTGCGGCAGGATGCGTTTCATCTAGTGGTGACCTCCGTCGTAATCCTTGCCGAACTTGCCCGGGGCGCTGTCGGGGAGCAGCACGCCGTCCGGCATCACCGCGTCAAGGTAGTCACTCGACTGCGACAGCTGAGCCGCCGTGCCCTCCAGCCAGGTCGACAGGGGCTGGGCCCCGAGCACCATGACGGCGGCCACGAGCATGGGCGCGATGGTCGTGCCCATGCCGGGGAGCGTGCCGCTGAAGGCCGGGGGCTGGTCGGCCGGGTGCCCGGGCGTGGCTTCCGACTGATAGAAGATCCGGCTGCCCGTGCGGGCCAGGGCGATCACCATCACCAGGCCGCTGACCAGAACCACCGCGAACACCGGTGCCAGCAGCGGACTCTCCAGCGCCGCCGAAAGGATCATCACCTTGCCGAAGAAACCGGTCAGCGGCGGCAGGCCCGCCATGGCGATGGCGTAGGCGAAGAACAGCGAACCCACCAGGATGGCCTGCGGCATGGGCGGGGCCGGGGCGATCGCGTCGCCCTGCTGCGGGCGGTGCCGCACCATCAGGCCGGCCAGCAGGAAGAAGCCGGCGCTGAGCACGGTGGTATGGATCCAGTAGAAGAGCGCGCCGCTGATGGCCAGGTCGCGTTCCGACCCGGCGGCCAGCCCCAGGGCGATGAGGATCGTGCCGACCGAGGCGATGATCAGGTAGGCCACCTGACGACGGACGAACGTCGCGGCGACCACGCCCAGCGCGGCGGCAATCAGGGTGATCAGGCCCAGCCACAGCAGCCACGGCGCGATCAGGGCGGTGGTGTCGATGACCCCGCCGAGGGTGTTGCCCGAGAGCATGACGCTGTCGACCCGCAGCACCGAGTACAGCCCCACCTTGGTCATGATGGCGAACAGGGCGGCGACCGGGATGGAGGCGTATCCGTAGGCGCCCGGCAGCCACAGGTACAGCGGGAAGGCGGCACCCTTGATCAGGAAGACCGTGAACAGCAGGAAGATGGCGGTGGTGACGATCGGCACGGCGTCCGGCTCCACGTGCGGGAGCTTGAGCGTGATGTCGGCGAGGTTCAGGCTGCCCACCGTGCCGTAGAGTGCGCCGACCGCGAACAGGAACAGCGTCGAGCCGACCAGGTTGACCACCACGTAGTGCAGGCCGGCCCGCGTGCGCTTGCGCCCGCTGCCGTGCAGCATCAGGCCGTAGGACGCCAGCAGCAGCACCTCGAAGAACACGAACAGGTTGAAGAGGTCGCCGGTCAGGAAGGCACCGTTCAGGCCGAACAGCTGCGCCTGGAACAGGGCGTGGAAATGCGGACCGGCGCTGTCCTCGTCGCGGCGGATCGCGTAGACCAGCGCCAGCAGGGCGACGATCGACGTCAGCAGCAGCATCAGGCCCGAGAGGCGGTCGAAGACCCAGACGATGCCGAACGGCGCGGCCCAGCTGCCGAGCTCGATCACCTGCGGGGTATCGCCGGTGCCGGCGATGAGCAGGCCCGCGCTGACGACCAGCAACGCCACGACGCCGGCAAGGTTCAGCGCACGGGTCAGGCCGGGTTGCCGCCGTCCGGTCATGGCCAGGATGGCCGCGAGGGCGACCGGAAGCAGGACCAGCAGGGAAATCAGGTTGGCGCTCATCCCCGGGGTTCCTCCTGCTTGCCGGACGTCTGCTCCGCACGCGGGATGTGGGTGCCGTCGACGTGGTCATTGCCCATGGCCGCGCGGGCCTTGAGGGCGAGGACGATCACGAAGGCGGTCATGGCGAAGGCGATCACGATCGCGGTCAGCACCAGGGCCTGCGGCAGGGCGTCGGTGGACTTTTCCGTGGCGCCCACCACCGCCGGGGCAGCCGTGTGCAGCCGCCCCATGGTGAACAGGAACAGGTTCACCCCGTAGGACATCAGGGTCAGGCCCAGCACGACCGGGAAGGTCTGGGCCCGCAGCACCAGGTACACGCCGGCGCCGGAGAGCACGCCGATCAGCAGGGAAATGGCCAGATTGGTCATGCGTCTCTCCCCTCGCGGGTGGATTTGGCTGCGGGGCTCGCCTCGATGGATTCGTAGTCCGGGTGCTCGACCGCGTGTTTCGTCAGGCGACCGAGGTTGAGCAGGATCAGCACGGTCGACCCCAGCACCACCAGGAACACGCCCAGGTCGAAGGCCACGGCCGAGGCGATCTCGATGTCGCCGATCAGCGGCAGGTCGAGGTGCGTGAACGCCGAGGTGAGGAACGGCACCCCGAACAGCATCGACACCACCCCGGTGCCCAGCGCGACCAGCAGGCCGACGCCGATGATGGCGTGGTTGGGCAGGTGCAGCTTGGCCTCGGCGTTCTCGATGCCGTTGGCCATGTACTGTGCCACGATCGCGCTCGCCACGATCAGGCCGGCAATGAAGCCCCCGCCGGGTTCGTTGTGCCCCCGCAGGAAGACGAAGAAGCCGAACAGCAGCGTCAGGGGCAGGATCAGCTGGGTGAAGGTGCGCAGCAGCAGCGGGTGGGGATCGTCGCTCCAGATCCGGCCGAACGGATCCCGGCGCGACGAGGGCAGCGAGAGATTGTGCAGCATCGCGTAGATCCCCAGTGCGGCCAGCGCCAGCACCGTGATCTCGCCGAAGGTATCGTAGCCCCGGAAGTCGACCAGGATCACGTTGACCACGTTGTGGCCGCCGCCACCGGGCACGGCATGGTCGAGGAAGTAGCCCGAGATCGACTCGAACGGCCGGCTGATGATCGCCCAGGTCAGGGCGGTGATGCCGCCGCCGACCGCCACGGCGATGCCCGCGTCGCGCCAGCGACGCTGTGGCGTCGACAGCGCCCGGCTCTGCTGCGGCAGGTAGAACAGGGCCAGGAGCAGCAGGATCATGGTCACCACCTCGACCGAGAGCTGGGTCATGGCCAGGTCCGGTGCCGAGAAACGGGCGAACAGCATGGCCACGCCCAGACCGACCACGCTCATGCTGATCAGGGCGAACAGGCGCTGCCGGTGGCCGATCACGGTGGCCAGTGTCATCAGGATGATCAGGGCGATGCCGAGCCAGGTGACCCAGTCGCCGGGGTCGCCGTCCACCGTCCGGTCGAGTGCCGCGCGCACCTCGGGCAGCCCCGCGGTGTGGAAGTAGCCGACCAGTCCCGCGATCAGTGCGAAGACCACCGTCATGATCACGATGCGCCCGAGCCGGCCGTTGTCCACCAGCGCGGTCACGCCGGTCCCGCTGCGCATCAGCAGTTCCATCAGGCGGTTGTAGGCCACCCGGGCGTCGAGGTGGGCCATCGAGCGACCGTGCCAGCGGAAGATGGGCTTGCGCAGCAGGTACAGCGCCACGCCGCCGAGCAGGGCCACGGCGCTCATCAGCAGTGGCAGGTTGAAGCCGTGCCACAGCGACAGGCTGTAGTCGGGCGGCGCGGTCTGCAGGACACCGGTTACCGCCACGTGCAGCAGCGGGCCGACCACCAGCGCCGGCAGGATGCCCACGGCAAGGCACAGCACCACCAGCAGGTCGACCGGGCGCTTCATCATGCCGGGCGGCTCGTGGGGCTTCTTGGGCAGGTCGCCGTCGGGCTTGCCGAAGAAGGTGTCGTGGACGAAGCGCAGCGAGTAGGCCACCGACAACAGCCCGCCGATCGAGACCAGGATCGGGAGCAGCCACACCGGACCGAGGTCGCCGGCCACGCGCACCGACTCGGTGAAGAACATCTCCTTGGAGAGAAAGCCGTTGAACAGCGGCACCCCGGCCATCGCCATCGCCGCGATCATGCCCAGCGCCGCGGTGTGGGGCATGTACTTGATCAGCCCGCCCAGGCGGCGCATGTCGCGGGTACCGGTCTCGTGGTCGACGATGCCGGCCACCATGAACAGGCTCGCCTTGAAGGTGGCGTGGTTGATGATGTGGAAGATGCCCGCCACCGCGGCCAGCGGCGTGCCGAAGCCGAACAGCAGCGTGATCAGTCCCAGGTGGCTGACGGTCGAGTAGGCCAGCAGGCCCTTGAGGTCATGCCGGAACAGCGCGGTGTAGGCGCCCAGCAGGAAGGTGATCAGGCCGGCGGTGGAGACGATGATCACCCACAGCTCGGTGCCGGCCAGCGCCGGAAAGAAGCGCGCCAGCAGGAAGATGCCGGCCTTGACCATCGTCGCCGAGTGCAGGTAGGCCGACACCGGCGTCGGCGCGGCCATGGCGTTGGGCAGCCAGAAATGGAACGGGAACTGGGCGGACTTGGTGAACACGCCCAGCAGGATCAGGATCAGCGCCGGGGCGTAGAGGTCGTGGTTCTTGATCAGCTCGCCGCTGGCGAGCACGTCGGTCAGCTCGTAGGAGCCGACGATGTGGCCGAGGATCATGACCCCGCCGAGGAGCGCCAGCCCACCGGCGCCGGTGATCGCCAGCGCCAGGCGCGCGCCGTAGCGGGCCTCCTTGCGGTGCTGCCAGTAGCTGATCAGGAGGAACGAGGTCAGCGAGGTCAGCTCCCAGAAGATGACCAGGTTGATCATGTTCTCGGAGAGCACCACGCCCAGCATCGCGCCCATGAACATCAGCAGGTAGGCGAAGAACCGCCCCATGCAGTCCCTGGGCGACAGGTAGTAGCGGGCGTAGATGACGATCAGCAGGCCGATCACCAGGATCAGTCCGCCGAACAGCAGCGACAGGCCGTCGAGACGGAAACCGAAGGACAGCCCGACCGACTCGATCCAGGCATGCGACGTGGCCACCGGCATCTCGCTGCCCTGGACGAAGCAGATCCAGACGAAGATCGCCAGCGACAGCGCCGTCGTGCCGCCTGCCACCCAGGCCGCGGCGTAGCGATTGAATCGTGCACTCCAGGCAGCCAGCGGGGCGGCCAGGAATGGCAGCAGTACGACAACGGCCAATAGCTCGATGGCTTTCACGGATACCGTCCTTCGATCGGATATGGGTCATTCCGGAAACGCGGGAACACGAGTCCGGAAAACGGCGCAACTGGCCGGAAATCCTAGCATAGGACCGCGACACGCCGTGCGCTCGGAGCGCTGTCTGCCGGCTTTTCGCCTCCATCTGTCGGTGCCGGCACATGTTAACCCGGCGGGCCTGCGCGAGCGGCGCGACCAGCGCAGGAAGCCGCCACGGGCGGGCGCATTTTCGACGACGTTCCTGCACGTTGCGCGGCAGGTGTCGGGCGCCTGGCCGGCGGGACGGCGAACGGGGTTGACCGCGTGGCAGCGTCGAAATGGTAGACTGACCCCTTTAACCGTAACCCGTGGCCGCCCGGGCGCGCCGGCGGCGCTTGAATTTCCCGCCCTGCGTCGTGCCACGGCCAGCAATGGCAGACTGTTTTGTCAGAAAACGTGACACCTTCACATACCCGTATTCCCGCAGAGAGCCACGGCATTTCGCTGGCCGACCTGAGCGACAATGCCCGGTTCGTCCTCGAGAAGCTGCACGAGGCCGGCTACGAGGCCTATGCGGTCGGTGGCTGCGTGCGCGACCTGCTGCGTGGCCGCAGCCCCAAGGATTTCGACGTCGTCACCGACGCCCGCCCCGAAGAGGTCAAGCGGCTGTTCAAGCGCGCGCGGATCATCGGCCGGCGGTTCAAGATCGTGCACGTGGTGTTCCGCGACGAGGTGATCGAGGTCACCACCTTCCGCGGCGGTGACGCCGGCGAGGTCCAGCGCGCCGACGGCGGCATGATCACCCGCGACAACGTCTTCGGCACCATCGACGAGGACGTCTGGCGTCGTGACTTCGCCTGCAACGCGCTCTACCTCGACTACGCCTCCGGCGAACTGGTCGACTACGTGGAAGGCTTCTCCGACATCCGCGGCGGTCGATTGCGCGTGATCGGCGAACCGGAGTCCCGCTACCGCGAGGACCCGGTGCGCATGCTGCGTGCCGCACGCTTCGCCGCCAAGCTCGGTTTCCACCTGACCGAGGACAGCGAGCGGGCCATTGCCCATTGCCGCGACACGCTGGAGGCGATCTCCCCGGCCCGGCTGTTCGACGAGACCGTCAAGCTGATGCAGGGCGGGGCGGGACGCCAGACGTTCCTCGAACTGCGCCGGCTGGGGCTGCTCGAGTACCTCTTCGACGGGCTGTCGACCTGGATCGACCCCCTGGACCCGGCCAGCGACTGGCCCCTGATCGAGCAGGTGCTCAACGCGACCGACGACCGGGTGGCGCGCGATCTGCCGGTCAACCCCGCCTTCCTGTTCGCCGGCCTGTTCTGGCGGATGCTCGGCCGTCACCGCATACGCTGGATGCAGCAGCGCGTGCCGTCAGAGGACGCCATGGTGCTGGCCGCCGACGAGGTGCTGGGTATCGCGGCGCGCAAGCTGATGATCCCGCGCCGGCTCGCCGAGATCATCCGCGCCATCTGGATGCTCCAGGCCGACCTCGAACGGCTGGTGCCGACCGGCGACGCCGGAGGCGGCAAGTCGGCCGAGGGGGCGCTGAGCGACGAGCAGCAGGCCCTGATGCAGTCGCCGTGGTTCCGCGCCGCGGTGGACTTCCTCTGCCTGCGCTCGACCACCTCGGAGGTGGACGTGTCCGTCTGCGAGGCCTGGCGTCGCTACGCGCCGGAACGCAGCGAGCGGCACGAGCCGGCAGTCGAGGCGCTCAAGCCGTCCGACTTCGGCAAGAAGCGACGCCGTCGTCCGCGCCGGCGCAAGCCTGCCGGCGCCCGGCGCCCGGCCAACGACTAGCCGCACCGGGGAGAGGCGCTCGAGCCATGATTCGGGAAACCGCGACCATCGGCCTGGGGAGCAACCTGGGCAATCCCATCGACCAGATCGAGCGGGCGATCGAGGCCATCGACAGCCTGCCGCTGTGCCGCGTGGTCGCGGTCTCGGGGCTGTACGCCAACCCGCCGATCGGGCCGCAGGACCAGCCCGACTACGTCAATGCCGTCGCCGAGATCGAGACCTCGCTGGGCCCGGAAGCGCTGCTGCGGGCCCTCAAGGGCCTGGAACGGGCCGCCGGCCGGTCCTTCACCCGTCACTGGGGCGAGCGCATGCTCGACCTGGACATCCTGGCGTTCGGGCGACGTGAGATGCACACGGCCACGCTGACCGTTCCACACCCCGAGCTGGCCAACCGCCACTTCGTCCTGGCGCCGTGGCTCGAGATCCGTCCCGACGCGACCCTGCCCGACGGCCGCCGGCTCGCCGACCTGCTCGCCGCCGTGGCCGACCATCCCCTGCGCTACATCCGTCCGATCGACCGGGCCCGCGATGCCGGCGACGATGTTGCCGGGGCGCAGCCGGCCCGGCGAACGGGCCGTCCCGCCGACCGGGCGCCCAGACCCTCACGGAGGCCATCATGAATCTTGCCCAGATCCGGGCCGCCAAGGCGGAGCGAGAGCCCATCGCCGTCCTCACCGCCTACGAGGCCGGGCTCGCCCGGGCGGCCGACGCGGCCGGGGTGGACGCGTTCCTGGTGGGCGACTCGCTCGGCATGGTGGTCCAGGGCCGTCGGGACACGCTCGCCGTGACCGTCGAGGAAGTGGCCTACCACGCGAAGATGGTGCGCCGCGGCGCGCCCGAGGCGCTGGTGATCGCCGACATGCCCTTTCTGTCCGACGCCAACCCGGAACGGGCACTGGCCAGTGCCGCCACCCTGATGCAGGAGGGCGGGGCGGACATGGTCAAGCTCGAGGGCGGGGCGGAAAAGGCCGCGGTGGTCGAGTCGCTGACCCGCGCCGGTGTGCCCGTCTGCGGCCATGTCGGCCTGCTGCCCCAGCGGGTGCGCAAGCTGGGCGGTTACCGCGTGCAGGGGCGCGACGAGGACGACGCCGAACGGATCCTCGACGACGCCCGGGCCCTGGAGCGGGCCGGCGTGGATCTGCTGGTGGTCGAATGCGTGCCGGCCGGTCTGGGCGCGGCGCTTGCCCGGGCCGTGGCGGTGCCGGTGATCGGCATCGGCGCCGGGGTGGACACCGACGGCCAGGTGCTGGTCATGCACGACATGCTGGGGCTCGGCGAGCGCCCGCCGCGCTTCGTGCGCGATTTCATGAAGGAGGCCGGCTCGATCCAGGCGGCATTCGCCGCCTACGTCGAGGCGGTCAAGGCACGACGATTCCCCACCGAGGACGAGAGTTTCTGATGGAGATACTGCGCGACATACAGGCGCTGCGCGCCTGGCGCACGGCCAGGGACGGCACGGGATCGACGGTGGGCTTCGTGCCCACGATGGGCAACCTGCATGCCGGGCACATGGCGCTGATCGACCATGCCCGCCGGCGGGCGGACATGGTGATCGCCAGCGTGTTCGTCAACCCGCTGCAGTTCGAGGATCCCGAGGACCTGGCCCGCTACCCGCGTACCGAGGACGACGACATCGCCGCGCTGGAAAAGGCGGGCGTGGACGCGGTCTTCCTGCCTACCGAGGCCGTGCTCTACCCGCATGGGCAGGACGACATCGTGCGGGTCGATCCCGGTTCGCTGGGCACCCGGCTCGAGGGGGCCGTGCGACCGGGGCATTTCACCGGCGTGGCGACGGTGGTGACCAAGCTGTTCAACCTGGTCCGCCCGCAGGTGGCCGTGTTCGGCGAGAAGGACGCCCAGCAGGTGGCCGTGATCCGTCGGCTGGTCGACGACCTCGACATCGACGTGCAACTGGCGATCGAGCCCACCCAACGCGAGCCGGACGGCCTGGCCATCAGCTCGCGCAACCGCTTCCTCACGCCCGAGCAGCGCCGGCAGGCGCCGGCGGTGCACCGGGCCCTCAAGCGGGCTGCCGAGTCGCTGGCCGGCGGGCACACGGTCGCGGCGACCCTGGCGGGGGCCCGTCACTGGCTGGCCCAGCAGGGCTTCGAGGTGGACTACCTTGTCTACTGCGACGACGAGCGTTTCGAGGAGCGGACCCGGCTGGTCACCAACGGTCGCCTGCTGGTGGCCGCGCGCCTGGGCCGGGTCCGGCTGATCGACAACCTCGCCGTCCACACGCCCCAGGCCGAGGAAACCTCGTACTGAATGCCCGGCGGCGAGATGGCCGATTTACGGGATCTCGTCGCTTTCGGCACAATGAGCCGCTAGTTTCAGAACCACGTATACCCGATACCTAAAGAAGCGTACTCCCCCATGAACCCGAACTACCTGGATTTCGAACAGCCGATCGCCGAGCTCGAGGCCAAGATCCGCGAGCTGCAACTGATGGACGACGACAAGGGGCTGGACATCGACGACGAGATCAGCCGGCTGCGTCACAAGTCCATGGACCTGACGCGCTCGATCTTCTCCAACCTCGGTGCCTGGCAGGTCAACCAGCTGGCCCGCCACCCGCAGCGTCCCTACCTGTCCGACTACATCGAGCACGTGTTCACCGACTTCCAGGAACTGCACGGTGATCGTGCCTTTGCCGACGACCCGGCGATCATGGGGGGCATGGCGCGTCTCGACGGCCAGCCGGTGATGATCATCGGTCACCAGAAGGGTCGTGACACCAAGGAAAAGATCCGGCGGAACTTCGGCATGCCGCGCCCCGAGGGCTACCGCAAGGCCAAGCGGCTGATGGAGATGGCGGAGAAGTTCGGCCTGCCGATCCTCACCTTCATCGACACCCCGGGTGCCTACCCGGGCATCGACGCCGAGGCGCGCGGCCAGAGCGAGGCGATCGCCCGCAACCTCTACGTCATGGCCGAGCTGGAGACCCCGATCGTGGTGACCGTCGTGGGCGAGGGCGGCTCGGGCGGCGCGCTGGCCATCGGCGTCGGCGATCACGTCATGATGCTGCAGTACAGCACCTACTCGGTCATCTCCCCGGAGGGCTGCGCGTCCATCCTCTACAAGAGTGCCGAGCGCGCGCCCGATGCGGCCGAGGCGCTGGGCATCACCGCCGAGCGCCTCAAGGAGCTGGGCCTGGTGGACGAGGTCATTGCCGAGCCCTGCGGCGGGGCGCACCGCGACATCGAGGAAATGGCGAAGAACCTCAAGGCCAGCCTGAAGCGGGCGGTCAACGCGCAGATGGACCGGCCGACCGAGGCGCTGCTGTCGCGCCGCTACGAGCGCCTGATGTCCTACGGCCAGTTCGTCGAGAAGTAGCCGGTGGGCTCGGGTGCGCCGGCATACGCGTCCGGGCCGTCCCCCGACAGCCATGTCCTGCTGGCCAGTTCCGGTGGTCGGGATTCGCTCGGCGCACTGGTCTGCCTGAAACGCTGGCACGCCGAGGGCCGCTTCGCCCGGTTGTCGGTGGTCCACGTCGACCACGGGCTGCACCCCGATTCCCCCGACTGGGCCCGCCAGGCCCGCGAGCAGGCCGAGGCCCTGGGCGTGCCCGTCGGGGTCCGCCGTGTCGAGGTCGCTCGCGGGCGCTCCGGCAAGGGGCGCGGCTCACTGGAGGCCGCCGCCCGCCAGGCCCGCTACGCGGCTCTCGATGCCGCTCTCGATGCCGCCCGTGAGGAATGGCCCGACCACCCGCCCGTGCTGGTCACCGCGCACCACGCCGAGGACCAGGCCGAGACCGTGCTGCTCGCGCTGATGCGGGGCTCGGGTGGGCGCGGGCTTGCCGGCATGTCGCCGTGGCGCCCGCGCGGGCTGTCTTTCCACTGGCGGCCCTTCCTCGACTGGCCGCGGGAACGGTTGGGAGCGCTCGCCGCGGAGGCCGGCCCGGCCTGGGTCGACGACCCCAGCAACGACGATCCCGGCTTCGCCCGCAACTTCCTGCGCCATCGCGTCTTGCCGGAACTGCACCGGTTCTGGCCCGATGCCGTGGGCCGCATCGACCGCAGCGCCGCCCGGCTGGCCGACGAGCAGGTACTGCTGGGGGAACTGGCGGCGGAGGATGCCGGCCAGTCACTGCAGCAGCCGACCCTCGACTGGCCGCTTCTCGCCCACCTCTCGTCGCACCGGCAACTCAACGTCCTGCGCCAGTGGCTGGCCGCGCAGGGTGTCCTGCCGCCGCCGGCCTCCCGGCTGGCCGAGTGGCTGGCGCAGCTGAGGGCGGCGGCCGCCGATCGCCAGCCGTGCCTCGACTGGCCCGGCGGACAGCTGCGCCGCTGGGGGCATCGTCTCTACTGGCTCGAATCGATCCCGGCACCCGTCCCGGACCGTCGCTGGCCGCCCGGCGAGGACTGCCTCGAGCTGGAGGATGTCCGCCTGTGCCGCCGCCCGGCCGGTGCCGGGGAGCCGGCGACCCTGGGTCACGAGGCGTCGGCGGGAACGCCGTGGCGGGTGCGACCGGTGAGCAACAGCGACCGGATCCGTGAGGCGCCGGCCCAGCCCACGCGGCGACTCAAGAACCGTTTCCAGGAAGCGGGCATCCCGCCCTGGGAGCGGGCCGCGGCCGTCGGTATCGAGATCGGCGGGCGATTGGCCGCGGTGCATGTTGCCGGGCGATGGTGGGTGGAGGCGGATTTCCGTCCGTCGGATCCGCAGTCGGGCTGGTCGCTCGACTTGATCCGGCCGGGCGGACGGCCGGGCTGAAACGCGAGCCCCGGGGAGAGGGGCCCTGCTGCAGGCCGCGCCCGCGAGCGTCTCGCTGTCAGTCGGACCGGATCTCGATCCGCCGCCGGCGGTGGTCCTCGGTCTTTTCCAGGCTGATCTCGAGCACGCCGTTATGGTAGCGGGCGCGGGCGGAGTCGGCCTTGACCGGCGCGGGCAGCGGAATCACCCGGGCGAAGCGGCCGTAGGCGCATTCCGCCACGTGGTAGTCGCCGTCCCGGTGCTGGCGTTCGACGCGCTTTTCACCGGCCACGTGCAACCGGTCCTCGTCCACCTCGACCTGGAAGTCCTCCCGCTCCAGGCCGGGGGCTTCCAGCCGGATCTCCAGGCGGTCTCCCTCGTCGAAGACCTCCACGGGCAGCAGGCCCCAGCCGACATTGCGTCGGGCGAGGTCCCGATGTTCCTCCGGCGATTCGCGTTTCCCGGGCGAGAAGCGGGTCAGTGCCTGTCCGGCGGCATCCGTCAGCCGCGACCAGCCATCGCTGATCGAGCTCCATGTGCGGTGGACGCCTTGCTTCAGCTGATCCAGTGCCGTCATGTCGATACCTCCTGTCAACCTGTTCCAGCAGGGAAAGCATGGGTAGCGCACGCCGGGCTTTCAAGGCGCCCGGTGCGGACGGGGGGCGGAAAGCTCGGCGGGGGTCAGCCGTTGTTGTACAGCCAGGTCAGCAGGGCATCCTGCACCCGGGTGCCGCCTCCGTGCTGCACGCCCGGCTCGTTGTGCAGCATGACCACCACGTAGCGCCGCCCGGACTTCGAGAGCAGGTAGCCGGCACCGGCGCGCACGTCGCGCAGGGTGCCTGTCTTGATGTGGGCGTGGCCGCGCATGTCGGTCAGCCGCTTGCGCATGGTGCCGTCGATGCCGGCGATCGGCAGGGTGGACATCACCTCGGCCATGTAGGGGCTCCTCCAGGCCGACTGGAGCATGTCGCCGATCTGCCGGGGCGTCAGTCGCGCGGTCCGCGACAGGCCGGCGCCGTTCTCGATCACCGCGCCGTCCCACGCCAGCCCGCGGTCCGCCGCCCAGCGTTCGACCACCCGCTGGGCCTTGAGCTCGGTGGCCGGGGTGCCCTCGGCCTCGGCGGCCATCGTCAGCAGGATCTGGCGGGCCATGACGTTGTTCGACCACTTGTTCATCAGCCACAGGTGGTTGCTCAGCGAGCGGGACTTGTGGCTGACCAGCTTCTTCGAACCCGACTGGAGCAGCCCGTGGCGCCAACTGCCCTCGATGCGCCCGCCGGCCGATTCGAACAGTGACTTGAAGGCATGGAAGAACGCGTCGTGCGGATCGCCGGCCACCCGGTAGTACTGGTGCGGCGAACACTGGCGCGAGACGGTGCCGCGGACCTGGATCTCGGCGGTGGCCTCCACCGGGTTGCGGATGTCGATCACCGGCTGGTTGGTGTTGTTGCGGCAGGGCTGGTCGACCAGGTTCAGGCTGCTGTTAAGCGCCAGCTGCGGGTTGGGCGGCCAGGTGGTGACCGCCGATCCGGGGTCGCCGTGCGGGGAGATGGCGATCCGCACGGCGCGGTTGTCCAGCAGCAGGGCATTGGGCAGGGCGTTGTAGACCCGGTCGGGACGGTCGTCGAATTCGCCCGGGTCGGCGGCGATCGGCGCGAAGTAGGAATCGTCCAGGATCACGTCGCCGCGGATCTCGCGCACGCCGAGTTCTCGCAGCCGGCGCACGACCTCCCAGAGGTCTTCGCTGCGGAACCACGGGTCGCCGTAGCCCTTGATGTAGAGGTCGCCCTCGATCACGCCGCTGACCGGGTTCCGGTCGGCGTGGATTTCCGTCTTCCACTTGAACGAGGGGCCGAGGATGTCCAGGGCGGCCACCGCGGTGACCAGCTTCATCACCGAGGCGGGGTTGAGCAGCCGGTCGGGCTGGTGGGCGATCAGTGGCGTGTCGGAGTCCACCGGCTTGACCCACACCCCCAGGCTGTCGGCGTTGAGCTTCTGCCGCTCCAGCTCTGCCTGCACGCTGGAGGGCAGGGGCGTGTCGGCTCGTACCGTGTGGCCGGTCATCACGAGGACCGGCACGACGAGAAACAGGGCGAAGCGGACCAGGGCGATACGTGTAGTCATGGGTATGTTCGGTATGCGTAGACGGTATAGGTGCCGCGGTGCGATGGCCTTAAGCCGTCGCCTGCCCGCCGGGTCATCATGCCACAGCCGAAAACGCACGGTGTAGCGTTTTTCCGGCCCCTTGCCGGGCCGCCGTTTTCCGGTGCCGGGCGCTTTGTGGTGACCGCTTGCATTGAGTAAACTACCGCGTTTCCCACACCCAACGCGAAACCGCATTTCCATGGCCGAAATCAACCCGATCGCCAACCGTATCGACAACCTCATCGAGCGCTCCGAGTCGCTCCGGGGGTATCTTTGACTACGACCAGAAGAAGGAACGCCTGGAAGAAGTCGACCGTGAGCTCGAGGTGCCCGACGTCTGGAACGATCCGGACCGCGCCCAGGCACTGAACAAGGAGCGCGCCTCGCTGGTGCGCATCGTCGACACGCTCTCCGAGATGCGCGACGGCCTGACCGACGCCCGCGAGCTCCTGGAGATGGCCGGCGAGGAAGACGACGAGGACACCATCGCCGCCGTCGAGGCCGACGTGGCCACCTACGAGAAGCAGATCGAGGATCTCGAGTTCCGCCGGATGTTCTCCGGCGAGATGGACGAGTCCAACGCCTTCATGGACATCCAGGCCGGCGCCGGCGGCACCGAGGCGCAGGACTGGGCCTCCATCCTGCTGCGCATGTACCTGCGCTGGGGCGAGAAGCACGGCTTCAAGACCGAGATCATCGAGATTTCCGACGGCGAGGTGGCCGGCATCAAGTCGGCCACCATCCGCTTCGAGGGCGAGTTCGCCTTCGGCTGGCTGCGCAGCGAGACCGGCGTGCACCGCCTGGTGCGAAAGTCGCCGTTCGACTCGGACAACCGCCGCCACACCTCGTTCGCCTCGGTGTTCGTCTCCCCCGAGGTCGACGACAACATCGAGATCGAGATCAACCCGGCCGACATCCGTACCGACGTCTACCGCGCCTCCGGGGCCGGCGGTCAGCACGTCAACCGGACCGAGTCGGCCGTGCGCTTCACGCACATCCCCACCGGCGTGGTGGTGGCCTGCCAGTCCGAGCGCTCGCAGATCCAGAACCGCGACCGGGCGATGAAGCAGCTCAAGGCCAAGCTCTACGAGCTGGAGATGCAGAAGCGCCGCGCCGAGGCCCAGGCGGTCGAGGACACCAAGGCCGACGTCGGCTGGGGCAGCCAGATCCGCTCCTACGTGCTCGACCAGAGCCGTATCAAGGACCTGCGCACCGGACACGAGACCGGCAACACGCAAGCGGTGCTCGACGGCGACCTCGACCCGTTCATCGAGGCCAGCCTCAAGAGCGGCCTGTAAAGGGGCAGAACGAAGCCCCATTGTGGGAGCGAGCCTCGCTCGCGAAGTCCGCCCCAGCGGCAGGTACCCTGTAGGAGCGGCCCTGGCCGCGACACGCGGAAGCGACGCCGGAGGGAATCGCGCCTGAAGGCGCTCCTGCTGTCACACTGTGGGAGCGAGCCTTGCTCGCGAAGGCCGCGACAGCGGCCGTCCCGCTTCATGCGGAGTACAAGGCTGAAACGGGGACTCGCGCCGCCGGCGCGATTCGCTTGCCAGGCAAGCTCCCACAATGAGACACACTGTAGGAGCGGCTTTAGCCGCGAACCGTCAACGCCGAAATCCGACGACATCGCGCCTGGAGGCGCTCCTACGGCACCAACTCGACAGACACGCCGGCAACCCCGGCCCACCTACACC
>NZ_JBKGYT010000040.1:0-16679 GCF_046545975.1 Guyparkeria sp. | reverse complement strand
GGTCGGGTCCGCACCGGCTTGTAGTGCATGCCGCGCTCGAGCGAGAACAGGCTGTGCACCAGCCAGTGCTCGTCGTCCCGTTCGGGATGGTCGACCCGGGAGTGCGCGCCGCGGCTTTCCGTCCGCGCGGCCGACGAGGCGATCGCCGCCAGGGCCACGTCGGCGAGATTGGCCAGCTCCAGCGCCTCGATTCTCGCGGTGTTGAACACGCGCCCGTGGTCGCCGATCGCCAGTCGCCGGCTGCGGGCGTGGATGTCGCGGACCCGTTCGAGCCCCTCGTCGAGCTGGTCCTGACGGCGGAACACGCCGGCGTAGTCTTCCATGGTCTGCTGGAGTTCCCGGCGCAGGGCGGCGACCGACTCGCCGGACTCGCGGGCGTCGATCGCCTCGCACAGGGCGCAGGCCCTGGTGGCTGCCTTTCCGGGCAGAGGCCGGTGGTAGCGATGGGCATCCAGGTGATCAAGCATGTGCCGGGCCGCGGCCCGGCCGAAGACGACGATGTCGAGCAGGGAGTTGCCGCCCAGCCGGTTGGCGCCGTGCACGGAGACGCAGGCGCATTCGCCCACCGCATACAGTCCCTCGACGGCCTGTTCCGTGCCGTCCTCGCCCGGGCGGACCACCTGCCCGTGGCGGTTGGTGGGAATCCCGCCCATGGTGTAGTGGGCGGTGGGGAAGACCGGAATGGGATCGTGGGCCGGGTCGACGTTGACGAAGGTGCGCGCGGTCTCGCGGATCGCCGGCAGGCGCTCGGCGATCACGTCCTCGCCGAGGTGGTCGAGCTTGAGCAGGACGTGGTCCCGGTTCGGGCCGCAGCCGCGCCCCTCGCGGATCTCGGTGACGATCGCCCGGCTGACCACGTCGCGGCTGGCCAGGTCCCTGGCATTCGGCGCGTAGCGCTCCATGAAGCGCTCGCCCTCGGCATTGATCAGGAAGCCGCCCTCGCCGCGCACCCCCTCGGTGATCAGCATGCCCTTGCCGGCGATACCGGTGGGGTGAAACTGGACGAATTCCATGTCCTGCAGCGGGATGCCGGCGCGCAACGCCATGGCCATGCCGTCGCCGGTATTGATCAGCGCGTTGGTGTTGGTGCGGTAGATCTGCGCCGCGCCGCCGGTGGCCAGCAGGGTCACGCGTGCCTCGACCGTTGTCGTCTCGCCGCTGGCGATGTCGAGGACCTGGGCGCCGAGCACCGCGCCGTCGTCGTCGACGAGCAGGTCGAGCGCGAAATGCTCGTCGAAGAAATGCGTGCCGGCGGCGAGGTTCTGCTGGTAGAGCGAGTGGAGGATCGCGTGCCCGGTCCGGTCGGCGGCGGCACAGGTGCGGGCGGCCTGCTCGCCGCCGAAGTCCTGGCTCTGCCCGCCGAAGGCGCGCTGGTAGATGCGCCCGTCGGGCAGGCGGGAGAACGGCACGCCGAAGTGTTCCAGCTCCCGGACGGCCTTCGGGGCGGCACGGCACATGTACTCGATCGCGTCCTGGTCGCCGAGGTAGTCGCTGCCCTTGACCGTGTCGAACATGTGCCAGTGCCAGTCGTCCGGCAGCACGTTGGCCAGCGAGGCGTTGACCCCGCCCTGCGCGGCGACGGTGTGCGAGCGGGTGGGGAACACCTTGGAGACCACCGCCACGCTCGCCTCGCCCCGGGCCAGTTGCAGCGCTGCACGCAGCCCGCCGCCCCCGGCGCCGATTACCAGCGCATCGACTCGTCGCGTTCGGTTCACAGGGCCTCCAGCAGTGTCGCGGTGAACCAGATGCCCGACCCGAGCAGCCAGCCGGCCAACGCGGTGAGCATGACGACCCGCAGTCCGAGCGGGTGGACATAGTCGAGCAGCACGTCACGTCCGCCCACCCAGGCGTGCAGCAGCAGCGCCAGCGCGGCCAGCCACAGTGTCACGGCATTGAGCGGCGAGGCGAGCCAGCCGCTCCACGTGGCATATGACCACGACTCGGCCATGGTCAGTCGGACCAGGGCATAGAGGATGAACACGCCGAGGTAGAGCGCGGAGATGCGCTGGACGAGCCAGGCGGACAGCCCGCTCATGCCCACAGCCCCCACCAGAGGCCCAGACCGGCGAGCACGCCCGCCCCCATGACCCACAGCGCGCTGCGACGCGCGGTTGTCCGGCCAATGCCGATGTCGATATCCAGCAGCAGGTAGCGGATGCCGGCGAACAGGTGGTGAGCCAGCGACAGGGCGAGGAGCAGTGCGGCGATCCCGGCCGGCCAGCCGGTCAGTGCCTCGCCGGCGCGTGCGAATCCTCCCGGCCCGGACAGGCTCAGGGCGAACAGCCAGGTTGCCGGCAGGATCGCGAGGAGCATCAGCACGCCGGTGAGACGATGGGCGATCGAGGTGATCGCCTGCGGAGGGAAATGGATCCGGTGCAGGTCGAGAAAGACCGGACGTTTCGTCGAGGGCTTGTGGTCCTTGAGCGGCATGCTGCGGTGGGTCTGTCCTTGTCCGTTGGCGGTTGCCTTCCTTGACACTATAGGCGCTCGATCACGAGTTCGGGAAATGCCGCTCCGCCGGCCGCGGTCAGAAGGGCGTCTCGCAGCGGTACTCGACCTTCGGTCCGTCGGGACGCTCCGGGTCGGGGAAGACCAGCCGGGCGGCGTGCAGCATCAGGCGCGCGTGGCGATGGGCGTCGGGGTGATAGAGCGAGTCGCCCTGGATCGGACGCCCCAGGGCGAGCAGGTGGACGCGCAACTGGTGCGAGCGACCGGTGATCGGCTCGAGGACAACGCGGATACCGTCATCCACTGGTTCCGACAGTCGGTAGCGGGTCTGCGACGGACGCCCAGTCTCCGGGTCGATGCGGTAGCGTGGCCGACGCTCGTGATCCTTGCCGATCGGCAGGTCGATCAGCCCCTCAGTCGGTTCGAGCGGGGCGTCGATCAGGGCCTCGTAGGTCTTGTCCACCCGCCTCTCGGCGAAGGCCTTTGACAGGAACGAATGCGCCCGCGCGTTGCGCGCCAGGACCAGCAGGCCCGAGGTATCCCAGTCCAGCCGGTGGACGATGCGCGCCTCGGGAAACTCCATCTGCACGCGGTGGATCAGGCAATCCTGCTTTTCCGGACCGATGCCGGGTACCGAGAGCATCCGTTCGGGCTTGGCGACGACGAGGAAGTCGCGTCGCTCCTCGAGCAGTGCCCAGTCGCCGGGCGGCTGGTTGGCGGGCAGGTTGTGGTCGATGGCGGTTTCGCTCACTGCGCTCCCTCTCCCTTGGCGGCCCGGGTCAGGGCCTCGGCGATGGCCTGCTGGTGTTCGCGGTCGTTGATGGGGTGGCCGTTCTGGTCGACGACGAAGAAGGCGTCTTCCGCGCGCTCGCCCAGCGTGGCGATGCGGGCATGCAGCAGGATGGCCCCCATGCGCCACAAGGTGTCCGACAGGTCGGCGAGCAGGCCGGGGCGGTCCTTGGCCAGTACCTGGATCATGGTGCGCGCCCGGGCGACGTCCGGGATGAACTCGATCTCGGTGTCCACGTCGAGGCTGGAGAGCTGGGCCGGTATCCGGCGTCGGGTGACGGAAAGGGCCCGGTCGGGATGGTGGATCACCTGCCTGAGGCGGTCGTGCAATGCCTCGATGGCGCCGGGATCGCTCATCGGTCGTCCCTGGCGGTCGAGGACGAAGAACTCCAGCAGGATCAGCTCCGATTCGGGCAACTGCTCGCGGTTGCCCGCGAAGTCGATGGCATTCAGGCCGCTTTCGATCACCAGCGGGCGGGGGATGACCGTGATGTTGGCCGACTGCACATTGAGCCCCTCGCGGTCGATACCCGCCACCACGTGGGCGAACAGGGCCGGGTGATTCTGCGCCAGGATCAGGATCTGCGTGGCCTGGTGTTCCGGGTCGTCGTTGATGGTCAGGGCAGGCAGATCGGCGTCGATGGCCACCCGGGAGTGGCGCAGGATGTTGTCGATCTCGTTGCGGAGAAAGTATTCCTCCGGCATGCCCGACAGCCAGGCGGCCAGCTTGGCCGCGTCCAGGCCCTCGCTCGATCCCTGGCGGTTGGCGTCGCGCCGGGTCTCGCGCACGATCTGTGCAGTCGAGCGCACGCCTTCGGCGAAGTGCTGGTGGGTCAGGTCGAACAGGCGACGGAGCAGCGAGTCGCGCCAGGAGTTCCACAGCTGCGGGTTGGTCGCGCGGATGTCGGCGACCGTCAGCAGGTACAGGTAGTCCAGCCGTTCGGGACTGCCGACCAGCCCGGCGAAGCGGCGGATGACCTCGGGGTCCTCGATGTCCTGCCGCTGGGCGGTGAACGACAGCGTCAGGTGCTGCTCGACCAGCCAGCCGACCAGGTCGACGTCCTCGCGGGGCAGGCCGTGACTGCGGGCGAACTCGCGGGCGTCCACCGCCCCGAGCAACGCGTGGTCGCCGCCCCGACCCTTGGCTATGTCGTGGAACAGTCCGGCCAGATAGAGCACCTGCGGGCGGGTTATGCGGCTGAAGGCGTCGGCCGCCGTGGGATTCTCGTCGCGGTATTCCGGCAGGGCGGGTCGGCGCAGGTTGCGGATCACCAGCAGGGTGTGGGTGTCGACGGTGTAGGCGTGGAAGAGGTCGAACTGCATCAGCCCGACGATCGGCGCGAAGGCCGGGATGTAGGCGGCGAGCGCGCCGGTGAGGTTCATGTTGCGCAGGGCCAGGTAGACACCCCGCTCGGCACGCAGCAGGCGCATGAACAGGTGCTTCGCGTGGCGGTTGGCGCGGAAGCCGGAGTCGATCACCGAGAGATTGGCACGCAGCTGGCGGGCCGTCGCCGCCGTCATGCCTTCGAGCTCCGGATGCTCGGCGAGCAGCAGGAACAGCTCGAGGATCGCCGTGGGCGAACGCATGAACACCTGTGCATCGCGGGTCTCGATCAGCTGCCCGCGCTTGATGAAGCGCGGGTTGAGCCGTTCGATGGGTTCGAGGGTCTCGGGATACAGCCGCTCGCGCCACTGCTGGATCAGCAGTCGTGACAGGCGCTCGACCTCGATGGTGGCGCGGAAGAAATGCTGCATGAACCGTTCGACGGCGAGGTTGCCGTCCTGCTCGCCCTGGTAGCCGAACGTGGTCGCCAGGGTCTTCTGGTGGGTCAGCAGCAGTCGTTCCTCGGCGCGCTCGGCCAGGCCGTGCAGGCCGATGCGGATCTGGGACAGCAGGATCTCGGCCCGCTCGAGCGTCCGGTACTCGTCGTCGCGCAGGAGTCCCGCCCGGTGCATGGCGGCGAAGGTGGGGGCGCCGTCGATGCGGTTGGCCAGCCAGCGGATGGTGTGAAGATCCCGCAGCCCGCCCGGTCCTTCCTTGATGTGGGGCTCGATCTTGGTGCCGACGTTGTCGTGGGCCTCGTAGCGATCCCGCTGCTCGTCGAGCTTGGCGGCGAAGAACCAGCGGGCCGGGAAGGCCGACGCGTCGCGGATGGCGCGGTCCAGCCGCTCGAACAGCGCGTTGTCCCCGGCGACGAGCCGGGCTTCGAGCAGGCTGGTGTAGATGGTCGGGTCCTCGGCCGCCTCGATGCACTCCTCGAGGCTGCGCACCGCGTAGCCGATCGACAGGCCGGTGTCCCAGAGGGTGTAGAGGAAGGCCTGCACGGCCTCGTCGTGCTGATGGTCGGCCGTGAGCACCATCACGTCGATGTCCGAGTGGACGAACATCTCGCCGCGGCCGTAGCCGCCCACGGCCAGCAGCGCGCAGGGAAGATCCTCGAGCCGCTCCTGCCAGAGCAGGCGCAGCGCGCTGTCGACTCGCGCGGTGACCTCGGTGATGAAGGCCCGCGCCTGGGTCTCCCCGGCCAGCGCCTCGGGCCAGTGTTCGTTGAACGCGTCCAGCTGGCGGGCCAGGGGGCGGTCGGTCGGGAAGGTCGTCTGGTCGGCGAACGGGTTCTCGAGGGGGTGGGTCATGGGGAGATCCGCGGCAGGCTCGCCGGTCTATTCGGGCGGCCGGCTCAGGATGTCCACCCCGTCTTCCGTGACGGCGACCGTGTGCTCCCACTGGGCCGAGAGCGAGTGGTCCTTGGTGACCACCGTCCAGCCGTCTCCCAGCAGCTTGATGTCCTTCTTGCCGGCGTTGATCATCGGCTCGATGGTGAAGGTCATGCCCGGCTTGAGCCGCACGCCCTCGCCGGGTCGACCGTAGTGGACCACCTGCGGGTCCTCGTGGAAGTTCCGGCCGATGCCGTGGCCGCAGTACTCGCGTACCACGGAAAAGCCGCTGGCCTCGGCGTAGGACTGGATGGCATGCCCGATGTCGCCCAGGGTCGCGTCCGGGCGCACGGCGTTGATGCCGCGCATCATCGCCTCGTGCGTCACCTCGATCAGGCGTTCGGCGCGCACCGAAGGCTTGCCGACCGTGTACATCGCCGAGGTGTCCCCGTACCAGCCGTCCTTGATCACCGTGACGTCGATATTGAGGATGTCGCCGTCGCGCAGGGTCTTGTCCCCGGGAATGCCGTGGCAGACCTGGTGGTTGAGCGAGGTGCAGATCGAGGCGGGGAAGCCGTGATAGCCGAGCGTGGCGGGCGTGCCGCCCTGGACCTCGGTGATGTGTCGGTGGGCGATCTCGTTGAGCTCGCCGGTGGTCACGCCGGCCTGGACGTGCTCGCGCAGCAGCACCAGCACCTCGGCGGCCAGCTGGCTGGCGTAACGGATCTTCTCGATTTCCTCGGGAGTCTTGATGGAGATGTTCATGGCCTGTTCCGGCGGTCCTGGGTGGATGTGCCGTCTCGCGGGATATACGGCTCGAAGACCCTGAATTGTACCGAAAACAGGCCCGCCCCGGGGCGCCGGGTTACCGACGGCCGCTGCCGACGGTGTGGCGGGCTCAGGCGGTGAGGCCGTCGAGAATGCCCCTGACGCGATCCATGTCGATAAGACCGATCTTCTGGTACTCGATGCGGCCCTCGCTGTCGAGAATGAAGAAGCTGGGCGTGACCCGTACCGGGCCGAATGCCTGCGCGCCCTGCTCGTCGGCGTCGTGCCAGATGGTGTAGGTCATGTCCTTCTTCTCGACCATCTTCTCGATCTGCGAGACCGGGTCGTAACTCATCGCCAGGCCGATCACGTCCACCCCCTTGGGCGAGTAGGTGTCATGCAGCTCCTGGATGTGCGGGATCTCTTCCACGCAGCTCGGGCAGGTGGTGGCCCAGAAGGTGATGACGGTCGGCGAGCCCTTGATCGAGTCCAGCGGGATCTCCTTGCCGTCCAGGTCGCGCACGGTCGCGCCGGCCAGGTCCAGGCCGCCGTCGGACAGGCAGCCACCCAGGCCGAAGGCGACCAGTGCCCCGGCGCTACCGAGTAGCAGGCGCCGACGACCGGGGTCGGAGGGCGAGTCGGTAGCGGCCGCTTGCGGGCTCGGGTTCTTGTCGGTGCGCAAAGTCATCTTCGGTCCTCTACTCTCGGCAGGGCGGGTTGAACACATCAAGCGTATTTAGCGGATGGCGGCGTGACGCCACTCGATGGAGACCGCGGCCCGTGGCGGAAGTTCCCGGGCATCAGCGCTCGACGATGGCCTGCTCGACCATGGCCGCGGTCATCACGCCCAGCGTGCGAGCCTGCGGCGAGCCCAGCATGCGCCGGGCCACCAGCACCTCGACATCGTTCTCTCGCATGACGCGCTGGGCCTGGGTCAGTGTATAGCCCACCTCGACGTCGGCGGCCCGGTAGAATCCGCTGATCTCGCTCGGGGTGATCAGTGTGTTCTCGCGCACCTGCTGGGCGATCGCCTCCAGGTCGATGGTCGCCTCGGGAGACGTTTCCACTTCATCGGCCTGCGGGGTGGATTCAGGTCGCGCGATCTCCTCCCCGGTCGCGGGGCGCTCTGCCTCCTGTGTGCTCGCGGCCGCTTCGTCGGCCTTGCGCGCCTGCTCGGCCTGCGCCTGGGCGTCGAACAGGGCCTGGTTGAACGCCTGGTCGAAGGCGGCGCGAGCGGGCGTGTAGCGGATCACGCCCATCGCCTGGCGGTTCTCGTCGCGGATGACCAGCCAGGCAGGCTTCTCCTCGAGCGCCTGCTCGAAGCGCCCGAGGTTGCAGGGGCAGGTCACCTCGGCGACCCGCCGCTCGATGATGCTGGACACGCCGATGTTGTCGCCGTTGAACCACAGCGACGGTCCGGGCATCTGCTGGTCGTTCGCTCGCAGCATGGCGTCGTACAGACCGTCCTTGCCGAACACCATGCGGCTGACCAGGCCGGCGACCACGATGGTGATCATCGCCGGCAGGATGGCGCCGGTGTCGCTGGTCAGCTCGAGTACCGCGGCCAGCGCGGCCAGGGGCGCCTGCAGGGTCGCCCCCATCATCGCGCCCATGCCGACCACGGTGTAGAAGGCCACGTCCGACACGGGGATCTGCCCCAGCTGGTAGAGGATGCTGCCGACCGTGCCGCCGATCACGGCGCCGATCATCAGCACCGGGGCGATCGTGCCGATGGGCAGCCCGAGCCCGACGGTGAGACTGGCGAGGAACCACTTGGCCAGTGCGATCATCAGCAGCGCCCCGACGGTCAGGCCGGCGGCGGCGACCAGGTCCGTCGTGTCGTGACCGATGCCCATGATCTCCGGGATCCAGAACCCGATCACGCCGGTGGCCACGCCCGCGGCGGTAAAGCGCACCCAGACCGGCCAGTCCCAGCTGCGGGCGATGGTGCCCTCGACGATCCGGATGTAGCCGGCCGCCATCGTGCCGATGATCAGCCCCAGCGCCAGCAGGGTGGGCACCTCCCAGAACGACATCTCGTGGTGGATCTCGATGCTGAACAGGGTCTCCGGGCCGAAGACCGTGGTGGCCAGCAGCGCCCCCATCGAGGAGGCCAGGATGACCGGCAGGAAGCTGGCGAGCGTGTACTGCTTGATGACCACCTCCAGGGCGAAGATCACCCCGGCCAGCGGGGTGTTGAAGGCCGCGGAGATGGCGGCCGCCACCCCGCATCCCGACAGCGTGCGCACGCTGTTGTTGGGCAGGCCGAGCGTGTGCCCGAGGAGGCTGCCGCTGAAGGCGCCCAGGTGAATGCCCGGGCCTTCGCGTCCCCCGGTCAGGCCGATCAGCAGCCCCCAGATGCCGGCGATGAACTGCACCACGGCGTTCTGCCAGGGCATGTCGGCGCCGAAACGGTGGAAACGGATGATGACGTGACCGACGCCGACATTGCGCAGGCCGACGGGGAGCATGTGGAAGGCAAGCCCGAGCAGCAGCGCGCCGATGACGGGCAGGCCGAAGCGCCATTCGGGCGGCAGCGCCTCGTACCGCTCCGCGCCGGGCAGCCCCAGGCCGTAGACCTGCAGGCCCTCCAGCGCCAACCGGAAGGCAACGACCAGCAAGGCGGCGATCAGGCCGGCGATCAGGCCCAGCAGGGTCACCTGGAGCAGGGCATCGGGCTGGGCCAGCCGGAGTCGCAGCCGTTCGACGAAACGGCTGATCGGGCGGCCGATCCAGTCCTTGATGCGGGCGAGCGTAGCGGTCAAGAGCCGGGCCTCCCGGGGACACGGTGACGACGGTGGGTTCAGGGCATGCGCTGGCCCGCGATGACGGCCCTGCTAATATGCCATGATTGAGGCCCGGATTCGACCGGGCGGGCATCCCGGCGCTTCCCGCCGGGATGCGGTTTGCGAACAATGACAAGCACAGGCTGTCGAGGACAGGAATGAAGAAGATCGGAATCGTCGGAGGCACCGGTTACACCGGGGTCGAGTTGATGCGCCTGCTCGTGCATCACCCGGGAGTCGAGGTGGTCACGATGACCTCGCGCGGCGAGGCGGGCAAGCGCGTGGACGCGCTCTATCCCAGTCTGCGCGGGCACACGGATCTCCTCTTCACCGATCCGGGCGAGACCGACCTGGCCGCCTGTGACCTGGTGTTCTTCGCCACGCCCAACGGCATCGCCATGCAGGAAGCCCCGGCCCTGCTCGAGAAGGGCGTACGGGTCGTGGATCTGGCCGCGGATTATCGCATCAAGGATCTCGACGTCTGGTCACGGTGGTACGGCATGGAGCACGCGTCGCCCGAGTGGGTGGAGCGTGCCGTCTACGGGCTGCCGGAGCTCTACCGCGACGAGATCCGCGGGGCGCAACTGGTGGCCAACCCCGGTTGTCACGTCACCGCGACCACGCTGGCCGTGCTGCCCCTGATGGGAAACGACTGGATCAACCACGGGCAGATCGTCGCCGACACCAAGTCCGGCGCGAGCGGGGCGGGACGCTCGGCGGCCGTGCACACCCTGATGGCGGAAGCCGGCGAGAGCGTGCGCAGCTATGCCGCCGCCGGCCACCGTCATCAGCCGGAGATCAGCCAGACGCTCCGGGCGCTGTCCGGGCGCGCCGTGGGGCTGACCTTCGTACCGCACCTGGTGCCGATGGTGCGCGGGATCGAGTCCACGGTCTACCTGCCGCTGGCGGGCGAGCCCTCGAGCGATCCTCAGGCGATCTACGAGCGCTACTACGCGGACGAGCCGTTCGTCGACGTGATGCCGCCGGGCAGTCATCCCGAGACCCGCAGCGTGCGTGGCAACAACCTCTGCCGCATGGCCGTTCATCGGCCGCTGGGAGGCTCGATGCTGGTGATTTCCAGCGTGATCGACAACCTCGTCAAGGGCGCGGCGGGACAGGCCGTGCAGAACATGAACCTGATGCTGGGTTGCGAGGAGACCGCGGGGCTGGATCTGGTCGCGCTGTCGCCCTGAGCACCCTGGCAAATTCCCGCCAATCGTCTGATAGACTGTCGGTTTGCCGGTCCGACGGCGGGCTGTCGGTCGCGACGGCGGCCTCCAGAGGTGACCTCTGGGCAGACAATCGATTGAGGTGAACGCGATGAGTGAAGCAACGGACACCATGGTCGCCGACGCGGCGGCCCCGGAGACCGCGCCGCTGGTCTTTACCGAGAATGCGGCGCGCAAGGTCCGATCCCTGATCGAGGAGGAAGGCAATCCCGATCTGAAGCTGCGCGTGTTCATCACCGGCGGCGGCTGTTCCGGCTTCCAGTACGGCTTCATGTTCGAGGAACAGGCCCAGCCGGACGACACCGCGGTGGAGCGCTCCGGCGTCACGCTGCTGGTCGATCCGATGAGCATCCAGTATCTCGAGGGTGCCGAGATCGACTACAAGGAGGACGTCTCCGGGGCGCAGTTCGTCATCCGCAACCCGAACGCGGCGACGACCTGCGGCTGCGGCTCCTCGTTCTCCGTCTGATCAGGTTTCGGCGCGGGCCGTGCCCGCGCCTCGCACTTCCAGGGTTTATACAAGGCGTTGTCGATGGATTTCGTACCGGGATTACAGGGTGTGCCGGCGGCACAGTCCGCCATTTCGTATCTGGACGGCCAGGCCGGTCTGCTGACGTACCGCGGTTACCGGATCGTGGATCTCGCGCAGCAGAGCACGTTCGAGGAAACCGCCTGGATCCTCATTCACGGTGATCTGCCTACCGCGCTGGAGCTCGCCGAGTTCGATGCCGAACTGCGCCGCAATCGTCGCGTGAAGTACAACGTGCGCGACATAATGAAGTTCCTGCCCATCGACGGACACCCGATGGAGGCGCTGCAGACCTGTGTGGCCAGCCTGGGCATGTTCTACCCCGGCCAGGAGCGCATGACCGCAAACGGGGTCAACGCGGACTCCGAGTTCGTCGAGCAGATGATCACCAAGATTCTGGCGAGCATGTCCACGCTGGTGGCCATGTGGGAGCACATCCGCAAGGGCGACGACCCGGTGCAGCCGCGTGCCGATCTCTCCTACGCGGAAAACTTCCTGTACATGATGACCGAGCGCGAGCCGGACCCGATCGAGGCGCGCATCATGGATGCCTGCCTGATCCTGCATGCCGAGCACACGCTCAACGCCTCGACCTTCGCCTCGCTGGTCTGCGGCTCGACGCTGGCGCCGCCCAACCTGGTTGTCGCGTCTGCCGTCGGCACCTTGGCCGGTCCGCTTCACGGCGGGGCCAACCAGCGCGTGCTGGCGATGCTCGACGAGATCGGTTCGGTCGAGAACGTCACGCCGTGGCTGGAAGAAAAGCTGGCCAACAAGGAAGTGATCTGGGGCTTCGGGCACCGCGAGTACAAGGTCAAGGACCCGCGGGCCGACATCCTGCAGGGGCTGCTCGAGCAGTTGCGCGAGCACCGCGGCGGTCAGCTCTCGCCGCTCTACGACATCGCCCGCGAGCTGGAGACCCAGGCCGCCGAGCACCTGGCCGGCAAGGGCGTCTACCCGAACGTGGACTTCTACTCCGGCCTGCTCTACGCCGAGCTGGGCATCCCGCGTGATCAGTTCACGCCGATCTTCGCGATTTCCCGCACGGCCGGCTGGCTGGCGCACTGGAAGGAGCAGATCGCCAACAATCGCATCTACCGGCCCACCCAGGTCTACGTGGGCGAGAGCCCACGCGAGTACCAGCCCATCGGCTCGCGCTGATCACCTCGGCCCCGGCGCTTCGGCCCGGGGCCGATTGCGTCGGGCGGCGACCTTCCTGAACGCCCCTCTCGGCGGGGCAGCGAGACGGCCGACTCAGGCCGGATACCAGCCACCCAGTATGCGCGGCCCGCGGGCACCCGTGACCGCCGGCGCATTGCCGGGCTCCCCGCGCAGCAGCTGACGTGCCAGCCAGGCGAAGGCGGCCCCTTCCACGCTTTCCGGCGGAATGCCGTGCCGGTCGCTGGTTGCCACGCGGGCCCGCCCCATCGACTCCACCTGCGCTTCCAGCCGCTCGAGCAGTCGCGTATTGCGGGCGCCGCCACCACAGACGATCACCTCGGTCGTCCCGCCATCGGCCAGCCAGGGGCCCATCGCTCGGGCCGCAGCGACGGCCGTCAGTTCCAGCAGGGTGGCCTGCACGTCCTCCGCCGCCAGTTCGTCGGGCATCGCCTCGACGTGCCGGGCCAGCCAGTCGAGATTGAAATGCTCCGGTCCGGTCGACTTGGGTGGTCCCAGCGCGAAGTAGGGGTCGGTGAGCAGGCGGTCGAGAAGCGCATCGTTGCAACGACCACTGGCAGCCCAGGCGCCGTCGGCATCGAAGGGCTGCCCGCGGTGGCGGGAATGCCAGGCGTCCAGCAGGGTGTTGGCCGGGCCGGTGTCGAAACCCTGCGGTTCCCTGTCCGGCTCGAGGATGGAAAGGTTAGCGATGCCGCCGAGGTTGACGACGATGGTTGCCCCCGAATCGGGCACGGGTGGGAAGAGTGCGGCGTGGGCCTTGGGCACCAGCGGGGCGCCCTGTCCCCCGGCGGCAAGGTCGCGGCGCCTGAAGTCGGCCGCCACCGGGATGCCGGTCAGCTCCGCGATTCGGCTGGGGTCGCCGATCTGCAGGGTGAAAGAGCGCTCTTCCCAGGCGGGGCGGTGGCGCACGGTCTGCCCGTGCGAACCGATTGCGTGAACACGATCCGGCCCGATCCCGGTCCGCTCGAGCAGGACCCGGACACCGGCGGCCGTGGCTTCGGCGAGCGCCCGGTCGGCCATGCCCAGCAGGTCGATGTTGTCATGCGCCTTCCCGGGGAGCGGGTAGGCCGTGCTGGCAGTCGCCAGCGCGCGCAGCATTTGGGTGAGCTCCGGACCGAGCGGTTGCAGGTGATGGGCGACGAGCCTCGGCCGGCAGGGGACGAAGTCGACGAGGCATAGGTCCAGTCCGTCGATACTGGTGCCGGTCATCGCGCCGATGAAGTATTCGGCGTCCCCCGGCCGGCCTGGCCTGTCCATGACCACGCTTCAGTCGGTCGAGGCGGATTCGTTCCGGGCCAGCCGGGTCGGCTGCGTGCTGCTGTCGATCTGTACGCGGGCAAGCTGTTCGATGGTCACGCCGGTTTCCGCCACGAAGTCGTCTCGGTGCTCGGAGGGGATCGGGTTGGCTTCGGGAAGCTCGACCTTCACCGGATCGTAGGGCTTGCCGTTCACGCGCAGTTCGTAGTGCAGGTGCGGTCCCGTGGCGTCGCCGGTCATGCCCACGTAGCCGATGGTGTCGCCTTTCTCTACCGTGGCGCCGCGCTTTAGGTTGCCCTTGAAGCCCGACAGATGGGCGTAGAGGGTGTCGTACTTCTCGTCGTGACGGACCTGGGCCACCCTGCCGTAGCCGTGTTTCCAGCCGACGAAGGTGACGCGCCCCGAAGCGGCTGACTTCACCGGGGTGCCGGTGGGGGCGGCCAGGTCGACGCCGTTGTGCGGGCGCACCGTGTTGTGGATCGGGTGAAGTCGCTCGGGGTTGAAGTTGGAACTGATGCGGGAGTATTCCACAGGGTAGCGCAGAAAACCGCGCTCGAGGCTCGAACCGTCCGGCTCGTAGTAGCCGACGGTGCCGTCGGGCGAGGTATAGCGCACGGCCTGGATCGTGCGGTCACCGCTACGGTATTCGGCCGCGAGTAGCGTGCCGTTGCCCAGTTGCTCGCCATCCCGTTCGCGAACCTCGTAGATCAGCTTGAACCGATCCCCGTTTTGCACGTCGCGCACGAAGTCCATCTTCCAGCCGAAGACCTCGGCCAGCTTCAGGACCTGTGCAGGCGGCACGCCCGCGGCGATCGCCGACTGGTACAGGGAGCCTTTGACTTCGACCCCGGCGGCGATGGTGCTCGCCTCGCTGGCGAGGTCGTTGATCTCGGCGACGAGGTCATCGCCGTCGTCGCGGAACACGTTGAGTTCGCTGTCCGTGTCGAGATCGTACTTGAGCCCGGCGAACTGCTCTTCGTCCAGGATCAGGGTCAGCTTGTCGCCGGGGCGGATGCGCTCGAGTTGCCGTGCATCGTCACCGATGTTCAGCACGCGCATGGCGTCGCTGTAACCGAGTCCGGCACGTTCGAAGATCGTGGATAACGTGTCGCCGTCGTCGACCTCGATGGTTTTTTCGGTCAGGTGGGCATCGTCCGCCTTCGTGTCCTCCGAATCGCTAACGGCCGCGTCATTCTCCGGTGTCTCGATCGCCTGAAGGGCTTCCTTCTCGCCGGGTATGTGGAAGTTTGGGCGGCTTTCCAGGCTCACGGTTTCGGCCTGGGGAGGGTCGGATCTGTCGTCGCTCCCGCTCCGGGTCGATTGTGACCCGTTGGTTTCGTTGGTTTCCAGGACGGACGGGACGGCCGAGACGCCGGACCGCTCTATGTTCAAGGGGATTTCGTTCGACCGGGAGTCCGCGGCTCCCTTGTCCTCGCTTTCCTGTCTCGCCTGATCGGCCAGCTGGAGCCCCACCAGGCCGACGACGATGGTGCCGACCCCGACAAGGGCTGCTCGACGGATCCAGCGAGAGGGTTTTCGCGGCTGCTTGAACAGGGGGCGTTGTGGCATTGATTGTGACCTGGCAGAAAAATTCGGTGTAAAACCGGTAACATAACCGTCTTTCGACTGCCATTCAATTACATTATCGAGGTTGAGTAGTGTCTCAGGATCAAGCTCAGATGCTGGCGGAACTGTGCCGGGGGACCGACGAAGTGCTCGTCCGTGACGAACTCGTGGAACGGCTGGCGGAATGGCGGCCGTTGCGGATCAAGGCCGGCTTCGACCCGACGGCCCCGGACCTCCACCTGGGGCACACTGTGCTGATCAACAAGCTCCGGCAGTTCCAGGAGCGTGGGCACGAGGTCATTTTCCTGATCGGCGACTTCACCGGGATGATTGGCGATCCAACCGGCAAGAACGCCACCCGGCCGACGCTCACACCCGAGAAGGTGCGGGAGAATGCCCTCACCTACGAGCGCCAGATCTTCCGTATCCTGGATCCCGAACGGACACGCATCGTCTTCAACTCCGAATGGATGGGAAAGAAGAGCGCGGCAGACCTGATCCAGTTGGCCAGCCGGTATACCGTCGCGCGCATGCTCGAGCGCGACGACTTCGCCAAGCGCTATCGCGAGAACCGTTCGATCGCCGTCCACGAGTTCCTCTACCCGCTCGTTCAGGGGTACGACTCGGTGGAACTCGAGGCCGATGTCGAGCTCGGTGGCACGGACCAGAAGTTCAACCTGCTCGTGGGGCGCGAACTGCAGAAGCAGTACGGCCAGAAGCCGCAGGTCGTCATGACCGTGCCGATCCTCGAGGGGCTTGACGGCGTGAACAAGATGTCGAAGTCGCTCAACAACTACATCGGCATCGAGGAGGCACCGGACGAGCAGTTCGGCAAGCTGATGTCGATCTCGGACGATCTGATGTGGCGCTACTTCGAGCTGCTGTCTTTCCGGCCATTGGAGGAGATCGCGCGCCTGCGCGAGGAAATGGAGCAGGGACGCAACCCGCGGGACATCAAGTTCGAACTGGCCATCGAGCTGGTCGATCGCTTTCACGGCCTGGGAGCGGGGGAGAAGGCGCGGGACGCCTTCATCGCCCGCTTCCAGCAGAAGCAGCTCCCGGACGACATGCCGGAGGTCGAGCTCGAGGAGGGCGTGGCGATCGTCGAGGCGCTCAACCGAGCCGGGTTGATCCAGTCGAACTCCGAGGGTTTCCGCCATATAAAGGCCGGTGCGGTGAAGCTCGGTGGCGAGGCGGTGAAGGACCGGGCCCTCGTCCTGCCGGTGGGCGAATCGATCGTTCAGGTGGGAAAGCGGCGGATCGCCAAATTGATCGTCAAAGGGGGTTGACGCCGGGCGCGATCGGCGTAAGATGCGCTCCTCTTCCGGTGGCACGACGCTGCCGCAGCGAGGCGCCGGAAGCGGATCACCAACGAAGTGAAAATTACTGCTTGACAGGTGATTCGAGGAGCGTAAAATTATCGCTCCTTTCCGGCACGAGGGGCTGACCAGAAGCCCGCCGGGGAGTCGCCGAAAG
>NZ_JBKGYT010000039.1:0-16864 GCF_046545975.1 Guyparkeria sp. | reverse complement strand
AGCTTATGTCCCGATCACAACGTTTTGGGGCCGGAACCGCGGCGCTGACAGCGTTTGCCCTTACCATGAAAGGCATTCCATACGCCAACCCGGTAACCTGATCACCATGACACTGGCGACCGTCGACAACCCGTGGCTGCTGATCCTGGCCGGCGCGCTGGGCATCGGTTTGCTGTTCGGCCTGGTGGCCGCCGCCACGCGCTACTGCAACATGGGCGCGGTCTCCGACTGGGTGCTGACGGGTGACATGGGGCGCATGCGCGCCTGGCTGCTGTCGATCGCCGTGGCCATCGCCGCGGTGGGCGTCCTCGAATTCCTCGGTACGCTCGATCTCGACCAGACGCGCGTCAACTACCGATCGGCCGACTTCCCGTGGTTGCGCTACCTGCTCGGCGGCACGCTGTTCGGCGTCGGGATGGTGCTCGCCGGCGGCTGCACCACCAAGACCCTGGTCAATATCGGCCAGGGCGATTTCAAGTCGCTATGGGCCTACCTGGTGGTCGGCCTGACCGCCCTGGTACTGCTCCAGTGGCCCGCCGCGCGGATGTTTGTCGACCAGAGCCTGGCCTGGCCCGGACTGAGCCTCGCCTCGCTCGGCATCGACCACCAGGACCCCGGCACCCTGCTCGCGGGCATCGCCCCGAACGGGTCGCTGGAACACTGGCGCCTGGCGACCGCGCTGCTAGTGGCCGCCGGGCTGGTCGCCAGGCTATGGCGGATGGATCACGGCCAACGCATGCGTCGCGCGGACTTGATCGGCGGGCTGGGTATCGGTCTGGTGATCACCGCCGGCTGGCTGTGGACCGGCTCGCCTGCGGGTCAGGCTCTGATGAGCGAGGCGGCGCTGGCCTTCGACCCGCCCAAGGGCAGCGGCACCCAGTCGCTGAGCTTTGTCGCGCCGGCCGCCGAGGCATTGCGGCTCGGCGCCAACCCGGCATTCGACTTCGTCACCTTCGGCGTGGTGGCCATGCTCGGCGTGATCCTTGGCGCGGCGCTGTGGTTCGCCGCCAGGCAGCAGTTTCGGCTGCAGGGCTTCGGCTCCTGGTCGCAGTTCGGCACCTACTCCGTCGGCGGCCTGCTGATGGGTGCCGGAGGGATCATCGCCATGGGCTGCTCGGTCGGCCAGGGGCTCTCGGGCAGCTCGACGCTGGCACTGGGCAGCCTGATCGCGCTCGGCGGCATCGTGCTGGGCGCGTTCGTCACCCTCAAGGTCATGCTCTACCGCGCGCTCTACCCCGAGAGCCGCCGGCGTTCGCTGGCCTGCGCCCTGATGGCCGACCTGCGCCTGATCCCGCGCCGCTGCCACCCCTTCCGCGACGAGGACCCGACCGGCGAGCGCCCGAGCGGCTGCTCGCGGTAACGTTCCCCGGCCATCCGGCCTTCGGGCCGATCAGTCGCCGGGCGAATCGATGCGCAGCAACGGCGCCCGTCCGTCGGCGAACACCTGCTCGGCCAGCGCGACCGGGTAGTCGAGCGAAACCCGGTCGCTGGGCGCAAGTACCTGCCGCTCGCCCCAGTCGACCTCGCCCGACTCGTCGAAACGCGCCACCCGGTAAGCGAACGGCTCGTCCTCGTTGTTGACCAGTCTCAGGCGCGTCCTGATCTCGGGGGCGTCGTCGCTCCGCGCCTGGTCGCGCACCCGCTCGATGTTGTCCTGCACGTAGGGCGGCACGCCGACGGACAAGGTCTGTTCGTGCAGCTTGATGTTGACGTGCGACAGTCCGCTCAACGCCTCGCCCGGCATGGCATCGAACACGAACATGTTGCGGAAGGTCGTTACCGCACCGGAATCGCGTTCACTGCACGATCGATAGCGCGTATCCGGAAAGACCCCCGAGAGCACCCAGGTGGTCCAGCCCGCGCTGCCCTCACGGTCGGCACTCCGGTTGTCGCGTTCGCAGTCCTCGGTCCGCAGCTCGCTGGTAGCGAACAACCCGCGCGTCTCGCGCTCGCGGATATCACCAATCTCGAGTTCCGCTTCGACCTCGGCCTGGCAGCCGGTCAGCAGGTAAGTCAGACCGAGCCCGGCGAGCAGCGCGGGGATAAGGTAGATACGACGTCGCATGGTGCAATCTCTCGGGCATGGCCTTCGACGCGCGACAGATCGGCGGGAAAGCGCCGGGGAAGGCCGCGCGGATGGATTTGTTGACGGCGAAGTCTAGCACCCGTCCGGTCGGGTTCCATGCGGCGATCGCTCGGTGACAATCACCGACATGGCGGCGCAAGGTGGCTATCATGGCCATGATGGGCATTCATCTGACACTTACCTTTCTCGGCGGCGTCGGCCTGTTCCTGCTCGGCATGCGCCTGATGACCGACGGCCTCAAGGTGGCCGCCGGGGATGCCCTGCGCGAGATCCTGGCCCGGGGAACGGCCACCACGCCACGCGGCATCGTCTCGGGCATTGCCATCACGGCGGTGGTGCAGTCGTCCTCGGCGGTGATCTTCGCCACCGTCGGCTTCGTCAACGCGGGGCTGCTGACGCTGTTCCAGGCCGTCGGGGTGGTCATCGGCAGCAACATCGGCACCACCGCCACCTCCTGGCTGGTGGCGATCGTCGGCTTCAAGGTCGACCTGCAGGCCCTCGCCCTCCCGGCGATCGCCATCGGCATGCTGCTGCGCGTGACCGGCCAGGGCAAGCGGCGCGCCTACCTCGGTGACGCCCTGACCGGTTTCGGTATCTTCTTTCTCGGGCTGGACGTGCTCAAGGCGAGCTTCGGCGACTTCGGCGAGGGGTTCGATCTCGCCGAGTACACCGGCAACGGCGTGCTGAGCCTGCTGATGTTCGCGGCCATCGGCGTGATCATGACGGTGGTGATGAACTCCTCGAGTGCCTCGCTGGCCATCACCCTGACGGCCGCCGGCACCGGCCTGATCCCGCTGACGGCGGCCGCGGCCATGGTGATCGGTGCGAACGTCGGCACCACCTCGACCGCCCTGTTCGCGGTGATCGGCGCGACCTCGTCGGCCAGGCGCGCCGCGGTCGCCCACGTGCTGTTCAACGTGGTGGTCGGCATCGTCGCCTTCGTCTCGCTGCCCGCCCTGCTCTGGCTGGTGGCGCAGGCCGCGCAACTGATGCGCCTGGAGCCGGGGCCGGCGACCTCGCTCGCGGTCTTCCACACCATTACCAAGCTGCTCGGCATGGCGATCTTCTGGCCGGCCACCCCGCGCCTTGTCCGCTTCCTCGAGACGCGATTCCGCAGCGCCGAGGAGGACGAAGGCCAGCCACGGCACCTCGACCGGCACATCGCCAGCACACCCGACCTCGCGCTGGATGCCCTGAACATGGAACTCCAGCGCATCGGCGAGATCGCCCGCCGCGGGGCACGCGACGTGGTCAGCATGGAAGGGGCGACCGCCCTGGAGCGACTACGGCGTGACCGCCAGATCATCGAGCGACTGATCCTGGCCACGGCGGAGTTCAGCAACCGCGCCCAGTACGGCGAGATGCCGGCCTCGATCGCCGAGGGCTTTCCGCTGGCCATGCGGGTCAGCCGCTACTATGGCGACATCGCCGAGCACGTCGAGGAAGTCGCCAGGCTCGAGGCGACCCTGACCACACCGACCGACCCGGCCATCAGCGAGGCACTCACCGAGTTCCGCCGAGAGACGGCGCACTTCCTCTCGCTCGCCGATCCCGACGACGAGGAGTTCTCGATGAAGCGTCTCAAGCACGCCATCAAGGACTTCGCCGACGACTACCAGGCACTCAAGGCGCTGCTGCTGCGCGCCGGTGCCGACGACCGCCTGCCGGTGCGGCAGATGGTGGCCCGGCTCGACGAGCTCAGCCACGTCCGGCGTATCGTCGACCAGGCCTACAAGGCCGCCAAGTACACCCGGCGGCTGCGCAAGCAGCTGCACCACTACCGTGACGACGAGGTCGAGGAGAGTGGCGACGCCCGGGACGACGATGCGGTCATGCGGATGACCAGCGCGGCCACGCCGACAAGCGGTGACGAGTCGGCGGAGCGCCCCACCGGGCACGACACCGGAAGCGAACGGGGATCCGGCTAACCCGACAGCAAGGTCGGTCTCGCCCACCGGAGGGCGCATCAAAAAGGCCACCGGTCTCCAGACCGGTGGCCTTGCTGTCCGGAGAGTCCACCGGGCCGGTGGCTCCCCCGTTCGGCATCATCAGTCGAGATCGCAGCGACCGGCGTTCATCACCTTGTTCCAGGCCGCCACGAAGTCATGCACGAACTTCCCGCCGGCATCCTCCTGGGCGTAGGCCTCGGCAATCGCCCGCAGTTGCGAGTTCGAACCGAACACCAGGTCCACGTGCGTGCCGGTCCACTTGAGTTCGCCGGTCTGGCGGTCACGCCCCTCGTAGATGTCCTCGTCCGCCTCGGTCGGCTTCCAGACCGTGTCCATGTCGGTCAGGTTGACGAAGAAATCGTTGGTCAGGGTGCCCGGCTCGTCGGTGAACACGCCGTGCTTGCTCTCGCCGAAATTGGCGCCGAGCACGCGCATGCCGCCGACCAGTACCGTCATTTCCGGGGCGGACAGGCCCAGCAGCTGGGCACGGTCGACCAGCATCTCCTCGTCGGAAACGGTGAACTTCGCGCGACGGTAGTTGCGGAAACCGTCGGCCTCCGGCTTCATCGGGTCGAAGGAGTCGGCATCGGTCTGCTCGGCGGTGGCATCGGTGCGCCCCGGCGCGAAAGGCACCTCCACCGGGTAGCCGGCATCCCAGGACGCCAGTTCGATCGCCGCGGCACCGCCAAGCACGATCAGGTCGGCCAGCGACACGCGCTTGCCGCCGTACTGCGCGTCGTTGAATGCCTTCTGGATGCCCTCGAGGGTCTTGATCACGCGTGCCAGTTGTTCGGGCTCGTTGACCTCCCAGTCCTTCTGCGGGGCGAGACGGATGCGCGCGCCGTTGGCCCCGCCGCGCTTGTCCGAGCCGCGGAAGGTGGAAGCCGACGACCAGGCCGTGTAGACCAGTTCGCGCACGCTCAGGCCCGAATCCAGGATCGCCGCCTTGAGATCCTCGGCATCCTGCTCGTCGATCAGCACGTGGTCGACCGGCGGCACCGGGTCCTGCCAGATCAGGTCCTCGTCCGGCACGTCCGGGCCGAGGTAGCAGTCCTTCGGCCCCATGTCGCGGTGGGTGAGCTTGAACCAGGCGCGGGCGAAGGCGTCGGCGAACTCCTCCGGGTTCTTGTGGAAGTGCTCGGCGATCTTGCGGTAGTCCGGGTCCTCGCGCATCGCCATGTCGGCGGTGCTCATCATGATGCCGACCCGCTTGTTCGGGTCCTCGGCATCCGGGGCGTGGTCCTTCTCGGCGAGGTTTTTCGGGGTCCACTGCCAGGCGCCCGCCGGGCTCTTGGTCAGTTCCCAGTCGTAGCCGAACAGCACATCGAAGTAGCTCATGTCCCACTTGGTCGGGGTCGGCGTCCAGGAGCCCTCCAGCCCGCTGGTTATGGCGTCGCGGCCCTTGCCGGAGCCGTAGCTGCTCTTCCAGCCCAGGCCCATCTCCTCGACGGGCGCGGCCTCCGGCTCGGGACCGACGTGGGCCGCATCCCCGGCGCCGTGGACCTTGCCGAAGGTGTGACCCCCGGCGGTCAGCGCGACGGTCTCGTAGTCGTTCATCGCCATACGCTCGAAGGTCTCGCGGATGTCTCGCGCCGAGGCGAGCGGGTCGGGTTCGCCGTCCGGGCCTTCCGGGTTGACGTAGATCAGGCCCATCTGCACCGCGGCCAGCGGGCTCTCCAGCTCGCGGTCGCCGGAATAGCGACTGTGCGGCTTGTCGCTGGTGGCGAGCCATTCCTCCTCAGCACCCCAGTAGATGTCTTCCTCGGGTGCCCAGATATCCTTGCGGCCGCCGCCGAAGCCGAAGGTCTTGAAGCCCATGGACTCGAGCGCCATGTTGCCGGCGAGGATGTACAGGTCCGCCCAGGAGAGCTTGTTGCCGTACTTCTGCTTGATCGGCCAGAGCAGCCGGCGGGCCTTGTCGAGGTTGGCGTTGTCCGGCCAGCTGTTGATCGGCGCGAACCGCTGGTTGCCGGTCGAGGCCCCGCCGCGGCCGTCGGCGGTGCGGTAGGTGCCGGCCGAGTGCCAGGCCATGCGGATCAGGAACGGGCCGTAATGGCCGTAATCGGCCGGCCACCATTCCTTGGAGTCGGTCATCAGCTCGACCAGGTCCTTCTTCACCGCCTCGAGATCCAGCTTGTCGAATGCCTCGGCGTAGTCGAAGTCCTCGCCCAGCGGGCTGGACACCGGGGTGTGCTGGTGCAGGATGCCGAGGTTGAGCTGATTCGGCCACCAGTCCCTGGCGCCGCCGCCCCCACCGCCCATCTTGGTGCGGCTGCCATGCATGACCGGACACTTGCCTGCGTTGTTGTCGCCCATCGTATTCTCCTGGAGGTTCCTGTCGTGATTGTCGGTCGGGACGTCCCCGGCCATGCGCGGACATGGCCGGGGAAAAACCCTGTCGGCGGCGTGGGGCTTCCACCTTCCTGCCGGGGCCGAACGTCACCACCCGACTGTCGAAGGTAGGCGACCAAAGCCATAGCTGCAAATTGGTTTCACAACGAAAAACAATAGGTTAATTCTATTGTTGAGGGGTGATCCCTTGCTCCATAGAAGTATCGGGGAACTCGTGACGCCGTGGCTGACGAAAGCCCGTTCGGCTGGCGGCATGTCACCTATCGCAGTAGCATCGAAAGCCTTGCCAACGTCGCCACGGACAGTCGATGCCCCTGCACCTCAAACCCGTTCTCTTGACTGCCCTGCTGCTGTTCCTGCTCGCGTGGACGGTCATGGGCGCCTGGCACGTGTTCAAGCCCCTGCCCGCGGCCCTGGACATCGCCACCCCCTGGATGCCGACCGAGGACGTGCGCTTTCTCGCCGACGTGACCTACACCTCGACCGACGGCACGCGCATTGCGGACCAGGCGATCTTCGACGAGGTCCTCGGACTCGTGCGGGGCGCCGAGCACCTGCTGGTGCTCGACATGTTTCTTTTCAACGATTTCGCCGGCGAGACGGGCAACGACCACCGCCCCCTCTCCGGGGAGCTGACCGAGGCATTGCTGGAACGCAAGGCCGCTCGCCCGCAGCTGGAGGTCCTGCTGATCACCGATCCGGTCAATTCCGCCTACGGCAGCCAGGCACCCGATCACCTCGACGCCCTCGAGGCGGCCGGCATCACGGTCGTACAGACCGATCTCGACCCATTGCGGGATCCCAACCCGCTGTGGTCAGGCCTGTGGCGGCTCTGCTGTCGCTGGATGGACTCCGAGCCGGGCAACGGCTGGCTGCCCAACCCCTTGGGAGAAGGCAAGGTCTCGCTGGCCAGCCTGATGCGGCTGCTCAACTTCAAGGCCAACCACCGCAAGACCGTAGTTGCCGACAGCAACGGCCGCTGGGTGGGCCTGGTGACGTCGGCCAACCCGCACGACGCCAGCAGCCGCCACGGCAACGTGGCACTGCGCTTTTCCGGACCGGCGGTCGTCGACCTGCTGGAAACGGAAACCGCCGTGGCGCGGCTGTCCGGCACCGAGCCGCCCGGCGTGACGCTCGTCCCGCGCGCATCCTCCCCGCCTGTCACGGACGACGAGGGAGAGCTGCGCATCCTCACCGAGGCGGCCATCCGCGAGGCCCTGGTCGAGCGCATCGGGTCGGCACGGCGGGGCGAGCGGCTGGACATGGCGATGTTCTACCTCTCGCATCGCGGGGTGATCGAGGCATTGCTCGCCGCGCAGCAACGGGGCGTGAGAGTGCGTGTCCTGCTGGACCCCAACCGCGATGCCTTCGGCCGGGAGAAGGACGGCATCCCCAACCGGCCGGTGGGCATGGAACTCCAGCGGGCCGGCATCCCGGTGCGCTGGTGCCACACGCAGGGCGAGCAGTGCCACAGCAAGTTCCTGCTGCATCGCGAGACGGGCGGGCGCGCGCACCTGCTGCTCGGGTCGGCCAACTTCACCCGCCGCAATCTCGACAACTACAACCTCGAGACCAACATCGAGTGGCGGTCCGACGACGACCACCCAGCCATGCTGGATGCCACCCGGTTCTTCGAGACACGCTGGGGGAACGGGAGCGACGCCCTGCACAGCCTGCCCTTCGAGGCCTTCGCCGACGATTCGGCCTGGCGGTACTGGCGCTACCGCCTGATGGAGGCGACGGGGCTGTCGACCTTCTGACCCCTCGGGATCAGTAGGGCTCGTAGAGGGCGTCGAAAGCGGCGCGGTCCACCTGGGACAGCCCCATGCGATCGAACTGCCGCCACATCTCCCGCCAGCGCTCCGGGTCGGCGACCACCGGCACCACCAGGCGCCGACAGGTGTCACGGATGATCGCGTCCATCAGCGCGCTGCGCTCGTCACCGGTATGGCGGTACCAGATCCGCGCGGCCGCGTTCGGGTCCTCCCGGCACAACTCCGCGCCCTCCGAGAGGATGCGCGTGAACTCGCTCACCACCTCGGGATACTCGCGATGGAAGGATTCGCCGGTGAACAGCTCCAGGGCGGAGAAATTGGGCAGGCCGACGTCGGTGCTGGCGATGAAGGTCGCCTCCACACCGAGGTAGCGCGCCTCGACCCCCTCGAAGTTCGCAAAGCAGAGCCATGCGCCGTCAAAACCGGCCTGCAGGTTCTTCAGGTGCTCGAAACCGGCCGCCTCGATCTGCAACTGCGAGGGGTCGAACGCCAGGTTTTCCGTTTCGCACCAGCGACCGACGATCTCGCGTGCGAGATCGTCAGTGACCTCGCCGGCGACCGGGGAGGCCACCCGGATGGTCTTCCCCTCCCGCAACGCCTGAACGCCGGCAGGCGTGAGCATCACCCCGCCCTCGGTCTCGAAGAAGCAGCCCAACGCCCGGAGACCGGAGCGCGGCTCGTCGATCATGTGCAGCGGCTCGTTGCAGGCGAAGGCCAGTTTCCCCTCCGCCACTGCCGCCAGGCCATCGTAGTGATCGACCGGCTCGACCAGCCGCACGTCCAGCCCCGCCTTGCGGAACCAGCCCTTCTCGATGCCGGTGACGAACGGCAGGTGATCCGGGTTGAGAAACCATTCCAGGCCCACGTCGATCTGCTTCATGTCGGTCTCCTTGGTTGGTCGGTTCGCGCTCGGCCGCCTGTCACACGCCGAATGGATAGGTATCGGGCATCCCGCCCAGCGACTCGCTCGCAAGCGGCCGCACGGCCCGTGTCCGGTCAAACCAGACGTACTCGTCGAACTGCCTGGGCAGGGTGGCATGGAAGTAATGGCTCTGGCGTTCGCTGTCCGGACGATAGATCACCCCGATGGCCCGTTCGAGCCGGTCGGCGAGCAGGTCCCGGCGGAGATCCGCGTCCGCTCCGGCACCCATGGGCAGCAGGAAGGCGGCCAGCCCGGTCTCGTGGCACAGATGCTCGTAACTGTCATGAAGTGACGGACGCACATCCTTGATTTCCAACGGTGAGTCCCAGTTCGAGGCTGCGGCCACCGTGCCCGAGTCGGTGCCGAAGCCGACCGAGTAGACCTGGTCGCCGAAGCGCGCGCGACACAGCCGGCCGATGTTGAACTCGCCGCGGCGCGACATGTCCGTCGCCTCCGAGTCGCCCACGTGCGAGTTGTGCGCCCAGACCACGCAGCGACTGCCCTCGCCGTGATGCCGGAGCAGGTGCTCGAGTGTCTCGAACATGTGCGTGTCGCGCATGTTCCAGGCGCTGCGCGAGCCGTAGAACATCGTGCGGTAGTATTCCTCGGCGTTGGCGATCAGCCGGGCGTTCTGCATCGCGTCGAGAAAACGCTCGCCGTCGTGCTCGGCGTATTCCCGGTGGCGGGCGTGCAGGTCCCGCAGCATGGCCAGAACGGGCTCCTCGCAGGTCTCGTAGTCGGGGTGGAGCGCGGCCCGGGCATAGGTGGCGGGATCGCTCTGGAACGGGACGAGACAGCCATATCGCTCCCGCGCCACCTCGGCCACGGCCGGGTCGACGTCGTCGAGGTAATCGAGTACGGCCCGGATGGAGTTGTAGAGGCTGTAGAGGTCGAGCCCGTGAAAGGCCACGCGCCGCTCCGGGTCGAGCGCGGCGTTGTGTTCGTGTAGCCAGTCGACGAAGCCGCGCACTTCCTCGTTGCGCCACATCCAGGTGGGAAAACGGGCGAAGGCCGTCCATTCCGAGGCCGGGTAGTCGGCATGGCGCACGTAGTGATCCACCCGGGCCGCGTCGGGCCAGTCCCCCTCGATGGCGACAAAATCGAACCCCTTCTCCTCGATCAGCGCCTGCGTGATGCGCTGGCGTGCGCGGTAGAACTCCGAGGTGCCGTGGGAGGCCTCGCCGAGCAGGACGATCCGGCGGTCGCCGATGCGCGACAGCAGGCGCTCGAGCGGCAGATCGTCGGCCGAATCGAAGCGTTCCGCGTTCGCCGCGATCCGGTCGGCCAGCCGCCGGTCGGGTTCGAGGTCTTGCCGCCAGGAAACCCGCCGGCGACGCGGGCCGGCGGGCTGCCGGTCCTCCTCGCCCAGCAACGGCACGAAGCTCACGTCGGCGAGATCGCGGCTGTCGTAGGTGTCCTCGGTGAGCCGCGTGACGCACACGAGCTCCTGGACCTCCTCGTCCTCGCCCAGGGGCATCACCAGGCGGCCACCCACGGCCAACTGTCGCTTGAGCGGCTCGGGCACGGCCGGAGCCGCCGCAGCCACCAAGATGGCATCGAACGGCGCGGCCTCCGGCCAGCCGCGACTGCCGTCGCCCACCCGGATCTCGACATTGTCGACGCCCTCGTCCTTCAGCGCCCGGCCGGCCAGCCCGGCCAGTTCGGCGATCCGCTCCACGCTGTAGACGCGCTCGGCGATCCGGGCCAGCACGGCGGCCGCATAGCCCGACCCGGTGCCGACTTCCAGTACCCGCTCGCCCCCGGTCAGATCGAGGGCGTCGATCATCATGGCCACGATCCAGGGCCGAGTGATGGTCTGGCCGGCCGTGATGGGCAGCCCCGTGTCCTCGTAGGCGAATTCCCGCAGTTCGCGGGGAACGAACCGCTCGCGCCGGACGTGACGCAGGGCGTCGACGACGCGTGGCGAGGTGATGCCCCGCCCGCGCACCTGGTCGTCGATCATCGATTCGCGCCGTGCCGCGAAGTCGGAACTTTCCATGCCCGGTTCCCCCGCTGCCTGTATCGCCCAGTAGAAGAGGATAGATGCCGCGGCCGGCGATGGCAGGCACCAACCCCGGATCGGGTCGCCCCGGATCGAGACGTTCCGGATCAGGACGATCCGGGCGAGGTCTCGCGAGACGAACGATGCCGACGTTTCTCCCGGTACATCGCCGCGTCGGCGACCCGCAACAGCTCGTCGGCATTCGAACCGTCCCGCGGATGGATGGCCACACCGACGCTCGCCGAAAGGCGGATGGAATGGTCGTGCCAGCCAATGGGCCGGGCGATCGACTCGCGGAGCTTTTCCGCCACGCCCTCGACGTCGTCGATCGTCGCCGGCCGGATCAGCAGCACGGCCATCTCGTCTCCCCCGAGCCGGGCCACGGTGTCCGTCTCGCGGGTGGCCTCCTCGAGGCGCTGCACCACGGTCCGCAGCACGTGGTCGCCCGCCTCGTGCCCGTGCTCGTCGTTGATCGGCTTGAAGCCGTCGAGGTCCACGTACAACAGGCCGACCAGTTCCTGGTGACGCTGACCCTCGGTAATCGCCCGGGTCAGGCGCTCCTCGAACAGGACGCGGTTGGCCGCCCCCGTGAGCGAGTCGTGGTGTGCCTTGTGCCACATCAGCTGCTCGCGGGCATGGATGCCGGAAATGTCCGAGAACAGCCCCACGACGCGGCGCTCGCCCCAGTCCAGTGTCAGCGAGGTCAGCGAGAGGAGCACCGGCACGCGGTGGCCGCGGCGGCCGACCAGGGTCAGTTCGCCTTCCCAGGCCCCCCGCTCCAGTGCCTTGCGCCACGCGTCGGCGAAGGCGTCTCCCCCGCGATCGTCCGACGGCTCGAACAGGCTGTCGGCCGGTCGGCCATGCAACTCGTCGACGTCCAGGCCGCTTTCGCGCTGGAAGGAGGCATTGGTCCGCACGATCCGCCCCGCCGCATCGGTGACGAAGATCGCCTCGTGGGTTGACTCGATGATCGCCGCGGCCTCCTTGCGGGTTTCCTCTAGCTGGCGAAGTTCGGTCACGTCCTGAACGGTGCCGATCATGCGCCGGGGCTTGCCGGCGCCGTCCATTTCCATCACGCCGCGCTCGAGCACGTGGCGAATCTCGCCGTCGGGCCGGACGATGCGGTGCTCGATCTCGTAGGGATCGCCCGTGCGGAAGGAATGGCTCACCGCCTTCTCCACTTGCTCGCGGTCCTCCGGGTGGACCGCTTCCATGAAGTGCTCGTGGGTGGGCGTGAAGTCCGCGGGTCGGCGGCCGAAGATCGTGTAGATCTCGTCGGACCAGCTGATGCGGCCGCTGCGCGCATCCGACACCCAGTTGCCGATGTGGGCGATCTTCTGTGCCCGCTCGAGGTTGTCATGCTCCTCGCGCAGGTCGGAGAGCAGGTAGTCACGCAGTTTCGCCCCACGCCGTTCGCGGCGGTACAGCACGGCCAGGGCGGCGAACACCAGCACCAGCAGCGACGAGGCCACCGCCAGCTTCCACCACAGGAGCGACCACGCCCGGGCGATCTCCGGCACACGGTGATAGCGCAGGATGTAGCCGCCGGGACGGTCGCCGATGGTCTCGATCGGCATGAAGGACACGATCACCGGGGCGGGTGTGCGTGTCAGTACCCAGAACGGCTTCCAGTCGCGCAACCGTGGACGCACCTCGCCGGCCACCCGGGCATCCAGTTCGTCGACCAGCTCGCTCGACCACTCGCCGGGGGGCAGCAGCTCCGGGTGCCGGAAGGGGTCCACGCGCAGGTCGCGCACCAGCCCCGGGTGCCGCGGTGCCGGGCCGTAGTTGCGCCGCTTTTCCTCGGGCCAGACCTTCGACTCCACCAGCTCGTCGCTGATCAAGAGCCGGTACATCCCGTGGTCGAGCCCGACGTGGTGCAGCAGGTAGGTCATGAAGGAGAACGACGCCTCGACCGTGCCGACGAACCGCCCCTCGGATTCCAGTGGGAAGATGTGGCGAAACCCGTTGACCACGCGCCCCTCCTCGAACCCCGAGACAGTCGTCCGGGTCGACTGGGCCAGGCGCAGACCCTCGCGCACCTCCCAGAGGCTGTCACCATGCATGTCCGGGCGGTGGAAGCGCAGGAAGCTCACGGCCTCGGGGAGGTGGAAGTGCAACTGGCAGAAGCCGTTGGCCTTCATCCGTTCGTAGACGGGCAAGAGCTCCAGATAGAGTTGCTCGCGAAGATCCGCACGTTCCTCCGGATCCTCGGTCTCCGCGGCACGCGCCATCAGGGAAAGCACCTCGGAGGTGCGGAAGTTGTCGTCGACCACCTGGCGGGCGAGGTTCCCCTGGTAGGTCTGGATGAGCTCGTACTCCATCTCCAGGTGGCCGAGTGCCTCCTTTCCCAGCGAGCGCTGCAGATCGCGGTAGGAATCGACGAAACTCCAGGCCAGCGCGAGAAAGCCGACCAGCAGGGTGCCGGCGACGACTCCGTGTCGCAGGTAGACGCCAGGAAGGGAAAGATTCAGAACCATCAAGCTCCCTGTGACTGGGACATGTCCCGGCCATCGCGCACCGATGGCGAACGCGGCCGAGGACGCTTCCCGGGGAAGTCTAGACCATCACGGGCTTGGCAAGGCGGTCCGGGCATTGGATCATGCCGCAAGCCGTTTCCACCCCCGCGGCACACCGTCATCCACCTCGAACAGGACACAGGAGGGGCAGAGAACTCGATGTCGTACCTCAAGAACTTTCCCAACAAAGAAGGCTACTTCGGTGAATTCGGTGGCGCTTTCCTGCCGCCGGAGCTCGAGCCCCACTTCGCCGAGATCGAGCGCGCCTACGATCGCCTGATGCGCTCGGCGGACTTTCTCAACGAGCTGCGCTACATCCGCAAGCACTACCAGGGTCGCCCCACCCCGGTCTATTACGCCCACAACCTCAGCGCCGACGTCGGTGCGCATATCTACTTCAAGCGCGAGGACCTCAACCACTCCGGCGCGCACAAGCTCAACCACTGCATGGGCGAGGCACTGCTCGCCAAGCACATGGGCAAGACCAAGCTGATCGCCGAGACCGGCGCCGGCCAGCACGGCGTGGCGCTCGCCACCGCCGCGGCCTACTTCGGCATGGAATGCGAGATCCACATGGGCGAGATCGACATCGCCAAGGAGGCGCCCAACGTCACCCGCATGAAACTGCTCGGGGCGACCGTGGTGCCGGTGGGCTTCGGCGGCAGGAGCCTCAAGGAGGCGGTGGACTCGGCCTTCCAGAGCTATCTCTCGCAGGCCGACGAGGCGATCTTCGCCATCGGTTCGGTGGTCGGGCCGCACCCCTTCCCCAGGATGGTGCGCAACTTCCAGTCGGTGATGGGCCTCGAGGCGCGCGAGCAATACCTGGAGATGACCGGCGAGCTGCCCGATCACGTCACCGCCTGCGTCGGCGGCGGCTCCAACGCATTGGGGATCTTCGCCGGGTTCATCGACGACGAGGACGTGCAGCTCCACGGCATCGAACCGCTGGGCAAGGGCGAGGAGCTCGGCCAGCACTCGGCCACCATGACCTTCGGCAAGCCGGGGATGATCCACGGCTTCAAGTGCCTGCTCCTGAGTGACGAGGAAGGCAACCCGGCGCCGGTGCACTCGATCGCCTCGGGGCTGGACTACCCGGGTGTCGGCCCGGAGCACTCGTATCTCAAGACCGCCGGGCGGGTGAACTACCATGCCATCAGCGACGACGAGACCCTGGAGGCCTTCTACGCGATCTCGCGCCGCGAGGGCATCATCCCGGCGCTGGAGTCGGCCCACGCAATCGCCTGGGCGATGAAGTTCGGCCGCGAGAACCCCGGCACCACCATCCTCGCCAACCTTTCCGGGCGCGGCGACAAGGACATCGACTACGTCACGGAGCACTTCGGCCATGGCTGATCACGGCAGTATCGAGGCCCGCGCGGCCGCCATCGGCGCCCCCGGCTCGCCCGAGGCCATCCGCCTGATGCTGCTGGGCGCCGGCGAGCTGGGCAAGGAGGTCGCCATCGAGGCCCAGCGACTGGGACTGGAGGTGATCGCCGTCGACCGCTACGCCAACGCCCCGGCCATTCAGGTCGCGCACCGCTCGCACGTGATCGACATGCTCGACGGCGCGGCCCTGAAAAGCGTGATCACCCAGGAGATGCCGGCCCTGATCGTCCCGGAGATCGAGGCGATCGCCACCCCCGTCCTGCTCGATCTCGAGGCCCAGGGCTTCGTCGTCACCCCGAACGCGCGCGCCGCGCGCCTGACCATGGACCGCGAGGGCATCCGCCAGCTGGCCGCCGAGACGCTGGCGCTGCCGACCAGCCGCTTCGCCTTCGCCGAGACCGAGGACCAGTTCCTCGACGCCGTGGACACCATCGGCGTCCCCTGCGTGGTCAAGCCGGTGATGAGTTCCTCGGGCAAGGGGCAGTCGCTGGTGCGCGATGCCCACAACGCCGTGCACGCCTGGGACCTCGCCCAGTCCGGCGGACGGGCTGGTCGCGGGCGGGTGATCATCGAGTCATTCATCGACTTCGACTACGAGATCACCCTGCTGACCATCCGCCATCGCGACGGCATCACGCTCTGCCCACCGATCGGCCACACCCAGGTCGACGGCGATTACCGAGAGAGCTGGCAGCCCCACCCGATGAGCGAGGCCGCGCGGACCCGCGCCGGCGAGGTCGCCCGCGCCATCGTCGAGGAACTGGGCGGCTACGGCATCTTCGGCGTCGAGTTGTTCGTCAAGGGTGACGACGTCTGGTTCAGCGAGGTCTCGCCGCGCCCGCACGACACGGGGCTGGTCACCCTGGTCTCGCAGGACCTGTCGGAATTCGCCCTACACCTGCGGGCCATGCTCGGCCTGCCGGTCCATGAGGTCACCCAGCGCGGCCCGTCGGCCTCCTGCGCGATCGTCCGCGAGGGCGAGACCGCGCACCCCATACTGACCGGCACCGTCGCCGCCCTGGCCGAGCCCGGCACCGAACTGCGCCTGTTCGGCAAGCCCGCCGTGGTCGACAAGCGACGCCTGGGCGTGGCGCTGGCTCGCGGCGAATCCATCGAGCAGGCGCGCGAGCGGGCGCGTCGGGCGGCGGGCTCGGTGCAGTTGAAACCATGAGTGCAGCACGACACACGGCTCGACTGCATGCGAGGCACCCATGAGCACACGCCAGGAAATCCGCCTTGACGGCAGCGGTGGCCGCGCCGGCCCGCAGCAGTCCCCGGCCGGCACCTGGACCCGGCTCAACTGGGAGGACGCCGACGACCGACGCTGGCTGGAAGACGAGGCCGACGTCGACGAGCTGGTCGTCGACAGCCTGCTCGCCGAGGACACGCGCCCCCGCGTGGTCGAGCACGACGAGGGGCTGCTGCTGATCCTGCGCGGCGTGAACCTCAATGCCGGCAGTCGGCCGGAGGACATGATCTCGCTGCGCCTGTGGTTCGACGGCGAGCGGCTGATCAGCACGTCGCGCTTTGCGCTGCGCACCGTCGAGGGGATCGTTCACCAACTCGAAGCGGGTACGGGACCGGCCAACCTGGGCGAGCTGGTAATGGAACTGGTCGAGGGACTGGCCGAACGCACCGACGAGCTGATCGAGTCGATCGAGGAGGAAATCGACGATCTCGAGGCGCAACTGCTCGAGGGCGCCGACCGCGAACTGCGCGGCCGGATCGGCCAGATCCGCCGCAGCATCATCGTCATCCGCCGCTACCTCGCACCGCAACGGGACGCACTGGCCCGGCTGTCGACCATCAACCGTCCTCTGCTCGCCTCGCTGGATCGCGGCCGCATCCGTGAACAGGCCGATGCACTAACTCG
>NZ_JBKGYT010000038.1:0-16890 GCF_046545975.1 Guyparkeria sp. | reverse complement strand
TCGATCTTGATCTTCGTGTAGCCGCGCTGCGCGTAGGCCGCGGCGGTGACGAAGGTGTTGCCCACCTCGACCAGCGGCTCGACCAGATCGGCCTGGGTGATGCCCGCGCGCCGGCTGGCAATCGAGCAGACCTCCATGCGATCGATGCCGTCCAAGGCATGCAGCTCGGCCAGCTTCGTCTGGACCTCCAGGATCGTCTGGGCGTTATCGATATCGCGCTCGGGTGCAGCACGCGTGAGCAGACGCACCGCGCCACCCCGAAAGCCGAACACCATCCGCGGCGTCACTCCCTGACGCTCCAGGTCGCGATAGGTCTGCTCGATCACCGCGAGCCGGGCGAGCAGCGTATCCGGGTCGGCGGCGGTGACGTCCCAGAGGATGCGCCCTTCCTCGATGCCCTGCAACGCGTGCGAGTCGTCCGGTCGCGGCACGTCGCCCGCCACCGTCGGCCCGGCCAGCAGCATGAACGTCAGGCCCAGCATCAATCGGCGCATGAGCATTGCCTCCTAGTGCACGGTCGCGAGCGTCCTCGAAGTAAAGCTCATCGGCGGGCCGCTTCCAAGCCGTCACGCAAAAGAAAACCGCCCGCGGGAGGCCCGGGGCGGCTGTCGTTGCGACCGGTTGTCGGGTCGATCAGAACTCGAATTCCATCTTCTCGAAGACGCGCCCGGCATTGCGCGCGGCCAGCTCGTCGTAGGTGTGCCAGTCGGAGAACTGGCTCTGGTCGAGTTCGTAGGCATCCTGCAGTGTGCCGCCCTCGTCGATGATCTTGCCGATCTCGGTTCGGAGGAACTCGAGGTAGTCCGCGGTGTAGTGCTCGACCGTCTCGAGGTCGGTGGGCCCGCCGTGCCCCGGGATGATGGTCTTGCCCTCGGCGACCTCGGCGAATTTCGGCCAGGTCTCCAGCCAGGCGGCGGTATCGGTGTACTCGAAGATCGGCAGCATGCGGACATTGAAGGCCATGTCGCCGGCGATCACGACGTCGCGCTCGGGGATGACCACCGAGATGTCACCCGGAGAGTGCGCCTCGCCGAAGTAGACCACTTCCGCGGTCAGGCCGCCCAGGTCGAGCTCGATGCGGTCGTCGAAGGTGCGGCTGACCGGGACCGCCTCGTCGGTGCCCTCGGCCTTCTCCTCGGCGATGTCCTTGAGCTGGTCGAGATACTCGGCGGCATGGTCGTCGTAGTACTCGGCGGCGTCAACGTGCGCGATCACCTCGGCACCCTGGTCGATCCAGTAGCCGGTGGCCATGGCCGAGTGCAGCTGGCCGTTCTCGTTGACCACGTACTTCACCGGCACGTCGGTCTGCTTCTTGATCTCCTCGTGCAGGGCCTCGGCGAGCTGGTAGGAGGCGCCGGCGTTCATCACCAGCACCGCATCCTCGCCGATGACGAACGAGAGATTGTTGTTGTGCAGCGAGTTCTCGTAGGTATACGGCTGCGTCGCGCCGATCGCCGACCAGACGTCATCGGTGACCTTCTGCGGCATGTCGTAGAGGATCGAGTCCGGGGCCTTGTCTTCCGGATTGTCGTCCTCGGCCAGGGCCGGGCCGCTCGTCAGGCCGACGGTCGCCAGCGCCAGCACGGCACCGCCGGCGACGTGGCGCGTTTCTCTCATCCATTCGGTCAGCATCTGTGTCCACTCCTTGCCTTTGGGCAATACCCGTGAGCATCTTGGGTTATTTGTTAGCGCGCTAACCATCTCGCCGTTACCGCGGGAAAACAACCCCCTGACCATTCAGGTTTTTGATTCGGGAGCACATGCGCTAATGAACATTCAACCAACCTGTTGAGCGTATCAGTTCCAGTCGAGTCCGCCTCGCGTCTGCCAATAGACCCCGGCCGGCTCGGCCAACCCGGCCAGCTCCGGGCGGTCCGCCGGCGAAAGGGAGACTTCCGCCGCCTGGAGGTTGGCGACCAGTTGCCCCTCGTTGCCCGCACCGGAAAGCACCATGTCGACGAAAGGATGGTCCAGCAACCAGGCGATCGCGATCGCATCCCGCCCGACTCCGTGCCGGGCGGCCACGACATCCAATGCCTGCATGGCCGCGGCATCCTCGGGCCGCTCGTTGCGAGCGGTGAGCCGGCCGTTGGCGACGGCTTCCTTGACGATCACGGCCATGCCGGACCCGCTGGCGCGTTCCAGCTGACCCAGCACCGAAGGCTCGAGCAGGTTGGCGGTCGCCTGCACGGCATCGAACAGGGGGCGACCGTCGATCTCGACATCCATGGCCCGGGCAAGCGTCTCGGCCTGGGCGGGGCCGCTGGTGGTCAGGCCGACAGCGACGCCCCGGTCACGCAACTCGCCGAGGCGTTCGAGCACGGCGGCATTCTCCAGCACGCCGGAGTCGAGGGTGGCGGAGTGGATCTGGTAGAGATCGGGCGGACCGCCAAGCGCCGCGAGCGTCTCGCCCCACTGGCGGTCGAGCACCTCGCGGCTGTGCTCCTTGACCTCGTGGACATCTGCCTCGACCTGCCAGCCGGCGGTGTAGGTGTAGCCCCACTTCGAGCCGACCACGGGCCGCTCGCCCGTCGGGCGCCGCGCCAGCCAGTCGCCGAGAAAGGCCTCGGCCTGCCCGTAGGAGCGGGCGGCGTCGACATAGCGCAGACCGTGCCGCCACGCCACGTCGAGCATCCGGTGGCAGTGCGCGCGCATGGCGTCGACATCCCGGCTGCCCGGCATGTCCTGGCCGTGACCGAGGTTGATGTAGCCCGGTCGCCCTAGGGCGGCAAGCCCGAGGCCGATCCGCGGGCGAGGCAGGGTCAGTCGCTTGTTCGGCATGAGCAGTGTCTCGACTCGTCGGTTATAAGTGTGAGGGGGCAGGGAACATCCATGTCCACCCGTCGGACAGCAGAGGGAGGCTAGCATGCAGCGATTCCGCATCACCCATCCGATACACAGCGTGGTCAAGGGACTGGAACTGTTCGGCCTGATGGTCGTCCTGGCGGCCACCTTCGTCGCCGGCTCCCAGGCCGTCTGGGAGATGATCGCCGACCGTCACGTCGACCTCGCCGACCTCCTGCTGCTGTTCCTGTACCTGGAGGTGCTGGCCATGATCGGGGCCTATCTGCACACCGGCCGCCTGCCGATCCGCTTTCCCATCTACATCGGCATCATCGCGCTGGCGCGCTACCTGGTGCTGGAGGTCAAGGACCTGGATGCCTGGAAGATGCTGGCGGTGGGCGCAACGATGCTGATCCTGGCGTTCACCGTGCTGGCCCTGCGCTACGGCCACCTGAAGATGCCCTATCCGGAGAACGACGTGGAGCACGACGACTCCCACCGGCCGGGCCGGTTCGACTGACGACCGAAACGAAGAAAGCCGGCAAATGCCGGCTTTGTGCTCGCGAGACCGCGTTCGGTCAGATCTGGGTGCGCTCCTTGGCCTCGTCGCGTTCCTCGCGGTGGGTCTCGACCCCCTTGTGCTGAAAGATGACGTATTCGGCGATGTTGGCGCAATGATCGCCGATGCGCTCGATCGCGCGCATGCAGTAGAGCATCCGCAGGCTGAGATCGCCCTTCTCCGGGTTCTCGGCCATGAAGCCGAGCAGGACGTCGTGGACCATGTTGTACTCGTGGTTGACGTGCGTGTCGCGGCGGATGATTTCCTCGGCGGCGACATGGTCCTGGCGCACGAACGCGTCCAGCGCGTCGTGCAGCATGCCCTTGACGATCCGCCCCATCACCCGGAAGTGGGTGGCGAAGGCGGTGGACTGGAGCGTCGGGCCGACCTCCTCGGCGATGCGCGCGAGCTTTTCGGACTTGTCGCCGATGCGCTCGAGGTCGGTGATCGCCTTGACGATGGCCATGATGGTGCGCAGGTCCCGGGCGGCGGGCGCGTAGCGGGCGATGATGTGGATCGCCAGTTCGTCGATGGACGTCTCCAGGCGGTCGATCTCGTAGTCCTGTTCCATCGCGACCCGGCCGCGTTGGGCGTCGCCATCGAGCAGGTAGGCCAGCGCGTCGTCGAAATGCTGTTCGGCCACGCCGCCCATGTTCATGAGCAGCGACCGCAGTGCCTCGAGATCGTCGTCGTACCGGGTCAGCGTATGCGGCGTCAGCGTGGGGGTGTCTTGCTGTGTCATTTCCCTGAACTCTCCTGTGGGCCCGTGGCGGGCGTTTCCGGCTTGTCTCGCCCCGGCTGCTAGGGTTTACTCGTGGGGCGAGGCGGTTTCATTGCCCCGTCATGCCCGGCGGGCAGACTGGCATCATCCGCCGGGCACGGGACCGGGCCGGTCAAATGCACCTACTCTAACCGACTTCACGTTGCAGAATAATGACGAACACCACCGATACGCCACTGCCGTTCATCAACCGCGAACTGAGCCTGCTCGGATTCAACCGCCGGGTGCTCGAACTGGCCCAGGACCGGAAGGTCCCGCTCCTCGAGCGACTGAAATTCCTCTGCATCTCCTCGTCGAACCTCGACGAGTTCTTCGAGGTGCGGGTCGGCACGCTCACCCAGCAGGTCCGTGCCGGCATCAGCCGGCCGGATGACGCCGGGATGTCCCCGCAGCAGCAGCTCGACCAGGTGCTCGAGCAGGCCCATGCGCTGGTGCACGACCAGTACGAGGCCCTCAACCGCGAGATCATCCCGGCGCTGGCCGAGGAGAACATCCATTTCCTGCGCCGCACCCACTGGACCGAGGCCCAGGCGCTGTGGGTCAAGCAGTACTTCCGCCGCGAACTGCTGCCGCTGCTGACCCCGCTGGGCCTCGACCCGTCGCACCCCTTCCCGCGCATCCTCAACAAGTCGCTGAACTTCATCGTCTCGCTGGAGGGCAACGACGACTTCGGTCGCGAGGCCTGGCTGGCGATCGTGCAGGCGCCCCGCGCCCTGCCGCGCATCATCCAGATGGACGCGGACGCGGCGGAGGGCCCGTCGAGCTTCGTCTTCCTCAGCTCGATCATCCACGCCCACGTCCACGAACTGTTCCCGGGGATGACCGTGACCGGCTGCTACCAGTTCCGCGTCACGCGCAACAGCGACCTGTCGGTGGACGTGGACGACGACGAGGACCTGCTGCAGACCCTGCAGGGCGGCCTGTTCGAGCGCAACTACGGCGATGCGCTGCGCCTGGAGGTCGCCGACAACTGCCCGCCGGACATGATCGACTTCCTCTGCGAGCGTTTCGGCCTCGACGAGCGGCAGGTGTTCCAGGTACACGGGCCGGTGAACCTGCACCGACTGATGGCGCTGCCCAACCTGATCGACCGTCCCGAGCTCAAGGATCCCCCGTTCACCCCGCGGCTGGACCCCGAGTTCGACCCGGACCGGGACATCCTCGAGACCATCGCCCAGCAGGGAAGCGTGCTGCTGCACCACCCGTACCAGTCCTTCATGCCGGTGGTGGAGTTCGTCCGCCAGGCGGCCGAGGACCCCATGGTGGTGGCCATCAAGATGACGCTCTACCGCACCGGCAAGGACTCGGCCATCGTCGATGCCCTCGAGGCGGCGGCGCGCGCCGGCAAGGAGGTCACCGCGGTGGTCGAGCTGCGGGCGCGCTTCGACGAGGAGGCGAACATCAACATCACCACGCGCCTGCAGAAGGCGGGGGCCTACGTCGCCTACGGCATCGTCGGCTACAAGACCCACGCCAAGATGACGCTGGTGGTCCGCCGCGACGGCAACCGGCTCAAGCGCTTCGTCCACCTGGGCACCGGCAACTACCATCCGGGCACCGCGCGGTTGTACACCGACTTCGGCCTGATGACCGACGACCGCTTCATCGGCGAGGACGTCAACAAGCTGTTCATGCAGCTGACCGGACTGGGGCGCGGCATCCGGCTCAAGCGGCTGCTGCAGTCGCCGTTCACCCTGCACGACGGCATGCTCGAGCGCATTCGCCGCGAGACCGCCCATGCCCGTGCCGGGCGCAAGGGCCTGATCCGCGCGAAGATGAACGCGCTGATCGAGCGCCGCGTGATCGAGGCGCTTTACGAGGCCTCCCAGGCGGGGGTGCGGGTCGAGCTGGTCATCCGCGGCGTCTGCTGTCTCCAGCCGGGCATCCCCGGGGTCTCGGAGAACATCCACGTCCGCTCGGTGATGGGGCGCTTCCTCGAGCACCCGCGCGTGTTCTACTTCCACAACGACGGCGACGAGGAGCTGTTCCTCTCCTCCGCCGACTGGATGCCGCGCAACTTCTTCGCCCGCGTGGAGACGGCCTTCCCCGTCGACACCCCGGAGATCCGGGCACGGGTGATCGACGAGGCCTTCGAGCGCTACATGCGGGACAACACCGGGGCATGGGAGCTCACCGCCGAGGGCGAGTACCGCCGCATCGCGCCCGCCGGCCGGCAGAAACCCTTCAACGCCCAGCAGTCGCTGATCACCGACCTGGGCCGGGGCTGAGCCGACGCCCCGAAGCCCGCCCGGGCGGGCCGGCCCCGCCGGAGGTTGGGCCCGGGGCCCGGCCAATGCGATACTCTGCCGAACGTCACCCCCGGACCCAGGCCCGCCGAAACCCCATGCTCAAGCTGCTCTTCTGGCTCGTCGTCGCCCTGATCATCGGGCTGCTCTTCGCCATCCGCAACGCCAACCGTATCCGTGCGGAGCAGAAGGCGCGCGAGGAAACCCGTGCGCTGGACTCCGTGCGCTGCGCCCAGTGCGGCGTCTTCGTCCCCGAAGACAAGGCCGTACGGCGCGACGGGCAGGATTTCTGCAGCTGGGAGCATGCCGACCAATGGCACCGCGAACACCACTGATCAGCCCGGCCGGGGCGGAGAACTGGCGCGGACTGCGGCTGGCAAACGCCTACCGACTGCTGCTCGCGCTGGCGCTCACCGCGGCCGCCATCACCGACCAGGGTCCGGCCATGTTCGGCCAGACGGCCCCCTCCCTGTTCATGGTCACGGCCTGGGCCTACCTGTTCCTGGCCATGGCCTTCGAGTGGCTGCTGGAACTGCGCGTGCTGCCGTTCCGACCCCAGGCCCACCTGCACACGGTCGGCGATCTCGCCTGCCTGATCCTGATCGCCTATGCCTCGGGCGGCCCGCAGGGGCCGATCGCGCTGGCGCTGGTGATCGCGGTGGGGATCGCCGCCGTGCTGCACGGCGGACGGGCTGCCATCGGCTACGCCGCCGCCGGGGGGATACTGGTACTGGGCGAGGCGGTCTATGCCTCCTGGTTCCAGGCGGACGCCGACCACATCACCAATTCGGGGTTTCTCGGCGCGGCCCTGCTGCTGATCACCGTGCTGGTGATCGCCTTCGAGCGCCGGGCGGCCGCCTGGGAGCAACGCTCCCAGACGCAGGAGCAGGAGGTCCGCTATCTCTCCGAGCTGGCGCTGCGCGTGATCGACCAGACGGACAACGGCATCGTGGTCTCCGATCCCGACGGGGGGATCGAGTACATCAACGACGCCGCCCGCCGGCTGCTGCGCAGACCGGAAGGGGACGGGACGGACGAGGAGGTGAACCCCAACGACCTGGGCGAGATCTGCCCGACGGTCCTCGAGGCGCTGCAGTCCTGGCACAACGGCACCGGGCCGCAGCTGGCGGACCTCGACCACCCGCGCCGCATCCGGGCGAACTTCCACCGCATCGAGACCGCGCTGGGCCCCCGGGCCCTGGTCCTGCTGCTGGATCTAACCGCGGAGGACGAGCGCGTCCGCCGCGACAAGCTCGCCGCACTCGGGCGGCTGATCGCCTCGATCGCCCACGAGGTGCGCAATCCGCTCTCGTCGATCCGCCAGGCCGCCGAACTGCTGCCCGACTCGGACACCCCGGAGGAGCGTGAACAGCTCACGGCGATCATCACGCGCCACAGTGACCGCATCAACCGGCTGGTCGAGGACGTGCTGGGCGCCGCCCGGGCCCCGGCGGTCCACCCGCAGCCGGTCGACCTCGGCGAGTGGCTGACCCAGTTCGTCGCCAGCCGCCGGCAGCGGTGGCAGAATGCCGACCCGGCGCCGGAGATCGAGGCGAGGCTCCCCGACGAGGCCGCCGGGGTGCTGGTCGACACCACGCACCTGTGGCAGATCATGGACAATCTCTGTGACAATGCCGAGCGCCACGGTCGCCCCGAGGACGGCCGGCTGGCGATCGCGATCACGCTGGCCCCGGCGAGCGGTGACGCCTGGCAGCTGCGGGTCTGCGACAACGGTCCGCGCATCGAGGCGGCCCATCGCGACGCCCTGTTCGAGCCGTTCTTCACCACGCACTCGCAGGGCACCGGGCTGGGCCTGTTCGTCTCGCGGGAACTGGCGCTGGCCAACCGGGGCGAACTGGCCCTGGAAGACCCCGACCGCGTGCCGGAGCGGACGGGGAACTGCTTCGTCCTGACGCTGCCGGCCGACGGCGGGGCGCGCGAGGCCGAGGACACCACCCAGACACAAGGAAAGGAATGACCAAGATGGGCAGCTGCCTGATCGTCGACGACGAACCGGACATCCGCACCCTGGTCGCGCTCTTCATGAAGCGCGAGGGGGTGCCCACGCTGGAGGCGGCCACCCTGGACGAGGCGAGGGAGCAGCTCGAAGCACACCCCGAGGGGATCGACCTCTGCCTGGCGGACATGCGGCTGCCCGACGGCAACGGTCTGGACCTGGTCGACGAGATTCGCCACAGCCGCCCGCAGCTCCCCGTGGCCGTGATCACCGCGCACGGCCAGGTCGAGGCCGCCGTGCGGGCACTGAAGGCCGGCGCCTTCGACTTCATCAACAAGCCCATCGAGCAGGACACGCTGCGCCGTCTGCTGCGCGACGCCCGCAACCTGCAACCGGCCTCCGAGGCGTCCACGACGAACCGGACGGCGCCCACGGCCCCGCCCGAGACCGGCGACTCGCCGCTAATCGGGCGCTCGAAGGCCATGCGGCAAATGCGCGAGATGATCGGGAAGCTGGCCCGTTCCCAGGCGCCGATCTTCGTCCAGGGCGAATCCGGCACCGGCAAGGAACTGGTCGCCCGCGAGATACACCACCACAGCAGCCGCGCAAAGGGGCCGTTCGTCCCGGTCAACTGCGGCGCAATTCCCGACGAGCTGATCGAGTCGGAGCTGTTCGGCCACCAGAAGGGTGCCTTCACCGGCGCCAACCGGGACAAGCCGGGGCTGTTCCGCTCCGCCGAGGGCGGCACGCTCTTCCTCGACGAGATCGCCGAGCTGCCGCTCAACCTGCAGGTCACCCTGCTGCGGGTGCTGCAGGAGCGGCGGGTCCGCCCGGTGGGGGCGGCCCAGGAAGTGCCCGTGGACGTGCGCATCGTCTCCGCGTCGCACCAGGACCTGCACCAGGCCGTCGCCGAGGGCCGATTCCGCCAGGACCTCTTCTTCCGCCTCAACGTGATCGGCCTACGGGTCCCGCCCCTGCGCGAGCGCCTCGACGACCTGCCCGAGCTTGCCGAGGCCATCGTCGCCCGGCTGGCCGCACGGGACGGCCGCGCGGTGCCCGAGATCGACCCGGAAGTCATCCACTGGCTGGCCGGGCAGTCGTTCCCGGGGAACGTGCGCGAGCTCGAGAACCTGCTCGAGCGCGCCATGGCCCTGACCGACGGCGACCGCATCACGGTGGACGCCGTGTCCCCCGACCCGATGCTGGCCGGGGGCGACCAGGGAACCCCGGCAGCCAACCTGGCCGCCTGCCCGGGCTTCATCCCGGAGAACGACGAACAGCGCGAGGTGGTCATGGCACTGCAGCAGACGCGCTGGAACCGCAGCGAGGCGGCCCGCCAGCTCGGCATGACCCTGCGTCAGCTGCGCTACCGACTGCAGAAGTGGGGCATCGAATAGCTTTCAGCTTCAGGCTGTCGGCTTCAAGCTTTTTTCAATCCGCCAATGCCCGCAGCACGGCCGGCGGCAGGGCCCAGACGAGCTTGCCGTTGCCGTAGCCGACGGCGTTGTCGAACCGGATCAGCATCATCCCGCCCTTCTTCAGCGGCATGTTGCCGCTGGCCCGTCCGGCAATGAGGCATTCGCAGATCTGGCCGAGATTCGGCTCGTGACCGACGACCGCCATGCCGTCCACCCGCGGCTGCTTTCGCAACCAGTCGACGGCCCGCTCCACGGGGGCATCGGGGGCGAACACCCCTTCCCGCTCGCTCTCGCGGACCTCGAGGGCCGGGGCGACGATCTCGGCGGTCTGGACCGCGCGCACCGCGGGGCTGGAGATCAGCCGCTCGACGGGCAGGGCCAGCGTGGTCAGCCCGCGGGCGGCCATCTTCATCCGCTCGATACCTCGCCGGGTCAGCGGGCGCTGCTCGTCGGGCAGCCCTTCCCGGGCGAATTCCTCGCGCTCCTGCGCGGCGGCGTGTCGAATGATCAAGAGATCCATGTTGGTTCGGTTCCCGCGTGGCGGCCACCGGCGCGCTCGGCCGATGGCGTGAATGAGTCCGGCATCCCGGTCGAACGCGCATGCCGCCGCCCTGCGCCAGGACGACGGGCGGCTCGCCATCCCGGCACGACCGCCGGGTTCGTTCGAGGCCTTCGGTCCGGCAGGGTGCCCATGGCAGACTACCGGATCATGACAATGTGACCCGGCTGCCGGACGCCGGTTCGTCGCACTTCATATACGCTATAGTAGAACGGCCGCGGACACGTCCCCGGCTTCGCTCTGCATGGAGATGACAGCATGAGAACGGGACTCCGCCGGACCGGGCTCCCGAGACCTCATCCAATCGACCGGAGAAGGAAGCACGCATGGAAGGCAATCGACAGGCCGAGACAGGCAGGACCAACCGTTCGGCAGGACCACAGGGAACGATGCTGTTCCAGGCCGACACCCTCCAGACCCGGGCCGGGGAAGCCGAGTCCCGCCAGGACAGTCGCGCCACGGTGGCCGAACCGATCATCGAGGGCCGCAGCCCCGGCATCGAGGGGCGGCGCTTCACCCTGCGCGCGGGCCGGCAGACCATCGGTCGCCGCGGCAACAACGACATCGTCCTGGACGATGCCTCGGTGTCCTCGTCGCATGCATGGATACTCAACCAGCAGGGTCACCATGTCATCATGAACATGCTGTCGACCAACGGCACCTTCGTGAACGACAAACGTGTCCACGAGGCCACCCTCAAGCACGGTGACCGCATCCGGCTGGGCCAGGCGGAATTCGTCTTCCTCACTCGCGAGGCGGGCGCCGGCCGCGTCGGACCACGTCACTGGCTGGTGGGCGGCCTGCTGGTCGCCGCCATGGCGCTGACGCTGTACCTGACCTACACCCCGTAGTCGGCCCATGGCGGAGACGGCCCTACCCGAGCACATCGGACGCTACCGCATCGAGGGGGTGCTCGGCGAGGGGGCGATGTCGATCATCTATGCCGGCTACGATCCCAGCATCGACCGGCACCTGGCCATCAAGTGCCTCAAGGACGAGTTCGCCCGGGACGAGTCCTATCGGCGCCGCTTCCTCACCGAGGCGCGCGCGGCCGGCACCCTCACCCACCCGAACATCGTCACCATCTACCACGTCGGCGAGGCGGAAGGCCGCCCGTACATCGCGATGGAGCGTCTCGCCGGGGACACGCTGGCGAACCGCGTGGCGCTGGAGGGCTTCCCCCCGATCGGGGTGGTCATCGAGCTGGTGGGACAGGTGGCCGCCGCCCTGGATTTCGCCCATCGCCACGGCGTGATCCACCAGGACATCAAGCCCGAGAACATCATCCTGGTCGAAGGCTGGAGCCACGCGAAGGTCAACGACTTCGGCGTGGCCCGATTGCACGAGGCGCCGCTGGAGATCGACGACGGCCTGGTCGCCGGCACGCCCAGCTACATGTCCCCCGAGCAGTTGCGCGGCCAGAAGACCGACGGTCGCAGCGACCTGTACTCGCTGGGCGTGATGCTGTACTGGCTGCTGGCCGGGCGCCTGCCCTGGGAGGAAACCGACGTCGACCGGCTGCTCCGGCAGCGCCTCGAAACGCCGCTGCCCCCGCTCACCCCGCGCGATCCGTCCACTCCCGACGTACTGGTCGAGATCACCCGCGGGCTGCTGCGGACGAACCCGGCGGCCCGCTACCAGCGCGGACACGAGGTGATCGACGACCTGCGCCATGCCCAGCGGGAGCTCGAGCGCCTGCGCGACGACCCGGTCGCCACGCGGATCATGCCGATGCGCATCCGCTGGGCCGGGATCCTCGGTGGCGTACTCGCGGTCACCCTTCTCGCCGGCCTGGCGGCGGTCTACGTCAAGCAGAACGAGGCCATCACGGGGCTGGCCGTCGACTACGGCGGGTCGCTGGGGCGCACCATCGCCAGCGAAGCGGCCGAGGACCTGCTGCTCGACGACCGGGTGGCCGTGCGGGCCCTGGTCCGGGACATGCGGCAGAACGACCAGATACGCCACCTGGCCATCGCCGATCGCGACGGCCAGGTGATTGCCAGCGACACGCCCGGGGAGATCGGGTCCACGCTGGGCGAACTGCCCGACGATCGCCGGCTGGAACTCCACGAGGACGCCCTGAGCCATGACGGCAGGGCGGCAAGGGAAGCGGGCGTGCTGCTGTTCGATGTCCCGATCCGCTACCAGTCGCACACGGTCGGAACGCTGCGGCTGGGCGCGAGCGACAATCGGCTGGAAGCGGCCAACCGCACCACGCTGGTATCGATGCTGGCCGCCTTGCTGGTGACGCTGGTGGTCGTGCTCGGTGCGGCCTACTGGCTGTTCCGGCGGCTGCTCACGCCGCTGGAGGTCCTGCGCCACGCCCTGCTGCGCGTGGCCCGCGGCGACACGGAGCACCGCATCCGGCTCGAGCGACGCGACGAATTCGGCGCGCTATTCGGGGCCTTCAACCTGATGAACGAAACGCTGGAATCCCGGCAGCCACCGCCGCGATCCGCGGACGTACCGGGCCGGCCGGCGGAGGGCGCCTCCGGGGCCGCACCGATGCCGACACAGGTGGTCCGGCCGGCAGGCACGGGGGAACCGGAAACGGAACCGACGCGCTGACCCCGGCACGATGCCGGGACGGGATCAGAGGCTGTCGAGGCGGCGCTGCAGTTCCCTGGCCCGTGCGCGGTAGGTGCGCGCCGGCTCGAAGTCGGGGTCGATCGACAGGACACGGTCCCAGAGATCGATCGCCTCGTCGAGGTCCTGGTTGCGGTAACGCAGGATCGCCTGCTCGTGGTGGCGATTGACCAGCCGCTCGCGCAGCTCCTCGGCCCGACTCCCGGCCGGTTCCAGGCCCGGTTCGATCGCCAGGGCGGCATCGAACCGGGCCAGCGCCTCCTCCTGCCGCCCGTCGTCGAACAGCGCCAGCCCTTCCTGCTGCAGGCGCTCGGCCTGGTCCGGCCCGGCATCGCTGTCGTCGGCCGTCTCGGCAACCGCGACGTCCTCGCGCGGCGGTTCGTTCACCGAAGGCAGGCGGTCTTCCGGCAGGGAGAGGGCGGCGACGGTCCGCCGGGTGGGCACCGGGGCCGCCGGCGGCTCGGCCATGGCCGGCTCGCCCTCGGGGGTCGGCTGGTCACCGTCGCCCTCCGCCGGCTCCTCGGAGCGGGGCTCCCCGGGCAGACGCAGCACTTCGCCCACCCGCAGGTCCGAGGGGTTCCGGGAATCGTTGTACCGTGCCAGGATCAGGAACAGGCCCGGATCCCCGAGACTGCGGGCGGCCAGCGCACTGTAGGAATCGCCGGGCTGGACCACGTAGCGGTACGACTCGCGCCCCAGCATGGCCTCCGGATCCTCGGTCAGCTGGCGCAGGACCGCGCGTGCCGCCATGTCGTCCGGATGCCGGTCGAGATAGCGGCTCAGCGCCCTTTCGCTGCCCTGGTAATCGCCCTTCTGCAGGTCGGCCAGGATCGCGTTCAGCGAACGCACGTCCTCGACCTCGGCCGGCTCGGGATCCGGCTCCGGCTCGCTGCCGACGAAACGGGCGAGCAGCCCGCCGGATTCGCCCAGGTCGCGCTTGATCTGCGCCTCGAACTCGCTGAACTGGGCGCAGCCGGACAGCCCCGTCGCGAGCAGTCCCGCGCCGAGCAGTGCCGCGCTCTTTCGCCAATGTCGCCTCGGCGGGGCCGAGCCCCTTCTCGGTGACCACATGCTTACGTATCCCTCGATTGGTCCCGGCGACAGACAACGGCCTGCCGCCATTCGGTCGTGTTCATCGGTTCGCGGGCCCGGGAAACCGGACCTGGCCGAGACATCGCTCCCAGAGCGAGGCCGGCGGGGTGGTCGCGAGGATCAGCGCGACGTTGTCGCCGGTCTCCCCGCCACGCGCCGTCGCCCGGGCAAGCCCCGAGCGCACGCCATCGAAGAGGTCCTCGGCCCGCAGCAGGCCGGCCAGTTCCCGCGTCGACAGGGTCTCCCAGATGCCGTCGCTGCACAGCACGAAACCCTGTCCCGGGCGGAGAGCGGCGTAGCCGTGATCCACCTCCGGGGGTTCCGCGCCGCCCAGCCCCCGCAGCAGCACGTGCTGGTCGGAGTCCGTGGCCAGGTCATCCATCGACAGCTCGCCGCGCTCGACCTTGAGACGGGCCAGGCTGTGGTCCTCGGTGCAGGACAGGCAGCGCCTGCCCTGGAAGTGGTACAGGCGGCTGTCGCCGACGTGGGCCCAGTAGGCATGCTCGCCCCGCATGAGCAGGGCGACGACGGTGGAATGGGGCTCGCCATCCACCCAGGCGTTGCGGCGACGGATCTCGGTGTGCGCCTCCTGGCAGAGGGTCTCGAGGAAGAGCGCGCCCGGCTGTTCCTGCCAGACCCGCTCGTCCCACAGCTCCCGTGCCGCGTGGATCACCCCGCCCGAGGCCAGTTCGCCGGCACCGTCGCCGCCCATGCCGTCGGCCAGCACCATCAGCCGGGTGTTCTCGCGACGATCGTGGAAGCAGATCAGGTCGTCCTGCTGCGTTGGACGTCCGCCCCGGGCCCGTCCGCATGCCATGCGGGGCAGCTCCCTGATCTCCGTGTCGACATCCATATCCGTTCCCCCGGGGAGGCTCCTTCGCCTCCGCCACGCCATCACCCCACACCCGCCGGGCACATGGAACGCAGTATAGACGCCGCGGCACGGCAACCGGAAACGCGACACGGCTGATCCCGCCGCAGTCCGGGCGCCGTCAGCCGGCCTCCTCCTGGCGCTCCAGCCAGTCGGACTCCAGCGCCTCGAGCCGCTGGCCGACCTCCGCACGTTCCTGCTGCAGGCGCGCGACGTCCTCGTCGTGCTGGCCGTCGTAGAGCACCGGGTCGGCGAGCGCCTCGTCGACCGCCTTCAGCCGCCGCGCCGTCTCCTCCAGGTCGGCCTCGAGCTTCGCCAGTTCGCGCTCGCGCTGCTTGCCGGCCTTGTCCCTGGGCTTGCCCCAGGTCTTCCTGTTCGCGGCCTTCGCCGGCTTGGCCGGCTTCTGCCCGGCCTGCTCGCGGTTGTGCGCGCGCCGTCGCTCGGTCACCGCCCGGCGATAGTCGTCCAGGTCCCCGTCGAAGGGCACCGCCGCGCCATCACGGACCCACCAGAAGCGGTCGCAGACCAGCTCGATCAGGGTCTTGTCGTGGGAGATGACCAGCAGGGCGCCGTCGAAGGCCTGCAGGGCCTCGGCCAGCGCCTCGCGCATGGCGAGATCCAGGTGGTTGGTGGGTTCGTCGAGGATCAGCAGGTTGGGCGCCTTCCACACCAGCAGGGCCAGCGCGAGACGCGCCTTCTCGCCCCCCGAGAACGGCGCGATCGGCTCGAAGATGCGATCGCCGACGAAGCCGAAGCGACCGAGGAAGTCACGCAGCTTCTGGGTGGTGCCGCTCTTGCCGGCGACCCGTTCCAGGGCGATCAGCGGCGTGTCCCGCGGGTCGAGCTGGTCGAGCTGGTGCTGGGTGTAGTAGCCCACCTGCACGCCAGGGGCGACGAAGCGCTCGCCATCGAGCCAGGTCTCGCCGCCCTCGGCGATCACGCGGATCAGCGTGGTCTTGCCCGCACCGTTCGCGCCCAGCACGCCGATACGGTCGCCGGCGCGGATCTGCAGGGAAACGTCCGCGAGCAGCGGCTTGTCGTCGTAGCCGATGGCGACGTCCTCGAGCGTGACCATCGGGTCGGGGGCGCGCTTCGGTGTCGGGAAGTAGAAGGAAAAATCGTCCCGGTCGGCGTGGCTCGCGGCGATGGTCGGCAGCCGTTCGAGCGCCTTGACCCGGCTCTGCGCAGCGCGCGCCTTGGTGGCCTTGGCGCGGAATCGGTCGATGAAGCCCTGCAACCGCTCGCGCTCCTTGGCGATCTTGTCGGCCAGCGCGGCGTTCTGCGCCAGGCGCTCCGCGCGCATCGCCTCGAAGTCGCTGTAGTGCCCGGTGTAGAGGTTGAGCTTCTGGTTCTCGATGTGCGCGATGTGCGTGCAGACGTGGTCCAGAAAGTCGCGGTCGTGCGAGACCACGATCAGGGTGCCCGGGTAGTTGACCAGCCAGTCGGCCAGCCAGAACACCGCGTCGAGATCGAGGTGGTTGGTCGGCTCGTCGAGCAGCAGGATGTCGGAGGGCGCGATCAGGGCGCGGGCGAGGTTCAGGCGCATCCGCCAGCCGCCGGAGAAGCTCGAGACCGGGTTGTCGATGGCCTCGGGCGCGAAACCCAGCCCGTCGAGCAGTCGCGCGGCCCGCGCCCGGGCGGTGAACCCGCCCACGGCGTCGAACTCCGGGTAGAGCTCGGCCAGCCGCATGCCGTCATTCTCCGACTCTGCCTCCTGGATGGCGGCATTCAGCCGCGCATAGTCGGCATCCCCGTCGAGGACGTAGTCGACCGCGGAGGTTTCCAGTGCCGGGGTTTCCTGCTCGACCGTGGCCATGCGCTGACCACCGGCCCACTCGATGTCACCGGAATCCGGGGCGAGCCGGCCCTCGAACATCGCCAGCAGGCTGGACTTGCCGGTACCGTTGCGCCCCACCAGGCCCATGCGCTGGCCCGGCAACAGGGTGAGATCGGCGTCCTCGAGCAACAACTGCGTGCCGCGACGAAGGGAGACGGACTTCAACTGGATCATGTGGTCTCCAATCGGAATCGACGCCG
>NZ_JBKGYT010000037.1:0-17800 GCF_046545975.1 Guyparkeria sp. | reverse complement strand
CGAGTTCCGCGGTCTCGCCGCCACTGCCACCGCCGAGCGAGATGCCGGACAGCGGGGCGAGTGGCGTGCCCTTGGCGCCGGCGGCCACGCCGATCAGCATCAGGGCACCCCACAGGAGCAGCACCAGCCCGATCGACTTCCACAGCCGCATCCAGCCGGAGGCAGCCTCCCTGATCGACTCGGTCGCGCCCATGTAGACCGCCGAGGCGATCAGCAGGGCCGCCCACATCAGCTGGGTGACGGCCGCGGGTAGGAAGCGCTCGAGCATCCAGATCGCCACGCCGAGGAGCAGCACGCCGAAGACCGCCTTGACCGCGTCCATCCAGCCACCGGCCTTGGGCAGGTACTTGCCGCCCAGCGTGCCGACGAGGATCAGCGGCAGGCCCATGCCGATCGACAGGGCGAACAGCGCCAGCCCGCCGATGACCGCGTCGCCGGTCTGGCCGATGTAGATCAGCGCACCGGCCAGCGGCGGGGCCATGCACGGCCCGACGATCAGCGCCGAGAGGAAGCCCATCGCGGCCACGCCGGTGAGCGTGCCGCCCTGCTGGCGGTTCTGCACCTGCATGATGCGCGACTGGATCGAGGAGGGCAGTTGCAGCTCGAAGAAGCCGAACATCGAGAAGGCCAGCGCCACGAAGATCGCGGCGAACACCGACAGCACCCAGGGGTTCTGGAAGGCGGCCTGCAGGTTGGCGCCGAACAGGCCGGCGAGCACCCCGGCGACGGTGTAGGTGACCGCCATGGCGAGCACGTAGACCACCGAGAGTACGAAGGCCTTGCGGGTGGTGATGTGCTCGCCGTGACCCGCGATGATGCCCGAGAGGATCGGGATCATCGGGAAGACGCAGGGCGTGAAGGCCAGCAGCAGGCCGAAGACCAAGAAGCCCAGCACGATCGCCCAGGGCGTGCCCTCGACCAGCCGCTGGGTGATCATGTCGGTTTCCGAGCCGGCCGGGGCCTGCTCGGCGGCCCGCGCGGCGTCCCGGTCACGCTCTTCTCCCTTGTCGGATTCGCCGGACCCGGACGGTGCCTCGGATGCCTCGTCGCCCAGTGCCGGCACCTCTTCGACCGGGGTGAGTTCACCGGCATCGTCCGGGATCTCGTCGAGGCGCTCGGCGCTGCCATCGGCCGGATCGATGCGCCAGGCCTTCTCCATCGGCGGGTAGCACAGGCCCATGTCGGCACAGCCCTGGTAGCCGATTACCAGGGTGTAGGGGGAATCGGCGTCAACCGAGAGTTCGGTCTCCAGTTGATCGTGGAATACCCGGACCGTGCCGAAATTCGGGTCGTCCTTGCGCTCGCCTTCGCCGATATGGGCCGCGCTGATCTTCGCGCCATCGCTCACGGCCGCCAGGGTACGTTCGCGATACAGGTAGTATTCGGGCGTGATGTCGAAACGGACGAAGACACTGTCGTCATCGACCACCACTTCCGGCACGAAGGCTTCTTCCGGGTCCATCGGCTCATCGTTGCCGCCATCGCCGCCGCCCAGATCGACGCCGCCATCGCGGGAGTCCGCCCCGGATCCACTGGCCGTCTGGGCACCGGATTCGGCCGGTGTCGACTCGTTGTCAGCCGATTCGCCGGAGCGATCGGTCTCGGGGATGTCGACAGTCAGTTCGCGGCTTTCGGGCGGGTAGCAGACCCCGTGGATATCGGAGCAGCCCTGGTACTCGACCGTGACGGTCGTCTCGCCACCCTCAGCGGATTCCACCGGCACGCGAGCAGTGAAGTCCTCCTTGTAGACCGGCGTCTCGCCGAATGCCGGATCATCGTCGACGACTGCCTCGGGCAGATCCGCTTCGCCCAGTTGAAGACCGTCTCCTCCCTGGAAGCGCAACTTGTCCTGATAGAGGTGGTATCCCTCGACCACGCGGAAATCGAACCGCAGGTCACCGTCGTCATGGCTGACCTCGACGTCGAAGGCCTCCTCCGGACCCAGCAGTTCGGGTTCGGCCTTGGCTGCCGTCTGCCAGGTGAACGCGACGGTGACCAGCAGTAAGGCGGCGATACGCACCCACGGTGCGGTCAGGGAGTAGTTTGAACGCATTGCTTAACCCATTGTGAGTAGGATTGGCTGCTTCCGGCTTGCAGGATGAGCACCTCGGGACAGTCGTAGGGATGCAGGCGCTCGATGGCTGCCTTGAGATCACTCACCCGCTCGAGGCTGGTCTTCATGTGAAGCTGGTATTCCTCGTCCCGGCAGACCTTCCCCTGCCAGTGGTAACTCGATGTGACGGGGCCGACACGGTTGACGCAGGCGATCAAGCCGTCGTCGAGGAGGCGGGCGCTGAACTCGTCGGCGGCCCCCGGATCGTCGAAGGTGGTGATCACCAGTGCTATTGTGCTCGGCTCGATCGTCATTATTGTCTTGTGGCGAAGTTTTCGAAAGCGTTATCGGCAAACGATGGCGGGGTTGGTCCCTGGCCGCGGCGCCAACGTTCCGACGAAAGCGTAGCTTTACAATCATTAGTCTGCAATCCATCGGACTGTCAGCAGCCCGAAATCCATCCGAACCGAGCAGGTCGACCGCTTCCCATGAGAAAACTGTCCGGACTCATTCTTTTTCTGCCACTTATCGAACTGGTGCTGCTGATCGCCATGGGAGCAGCGGTCGGCTTTCTCGCCACGCTGCTCTGGATTCTCGCCACGGGGATCTGGGGCGCCTGGCTGATGCGCACCGCCGGGCCCAACGCCATGGCGCGGGCACAACGCGACATGGCCCGGACCGGCCGCGGCGAGGTCGATGGGCTCGGCGTGGCCGCGAACTTCCTCGGCGGGCTGATGCTCCTGCTGCCCGGCCCGGTCACCGACCTGTTCGGTCTGGTGCTGGTCACCCCGTTCCTGCGCCGGCTCGCGTTCGGTGCCTGGCTGGCCGGCCGGCTGCAGCAGGTGGTGGTCGAACGTGGCGGCATGGGTGGCGGCCCCTTCGATACCGGCCGCCCGGGTAGCGGCAACGTCTACGAGGGCGAGGCCGAGGACGTCACGCCGCGAGACCCGCGTGACCGCGATCGCATCGAGCACGACGACCGGCGTCGCTGATCCGTTCAGTCGCGGTGGCGTGATGAGGATCCGATCCGGTCGGCCAGGGCCCGTCCGTTCTCCAGACAGTCACCCACCGCGATCCCGCCGCGCCAGTTGCCGATCAGCGACAGGCCCGGGTGGTGTTCCAGGGCCTGGTCGAGCCGCTCCATCCGGGCCAAGTGCCCCAGCTCGTACTGGGGGATGGCCTTCGGCCAGCGGTTGACCCGTTGCCAGACCGGCTCGCCCTCGATGCCCAGCAGATCCGCGAGATCCTTCTGTACCTGCCGCACCAGTTCCGCGTCGGTCTTTTCCAGCGCCTCCGGATCCTGCCGCCCGCCGATGAAGGCGGTCAGCAGCTTGTGGCCGGCAGGGGCGCGCCCGGGGAACAGCGTCGAGGAGAACAGCGCGCCCAGGGTGCGACGTTTCTCTCGGCGCGGGATCAGCACACCGAAACCGTCGAGCGGGTGGGCGAGCAGTCCCGGGGGGTAGCCCAGCGCCACGGATGCCACGGGCGGATAGACGATCTCGTCGAGCGGCTCGGCCAGCAACGGATCGAGCGGGGCGAGCAGGCGGGCACTGACGTGGGCCGGCGTGGCGAGCACCAGCTGTTCCGCCTGCCAGCGCTTGCCCTGTAGATCGGTCGCTACCCAGTGGCCATTCTCGCGGGTCACTTCCTGCACGGGGCAGTCGCAGTGGATGGCGGCGCCGGGCGCCGAGGTGATGCCCTCGGCCAGACGGTCGGTCAGGGTACGGATCCCGTCGGGGAAGCTGATCAGCTTGCCGCGCCATTCGCGGGGCATGGCCGGGGACCGGGTTCCCGCCTCCCGGCGGGCCCTGCGCATGGCGGCCAGCCCCCCGCGGATCAGCGAGCCGTGCTCGCGCTCGAGTGCATGCAGTTTCGGCATGGCAGCCTCGACCGACAGCCGCCGCGGGTCTCCGGCGTACACGCCGGAGACGAACGGGTCGACGAGGTAGTCGAGGATGTTGCGGCCGAGGCGGCGTTCGACGAACTCGGCGAGGGTTTCCTCACGGCCGGTCTGCGGTCTGACCCAGGGTTCCCTGAGGATCCGCAGCCAGCTGCCGGCGCCGATCAGCGGGTTGAAGGGGGCCTTGATCGGATGGGTGGGCAGGGCGAGCATTCGTCCGCCCTTGGCGATATAGCGCTTCTTGCCCGCCTCTCCGGCGAAGATGGCCTCCCCGTCGAGATCCAGCTCGCGCAACAGGTCGTAGAGCGGCGGCTTGACCATCAGCGTGTTGGGGCCGATCTCGATCTGCCAGTCGTCGTCGCGCAGGCTGCGAATGTTTCCGCCGGGTCGGGCGTCCTGTTCGAGCAGCGTGACCGGCCGGCCCTGACGGGCCAGTTCCCACGCCGCCGCCAGCCCGCTGGCGCCACCGCCGACGACCAGCGTTTCGGTGGTCGTCGCGGCATTCTTCCGGGTCGTGTCGTCGGTGGAGCTCATGGCGTCCTGTGATGCTCTCGTTGGGAACGGGTCGCGGCTGTGCTATGGATGCGACAGGGCAGAGTGTACTCTACCTTCCATTCAGGAACCGGCCGCAGGGCCACAGGGAGACTATGGACGAATCGCACGCCGTCGGTGGAACGAATGACCCCCGGGGACTTCCCAGGGCCGTGGTGCTCGGGGGCACCGGTTTCGTGGGCCGCTACCTGGTCCGTGAACTGTCGCGCCGTGGTTACGAGGTGATCGTGCCCAGCCGGCACGCCGACCGTCACCGTGACATGGAGCTGTGGCCGAGCGTGGTGCTCTGCGACATGACCACCCCGGGCGACTCGGACCTGGCCACCCGCCGCGAGACGCCGGAACTGGCCGATCTGCTGGAAGGGGCGGAACTGCTGGTCAACCTGATCGGCATCCTCAACGAGCCGCGTCACAACGGCAAGGGCTTCGAGCGCGTCCATATCAAGCTGGCCAAGGCGGCCCTGCGGGCGGCGGCGGATGCCGGCGTGCCGCGCTACCTCCACATGAGCGCGCTGGGTGCCGACGAGGAGGAGGGCACCAGCTATTACCAGCGGACCAAGGGCAAGGCGGAGAACTGGGTGCACCGCTTCGGCCGCAAGCATGACATCGCCGTCACCAGCTTCCGTCCGTCGGTGATCTTCGGCCCGGAGGACTCCTTTCTCAACCGCTTCGCGGGCCTAGCCCGGCTGATGCCGGGCATCTTCCCCCTCGCCTGTGCCGGCGCGCGGTTCTCCCCGGTCTACGTCGGTGACGTGGCCCAGCGTTTCGTCGCCGCGATCAACGATCCCGAGACATTCGGGCAGCGCTACGATCTCTGCGGCCCGCACGACTATTCGCTGGGCGACTTGGTGCGCTATGCCGCTCGGACCAGTGGTCATCCGCGCTGGGTGATCGGCCTGCCGGGCTGGGCTTCCCGGATTCAGGCGCGCGTGCTGGAATGGGTGCCCGGCAAGCCGTTCTCGCGGGACAACTACGACTCCATGCGCCGCGCGAACGTGTGCTCGCCGGACTGTCCCCGCGAGCCCACCCGACTCGAGGACGTCGCGCCTCGCTACCTCGGGAAGGCCTGAACCGATCCAGAGCCGCGCCGGCCTGCCGGGTCGTTCCTGATCGAGCCGCGAACAGCGGGATTCGGATTCGTTCCGACCTTCCCTCGCTCCCGCCGGGCCGCCCGATCGTGACCGCCTGCTTCGAGCGGTGGTAGCATACGCTCTCCGAGCGGGGCCGCCCGGGTCCGTCGCCAGGAAGGGCGCCCGAATACCCTGTTTCCCCGTCCGGCGGCGAACCCGGTCCTGCCGTTCGCTGCTCGGGCGGCCCGGTTTCATGCATCACGAGGTCCGACTGTGGAATCCGAACCCACCAACCCCGCGCCGCGTCGTTCCGGCGACGCCGAGCACTATTTCGAGCACTTTCTCTTCGGCAGCCGCTGGATCATGGCCCCGGTTTACCTGGGCCTGGTCCTGGCCATGCTCCTGCTGCTGTACAAGTTCGGCGCCGAGCTGGTTCACCTCTTCAGCGATATCTTCACGCTGGAGGAATCCGAGGTCATCATCGGCGTGCTCACGCTGGTGGACGTGGCGCTGATCATGAACCTGCTGATCATCATCATCTTCTCCGGCTACGAGAACTTCGTCTCGAAGATGGAGGACCTGCAGAGTCATCATGACCGTCCGGAGTGGATGGGGCACATCGGCTTCACCGACCTCAAGATCAAGGTGATCGGTTCGATCGTGGCCATTTCCGGGATCGAACTGCTGAAGTCATTCATGAACGTCGAGAATCTCTCCGACCGGGATCTTGCCTGGATGGTGGGCATCCACCTGACGTTCGTGATCTCCGGCGTACTCTATGCCGTGATGGACAGGTTGCAGGGCAAGGGGCACTGAAGGGATCTCCCTCCGATATTGCAACCGATGTTCCCAGCGAACCCGCCGTTCCCGGCGGGTTTTTTGTTGGCCGGCAGTCGTGACGGAGGTGGAGGTTGTGCCCGCTTCGGACTAGTCTCACTGCGGTCGTATGCCAGCGGTCGTCGGGGTTCGCGCCGATGGAAGCCGGGCAGACGAGTCAGCCACAGCGAATGCAGATTCCCCGATGACGATCCCTCACCGACTGCCGATCACACCGCTTGCCGCGATGCTCGTCGCCCTCGTGCTCCAGTTCGATCCGCTGCCGGCCCGGGCGGATGCGCCCCGCGTGGCGGTCGAGACGGCCCGGACCACCGAGATCGTCGAGGTGGTGCCGCTCGACGGCACGGTCAACACATTGAGGGAGGCCCGGTTGTCCGCGGAGATCGCCGGCCTGGTGGAAACGGTCACGGTGGAGTCCGGCGACCGGGTGACGGCCGGCGCGCCGCTGTTCACGCTGGATGCCGAACTCCAGCGGCTGGCCGTCAGGAGCCTCGAGGCCGAACGGCAGGAGGCGGAGGCGGCACGCCGTGAGGCCGAACGCCGTCTCGAGGAGGCCCGCTCGGTCGTCGCCGGTCGGCACATCGCGGAGACCGAGGTGCGTGCGCGAGCCAGTGCCGTGGCGGTGGCCCGGGCACGCGAAGCGCGGCTGGCGGCCGAGCTGGAGCAGGGGGAGGCCCGGTTGGCCCGGTACCGGATCGCCGCACCGTTCGACGGCGTGGTGGTCGCACGCGAGGCGGAGCGGGGCGAGTGGGTGGAGCCGGGCGACAGCCTGCTCAGGCTGGTAGATACCGACGCCCTGCGGCTGGATTTCCAGGTGCCGCAACGCTACCACCGCCTGATGGGCGACGACGCGACGCTGCGCTATCGTCCGGATGACGCCCAGCGCGACTGGCGGGAGGCGGACGTCGCGACCGTGGTGCCGGTCACCGATCCGGCCGCGCGCACCTTCCTCTTGCGCGGGCAACCGTCGACGGGCGACTCGCTGCTGCCGGGCATGGCTGTGGAGGGGCACCTGAGCCTGCCCACCGGGCGGAAGGGGCTGACGGTGGCACGGGATGCCGTCCAGCGCTACCCCGATGGGCGCACGACGATCTGGGTGCTGGCCGATGCCGACGAGAGCACGGTGGTCGAGCGGCAGGTTACGCTGGCCGACGGTTTCGGCGAGCGGGTCGTGGTGACCGAGGGACTGAAGGCCGGTGACCGAGTGATCGTGCGTGGCAACGAGTCCCTCGAGGCCGGAATGAACGTGAGGGTCGACGGGGAGGGCGGCTGATGTTCGCGGCGATCGTCCGTCACGGCACGCTGGTAACGGTGATCACCCTGATCGTCGCCATTCTCGGCGCCGTGGCCGCCCTGCGTATCCCCGTGCAGATGATCCCGGACCTCGACGTGCGCATCATCACGGTGGAGACGCGCTGGCCCGGGGCGACGCCGCAGGACATCGAGAAGGACATCCTGATCGAGCAGGAGCGCTACCTGCGCACCATCCCCGGCCTGAGCGAGCTGACCGCCACGGCGACCAGCGACAGCGCCGAGATCGAATTGGAGTTTCCCTTCGGCACGGACATCACCGAGGCGCTGATCGAGGTCAACAATGCCTTGAGCCAGGTGCCTGACTACCCGCGCAACGTCGACGAGCCGCGCATCGCGGCCACGTCGTTCTCCTCGAACGCCTTTATGTACTTCCGTGTCTCGACCCTCCCCGACAACCCCCGCGGGCTGGACATCGACCTGATGCGCGATTTCGTCGACGACGAGGTCCGCCCGCGCATGGAGAGCGTCCAGGGCGTCTCCGAGGTGACCATGGGCGGCGGGGCCGAGCGGCAGATGCAGATTCACGTCGACGATCGCCAGCTGGCCCGTCGCGGGCTGACGCTGCTCGACTTGCGCGACGCGATCCGCGCGCGCAACCAGGACATCTCCGGCGGCGAGGTGGACGCGGGCAAGCGACGCTACCTGTTGCGCACCGTCGGCCGGTTCGCCACCGCCGAGGAACTCCAGCGGCTGGTGATCGACCGACAGGGCGATGCGGTCATCCGCCTGGGCGACGTCGCCCGGGTCGTGCAGGGCGGCTCCCGGCAGCGGTCACAGGCCCTTGTCAACGGCCGGGAGGTCATCGGGCTGCAGGTGCGCCGCCAGAGCGGTTCGAACGTGATCGACATCAAGCGGGCGATGCTCGACGAGGTCGAGCGCATCAACGCCGAGGTGCTCGAGCCGGCCGGGATGATACTCGAGCTCAACACGGACGACGCCCGCTACGTCGAAGCATCCATCGGCAACGTCTGGGTCAACCTCGGCCTCGGGGCGGCGTTCGCCACCCTGGTGATGTTCCTGTTCCTGCGCTCGTCGCGGGCGACGCTGGTCGGGGTGATCGGCATCCCCCTGTGCGCGATCGCCGCGTTCCTGGGTCTCTCGCTCACGGGGCGGACCGTCAACGTGATCTCGCTGGCCGGGGTGGCCTTCGCCATCGGCATGACCGTGGACAACAGCATCGTGGTGCTGGAGAACATCGAGCGCCTGCGGCGCCGGGGGCTGTCGCGGCTGGAGTCCGCGGTGGAGGGCGTGCGCGAGGTCTGGCCAGCGGTGCTGGCCTCCACCGCCACCACGGTGCTGGTGTTCTTGCCGATCCTGTTCATCGAGGAGGAGGCAGGCCAGCTCTACTCGGATGTCGCGATCGCCATCGCCGCGGCAATCGTCGCCTCGATGCTGGTCGCGGTGATGCTGATCCCCACGCTCAGCGCCCGGCTGGACTTCGGTCGCAACGGGGCGGCGGGCGACCGGTCGCCACGCTGGATCCGGCTGGTCGAGGGTATGGTCCACGGCATGGTGCGCAGCGGCTGGCGGCGCGGGGTGACCATGGCCGTGGTGCTGGCAGCCAGCGCCTCGATTGTCTTCTTTCTGACCCCGCCGGCCGAGTACCTGCCAGAGGGAGAGGAGCCCAAGACCTTCGCGGTGATGAACGCGCCGCCCGGCTACAACCTCGCCGAGATGGCGCGCATCGCAGAGGAAGTGGAGGCGCACCTGCTGCCCGCGGTCGGCGCCGAGCCCGGGGCCTTCGAGCGCGGCGAGACGCCCGTCCCGCCGTTGCGCTCGCTGGTCATGCAGGTGCAGCCGACGCAGTTGCGGGTGATCTCCGAGACGCTCGAGCCCGACCATATCGAGGCGCTGATGACCGAGATCACCCGCTTCTACGAGCAGTATCCGGGCATGCGCGCCTTCGCGGCGAAGGGGTCGATTATTTCCAGTAACGACGGGGGCACCCGCAGCGTCTCGCTGGACATCGCCGGGACGGATCTCGCCGACATCTACGCCGTCGCCCGTCGGGCCTACGAGCGCGCGGAGGCGATCTTCGACAATCCGCGTATCCAGACCCGCCCCTCGACCCTGGATCTGGCGCAGCCCCTGGTGGAAATTCGGCCCGACTGGGACCGGGCGGCGGAGCTGGGGCTGAGCCTGGAGGCGGTTGGCTTCTCCGTCTCGGCGCTCACCGAGGGGGCCTACGTCGACGACTTCTTCCTCGGCGACGACAAGATCGACATCTACCTCTACGGGTCGGCCGGCCCGGACGCGCGTCTGGCGCGCCTCGACGAGATCCTGGTCAAGAGCCCGCAGGGCGCGAGCCTGCCGCTCGCCTCGGTCGCCCGTATCGATACCCGTGTAGACACCAGCATCGTCCGTCGCGTCGACGGCAAGCGCATGGTGACGCTCGACATCATCCCGCCGGATTCCGTGGCGCTGGAGACCGGTGTCGAGCGGGTGCGCGATCAGCTGCTCGAGGAAATGCGCGCCGCCGGCGAGGTCCCCGCCGGGGTGACCCTGTCCATCTCGGGGGCGTCGGACCAGCTTGACGCCACGCGCGAAGCGCTCGCCGGCAACTTCGTGGTCGCGCTGGCGATCATCTACCTGCTGCTGGTCGCCATCTTCACCCACTGGCGCTACCCGCTTCTGATCATGACGGCCATCCCGCTGGGCATCGCCGGGGGCATCGCCGGGCTGGCGCTGATGAACCTGATCGGCGGATCGCTGCCGCTGGTGGGTCTGGCGGCGATCAGTCAGCCGTTCGACATGATCACGATGCTCGGCTTCCTGATCCTGATGGGGACCGTGGTCAACAACCCGATCCTGCTGGTGGAACAGGCCCGGCGCAGCTTCGCCGAGGGCGCGGACGCCGTCATGGCGGTGCGGGAGGCCGTCTCGGTGCGGCTGCGGCCGATCGTGATGACCACGCTGACCACCATCAGCGGTCTCTCGCCGCTGGTGCTTATTCCGGGCGAGGGCACCGAGCTCTACCGCGGGGTCGGCGCGATCGTGATGTTCGGCCTGCTCGGCGCGACCATCGTCACGCTGACCTTCCTGCCGGCGCTCACGGCCAGCGTACTGCGCCTTGCGGAGAGGCCTGTCGCGAAATCCTGATGCGAATGTCTCCGGCATGTCGGGTGCGAGCACCCGATGTGCCGTGTCCGGTTCGTCGACACAAAAAAATCCGGCCCTCCCGAAGGAAGGCCGGATCATCGGGCGTCGGGCGCGGCCGGTCGCTCGAAAGCGGCGGCCGCGCGGGACGATTACATCATGCCGGGCATGCCGCCCATGCCGCTCATGTCGGCCGGCGGGGTGCCGCCGTCGTCCTTGCTCGGGATTTCGGCGATCATGCACTCGGTGGTGATCATCAGGCCCGCGACGGATGCGGCGTTCTGCAGGGCCGAACGGGTGACCTTGGTCGGGTCCAGGATGCCCATCTCGACCATGTCGCCGTACTCGCCGTTGGCGGCGTTGTAACCGTAGTTACCGGAGCCTTCGCGCACGCCCTGGACGACCACGGACGGCTCGCCACCGGAGTTGGCGACGATGAAGCGCAGCGGGTCTTCCATGGCGCGCAGGGCGATCGAAATACCGGTCTGCTGGTCGACGTTGTCGCCTTCGAGCGAGCCGAGGCTGGTCAGCGCGCGGATCAATGCGACGCCACCACCCGGAACGATGCCTTCCTCGACGGCGGCACGGGTAGCGTGCAGCGCGTCGTCGACACGGTCCTTCTTCTCCTTCATCTCGACCTCGGTCGCGGCACCGACCTTGATGACGGCGACGCCGCCGGCCAGCTTCGCGATGCGCTCCTGGAGCTTCTCCTTGTCGTACTCGGAGGAGGTGTTCTCGATCTGGGCGCGGATCTGCTCGACGCGGGTGTCGATGTCGTCCTTGGTGCCGGAGCCGTCGATGATGGTGGTGTTCTCCTTGGAGACCACGACGCGCTTGGCGGTACCCAGGTCATCCAGGGTGACCTTCTCGAGGGTCAGGCCGACTTCGTCGGAGATCACCTGGCCGCCGGTGACGATGGCCAGATCCTGCAGCATGGCCTTGCGGCGGTCGCCGAAGCCCGGTGCCTTGACGGCCGCGACCTTGACGATGCCGCGCATGGCGTTGATGACCAGCGTGGCCAGCGCCTCGCCCTCGATGTCCTCGGCGACGATCAGCAGCGGCTTGTTCGCCTTGGAGGCGCCTTCCAGTGCCGGCAGGAGATCACGGATGTTCGAGATCTTCTTGTCGTGCAAGAGGATGTACGGATCCTCGAGTTCGACCAGCATCTGCTTCTGGTTGTTGACGAAGTAGGGCGAGAGGTAGCCACGGTCGAACTGCATGCCCTCGACCACGTCCAGCTCGTCCTCGAAGCCCGAGCCTTCCTCGACGGTGATCACGCCGTCCTTGCCCACGCGCTCCATGGCCTCGGCGATGATCTCGCCGACCTTCTTGTCGGAGTTCGCGGAGATGGTGGCGACCTGGGCGATCGCCTTGTTGTCGGTGCAGGGCTTGGACAGGTTCTTCAGCTCGCCCACGGCGGCCTCGACGGCACGGTCGATGCCGCGCTTGAGGTCCATCGGGTTCATGCCGGCGGCGACGGCCTTGACGCCCTCGCGGACGATGGCGGCGGCCAGCACGGTCGCGGTGGTGGTGCCGTCACCGGCGACGTCGGCGGTCTGGGAAGAGACTTCCTTGACCATCTGCGCGCCCATGTTCTCGAACTTGTCCTCCAGCTCGATCTCGCGGGCGACGGAAACGCCGTCCTTGGTCACGGCCGGGGCGCCGAAGCTCTTCTCGATGACGACGTTACGACCCTTCGGGCCCAGGGTGACCTTGACCGCGTCGGCCAGGGTGTTGACGCCACGCAGCATGCGATCGCGGGCACTGGTGGAAAAGCGGACTTCTTTGGCAGACATATTCGATATGCTCCTTGTGCTGATTCGTTACCGTTCGGAGAGAAAACTCGCCGAGGGATTACTCTTCGATGACGGCGAGGATGTCGTCTTCGCCCATCATCAGCAGTTCGTCGTCTTCGACCTTCACCTTGGTGCCGGCGTACTGGCTGAACAGCACCTTGTCGCCGACCTTCACGCCCATGGCGCGGACTTCACCCTTGTCGTTCGACTTGCCCGGGCCGGCGGCGACGATCTCGCCACGGTTCGGCTTCTCGGCAGCCGAGTCCGGCAGAACGATGCCAGAGGCGGTCTTGCGTTCTTCTTCTTCGCGCTTTACCAGCACACGATCATGCAAAGGACGGATTTTCATGCGGTTACTCCATGCGTTTACACAGGAAAAGGGATTCGACAATGTTTGAGCGCGCCGGGGCGTTGTTAGCACTCGCCCGACTCGAGTGCCAATATTAGGAACGGCCGGGGCGATTTCAAGAGGGAAAGGGAAAAAAAATTCGCGAAGAGGGAGCCGGGCCGAAAGCACGTCGCCATGCGCTCGTCGTGCTTGCCTCGGCCGACTGGTGGGAAACGGTATAATGCCGCGCATCCTGCGGGCGGGTCGAGGCCGCCCGTGAACCACGAATCAAGTCCAGGAGAGAGCGCATGAGCTTCGAGAAGATCACCATCCCGGAAGGCGACAAGATCACCGTCGACGCCGAGGGCAAGCTGACCGTTCCCGACCGCCCGATCATTCCCTTCATCGAGGGTGACGGCATCGGCGTGGACGTCACGCCGGTGATGAAAAAGGTCATCGACGCGGCGGTCGAGAAGGCCTACGGCGGCAAGCGCCAGATCGCCTGGATGGAGGTCTACGCCGGCGAGAAGTCGACCAAGGTCTACCCGGACGGCAGCGGCCTGCCCGCCGAGACCATGGAGGCGATCCGCGACTACGTCGTTTCCATCAAGGGTCCGCTGACCACGCCGGTCGGCGGCGGCTTCCGCTCGCTCAACGTTGCCCTGCGCCAGAAGCTCGACCTGTACGTCTGCCTGCGTCCGGTGCGCTACTTCACCGGCACGCCCAGCCCGGTCAAGTACCCGGAGAAGACCGACATGGTCATCTTCCGCGAGAACTCCGAGGACATCTACGCCGGCATCGAGTGGGCCGCAGGCACCCCGGAAGTCAAGAAGGTGATCGACTTCCTGACCCAGGAGATGAATGTCGAGAACATCCGTTTCCCGGAGAGTTCCGGCATCGGCATCAAGCCGGTCTCCGAGGACGGCACCAAGCGCCTGGTGCGCCGCGCGATCGAGTACGCGATCGCCAATGACCGCGAGTCGGTCACCCTGGTGCACAAGGGCAACATCATGAAATTCACCGAAGGGGCCTTCAAGAACTGGGGCTACGAACTCGCGCGTGAAGAGTTCGGTGCCGAGCCGCTCGACGGCGGCCCGTGGATGACGCTCAAGAACCCGAAGACCGGCAGCGACATCGTCATCAAGGACTCGATCGCCGATGCCTTCCTGCAGCAGATCCTGCTGGTGCCGGAAGAGTACGACGTGGTCGCCACCCTGAACCTCAACGGTGATTACGTCTCGGACGCGCTGGCCGCCCAGGTCGGCGGGATCGGCATCGCCCCGGGTGCGAACCTCTCCGACACCGTCGCCATGTTCGAGGCCACCCACGGCACCGCCCCGAATATCGCCGGCAAGGACTTGGCCAACCCCTCGTCGGTCATCCTGTCGGCCGAGATGATGCTGCGCCACCTGGGCTGGACCGAGGCGGCCGATGCCGTGATCAAGGCCATGGAAGGCGCGATCGCCAGCGGCAACGTCACCGGCGATCTCGCTCGCCTGATGGACAAGCCCAACCAGGTCGGCTGCAAGGCCTTCGGCGACGAGCTGATCCGCCAGATGGGCTGATCACGGCCCGTTCAGCCGGGGCATGCGAAGGCCCCGGATCGAGACGAGAAAGCAGGCGCGCTCCGGGTGGTTCCCGGGCGCGCCTGCTACGCTTTCGGGTAGCCTCAAAACGTGTTCACGGGAGGACCCGCCATGGACGCCATCGTCGAGACCACCGCCCAGTGCCCCTGGTGCTTCGAGACCATCGACCTGACACTCGATGCCACCGCCGGTGAGCAGACCTACGTCGAGGACTGCAGCGTCTGCTGTCGACCGATCGTGGTGCACGTCGCCTGGTCCGACGACGAGCCCGTGCTGACCCTGCGCCGCGAGGGCGACGAGCAGTGGGCCGACGGGTAGAGGCACCGAGTGGCCGCGTGCTACCATGCGGCCCGCTCCACGGAGCGCCTTCCTTCAGCCCATGTAGCTCAGCTGGATAGAGCAACCGCCTCCTAAGCGGTAGGTCGCAGGTTCGAATCCTGCCTTGGGCGCCATTCTCCTTTTTCAGCGATTCCCCGCTGGCCACTCTGCGTGGCCGACCTCTTGATGTGTCTGTCAACTCGATCGCGGTCCTCGTGAAACGTATAGGTCGACCGTATTAGATCCTCGCGGGAGGTGACCGCGACGCTGAATAGGATGGTTTTACCGATCTGTGTTGAAGGGGCGCAGAGGCGCGGTTTTTCGCGGTGCCTTCAGGCGGTGTTTCTGGTGACTCGCTGCCTCTCAAAGGGGATGTGGCTGTCTGATTCTCTGAGACCGCATGGCCCATAGTTCGCGCCCGACGCACTTTTTATATGTCCGCAAAACTTGAGCCATGGAGTCGCGAGTGGGGGGGATGAAGACTCCAACCGAGCCCCCGTGCCGAATGGTCCTCTGCCGCGCTTTTTAATGAGAGCGATAATGGGTTGGTAAACCTCAGCAAGGAACTCCAGATTGCCCCTGACATGCGCCTGAGCTACAAGTGGTTATGAATCCCCATCATAGGGAGGGCATCGTGAAGCGAGATGCTCGCGACAACAAGATTTCCAAGTTCCGCCATCAAATCCTAGAAAGCATTGCCGAAGGGGTGGTCGGGGTCGACACCAATGGTCGCTTCACCCTCTTAAACCCCGCTGCCTGCCGCCTTCTCGGGTTCGCCGAGGAAGAGGAGGCACTTGGCCGCAATGCCCCTGACCTCGTCCACTTTTGTAAACCTGATGGCACCCGCCTGGCGCATTCAGATTACCCCTATCGGCAGGTGCTACGCACCGGCCTACCACTCAAAGGTTGGGAGGGTCTTATTTGTCACAAAGATGGAACGAACGTCGCAGTGGAAGTTGCCGCCTCACCCCTTTCACAGATAAATGGCCTGCCCGAGGGGGTGGTCATAACCTTATCGGATATTGGTGAGCGCAAAGCGCTGGAGGCAGAGGTTGCTCGGGAAACGGCGTTCAGTCAGGCGGTAATACGCAATCTGCCGGGGATCTTCTACATGATCGACGGTCGAGGGCGATTTCTCCGTTGGAACCGAAAACTCGAGGAAGTCACTGGCCATGAAGGCCATGATATGCGAAACATCCCGCCCACCAACCTGTTTCCCAGCGAGGAACAGCCCCTTATTCAACATAAGATCGAACAGGTGTTTCACGAGGGTGACACAACCGTGGAGGCGAATTTACTCGGACCATCCGGCGAAACCACTCCCTACTACTTCACTGGCTACCGAGTGAAACTGGACGGGGACACCTACCTGCTCGGTGTTGGCCTGGACATCTCCGACCGCAAAGCTATGGAAGAGGAGCTGGAGCGTCTGGCCACTCACGATCCGCTCTCGGGCCTCTATAACCGAGCCAAACTCACCGATTTTCTGGAGCAGAGCCGGCTAGATCACGAACGTTATGGGACACCCTTCTCCCTGATCATGTTCGATATCGATCAGTTCAAGCAAGTCAACGACCGCTTCGGCCATCAAGCCGGTGACGAGGTGATATGCGAGCTGGCCAGGCGGTCGAAGGAAGCTCTGCGCAAGACGGATTTTCTTGCTCGCTGGGGTGGGGAGGAGTTTCTCGTGCTGGCCACCCATACCAGTGCGCAGGGGGGCGCCGATCTGGGGGAACGGTTAAGGGAAACTGTAGCGGAAACCCCTTTTGACCAGGTGGGGGCCGTCACAGTTAGCGTGGGCGTGGCCTCCTATCAACCCGGCGAAACGGTGGAACAGCTGGAAAGTCGAGTCGACGATGCCCTGTACCGAGCCAAGGATATGGGGCGCAATCGAATGGTAGTGGCAGAGGGTTAACACGATTAGCTGCGACCGTTATCGGCTAGGGAATTCCTGGCCGAAGGCTTTCATGTGAGTCTTCCGCTCCCCTTTCCCTGCAGGTGCGTCCGGCTCAACTATGCTCGTTCCCGGGTTTGTCGGACGGATTGACCGATTGTCCGCTTAAAGCCCCCTGATCACGGGAATGTCACAAGACCCCGGCATGCTGGGCGTGTGGTCGAGCTTGTCACCGGGTCGCGACTGCCACCCTTGGCGTGTCTATCAGGTTTGTAGTGGTCAAGCGATCTTGGACAGTTCGTTGGGTGATTTCTGCTCTCTCACTCCTTGGTTGCCCCGCCTCGTGCGGGGTTTTCTTTTGGTTCGGTCGCGCAGGACGTGCTCGAGAATGCCGACGACCTGCTCCGGCGTGGTCGCCCAAGCCATGGCGGCGGCGTCGACTTCCTTGAGCGGGTGGACGATATTCTCGTCGTGCAGGGTGATATAGGGGGTGCCCATCGCGGCGCAGTAGCCGGCGTTCCACTGCTTGTACTGGTCGCCGAAGCGCACCACCACGACGTCGGCCTGTTCGATCAGGGTCTTGATGCGGATAGCGTTGACCTTGGCGGACTTGTGGTCGCGCCAGAATTGCTTGTCTTCCTCGCCGAGCAGGTCGCCGGCGGCGTCACTGGCGGCGTGGTCGGTGACCGGGCGGGTGAACTCGATGTCCACCCCGAGGTTCCGGGGGTGTGGATCTCGCCGGACAGGTAGACGGTCAGGCTCATGGGGCCTTTCTTCTGTTTCGTGTTCGTCATCAGTCGGGCAGGTCGGTAACCGCGCCCAGTGACGCGGAACTGACCGTGCGGGCGTATTTTGCCAGCACGCCGCGCGGGTAGTTGGGTGCCGGGCGCTGCCAGTTGGCGCGGCGGCGGTCGAGCTCGTCGGGCTCGACGTGTACCTCGATGGTGTCGGCCACCGCGTCGATAGTGATGGTGTCGCCGTCCTCGACCAGCGCGATCGGCCCGCCGTCGAAGGCCTCGGGCGTGATGTGGCCGACGACGAAGCCGTGGCTGCCAC
>NZ_JBKGYT010000036.1:0-17817 GCF_046545975.1 Guyparkeria sp. | reverse complement strand
TTGCCGCCGCGCGCATGGGCCGCGGAAAACGGCACCGCGGTGGTGACGGCCATGGAAGCACCCACCGCCAGCGCGACGGCGGGGATGGATGTCTTGAGGGCCCGACGGGCGCGGGCACGCTGAGCGATCTTTCTGTTTTCCATCGAACAGGTCTCCTGGTGGTTGTCTCGGGGCGAAGCCGATCTTTCCGGCCACGTCCCCGACCGGGTACGGGTCAGTCCGGCTGCACGCGCTTCTCGGCGGTCGCCTCGCGGGCCAGATCGCGGCCCAGGTCATCGCCCCCTCCGGGGGTGTGGTCCTCGGTGATGTCCTCCGCCGTGTAGACGCCCTGACTGCGCTGTTCGAGCGCGCGACCGGCCAGGAAGCCGCCGACGAGCATCAGGATCATGGCAGCGACGATCAGCCACGGCGAGACGCCGAACAGCTCCGGTACGGTCTTCGCCGAGACCTCGGCGCCGTTGACAATGGACTGGATCGCGCTGGTGTCATAGACGCCGGCGAATACCCACACGCCGACAATCATGCCGAGCATGAACACGAGCCCGTCGATCCGGCCGCTTCCCAGTCCCACCACCGAGGTGCCCGGACAGTAGCCACCAATGGCGAAGCCCGCCCCGATGAGGACACCGCCGAGGATCGTGCCCCAGAGGAACATGTCCGCGACGTGGAACCCCTGCGAGCCGAAGGTGTTGTCTGCCTGCAGGAGCAGGATGCCGATGGCCGCGACGATGATTGCCGTGAACATGACCTTGAATACCGACCAGTCCGTCAGCCGGAACTGGGCGGTAAGCTTGCAGGGCGAACCGAAGCCCGCCTGCTCCAGCACGAAGCCGAACAGAATGCCGGTGGCGAGCGCCGTTCCCGCGGTTCCGTAATCCATTACCAGACCCTCCGCATCAGCAGGCTCACCAGGATCCCGACCACGAAGAAGGCGACCAGGAAGACAAAACCGGCCACGCCAAGCATGGCGGTGTTCGACAGGCCGACACCGCTGGTGCAACCGGCCGCCAGTCGCGAACCGAAGCCCGCCAGCAGGCCGCCGCCGAGGGCGAGCAGCAGGCGGGGGGTCACGCCGATGCGCCCGGAGCCCCGGTCGACCTTGAGACGGAAGCGGCCGGAGGAGACCGCGGCAAGAATGGCGCCGATGAAAATGCCCACCACGGCCAGCACGATCCAGGATGCGAGGGGGTTATCCTGGGCCATTCCGCCCAGATACCCGTTTTCCCGGGTGGCCTCCGGGGCGACCTGCAGGCCGAGCTCGGCGGCGAACCGGGCAAAGGCCCCGGACGAGCCCATGCCGTTGCCGACAAGTATGAAGGTGAGAAGCACGACGAGGCCGAGCACGACCCCGGCGACGAAAGGTGGCCACAATGGCCGGACTTGGCAAGACATTCCCTGCTGGACCTCCTGGAATCAGCGAACAACAAAATCCATCTGGGCCGCGCTCCGGGCGGCCCGTATTGTTTATGTCGTGATGCTCGCGGCGCGACGCGCAGAGAGCGGTATCGGATTCGTGCAGACCTTCCCTAGAAGGCGGCCGCTTCGGCCTCGAGGTACGCCAGCGAGGCGTACTTGCCGATGTTCTCGTCGAACCCGTCGACCACCGGGGCGTAATGCTTCACCCGCTCGTCCTCCAGGGCGTAGGCCTTGGCATCCTCCGGGGACGCCATTTCCTCGACCGCCTTCTCGGCCGCCTCGTAGATACCCTCGAACAGGCTGCGGTTGTGCTCGATCAGGTCGTGGGCGGGGAAACCGTGCGCCGGAATCCAGTAGGCATCGGGCACCGCTTCCTCGAGCTTGTCGAAGGCCTTGAAGGTGCCGAGGAAACTCCCGTCGTCCATGAACGCGATGCGGTTGTTCATGGCGATGTCGCCGACGTGCACGATCCGCTTCTCGACGATTTCGATGCTGATGTCCGAAGGCGTGTGGGCGGTGCCGTAGAAGTGCACGCGCATGGTCATGTCGCCGAAGTCGAGCTCGTCTTCATGCCCGACCACCTCGTTGGGCGGCGTGACCACCGTCCCGGCGATCGCGTCACCGGTGGAGCGTTCCATCAGGCTCTTCCAGAAATCACCCTGGTTGCTGCGGATGGCCGACGCGGTCCTCTCGTGGGCGTAGATCGGCACGTCCGGGTTCTCTTCGACGAAGGCGTGATTCCCGAGCCAGTGATCGCCGTGGTAGTGGGTGTTGAAGATCGCGACGACCGGCTTGTCGGTGAATTTGCGGATCTGGCGGATCGCCATGCGGCCGATCTGCAACGAGGCGCCACTGTCGATGATGACCACGCCCTTCTCGGTGATCGCGAAGGTCACGTTGCTCATCATTCCCTGGTTCTCCTCGGTCGGGAACCCCCAGGGAGAGACGATCACGTAGACGTTGTCGGTGATCTTGGTCGCGGGGATGTCCGGCATCCGCGGCCCCTCGACCACCATCTCCTCCTCGGCGAACACCCGGGACGACCAGGAGAGCGGCACCACGGAAAGCCCCGCGGCGACACCGACGTTGCGCAGGAACCGGCGACGCGTCGCCAGGAAATGGTCCTCGAACTTCTTGCTCATCGCTCCCCCCTTTGCCGAACGCGCCGCCAGCGCCGCCCGGATGGGACCCGGGCGGCGCTGGCAACACGTAGCCGACCGTGTTTATTAGTCCGTTCTTAATAATGCGACCCAAATGGTGAAATTTCAACGCAGAGCCCATCGATATCGTTGATCCAGAGTCAACTTTGTTTCTACTGGCCGCCGATGGCAACTGCGCTATGATGGCGCTCCCACGAGCGATCGAACGTCCACCGCCATGTCCTGTGCCTCTCACGACCATGACCAATGCATCGAAGCCGCCCTGGCCCGGGCCGAGGCCATCTGCCGCGAGGCCGGTGCTCGGCTGACCCCGATCCGTCGCGAGGTACTCAAGGAGGTGTGGGCGAACCACGAGGCGACCAAGGCCTACGACCTGATCGAGCGCCTCTCGCGTCATGGAGAACAGGTCAAGCCCCCCACGGTCTACCGGGCACTGGACTTCCTGCTCGCCCAGGGGCTGATCCACCGCATCGAGAGCCTGAACGCCTTCATCGGCTGCGCCCATCCGCAGGACCCTCACCAGGCAATCCTCCTGATCTGCAGCCACTGCGGCGACATCGAGGAACAGAGCAGCGAGACCGTGCACACGACGCTGGGCGAACTGGCCGCGCGGTCGGGTTTCGCCGTCCGGTCGGAGGTTGTCGAGCTGCGAGGCCTGTGCCGCCGCTGTCGCCTCGAGAACTAGACGCCGGGCGCGAGCGACGACCGCTGAACCCACCGGCCACGCCGATACCACAGAATCAAATGACATGATGAGCCACAAAGAGATCGCCGCGCTGCGGCGCGACCAGGTGATCGACAGCGAACTGCTGGGCCACCGGCTGGTGCTGCATTCGACCTGGGGGCTGTTCTCGCCGCGCGAGATCGATGCGGGCACCCGCCTTCTGCTAGAGCACAGCCCGGTCCCGCCGGCCGGCAGCACCATCGTCGACCTGGGCTGCGGCTACGGGCCCATCGGCATCGCCATGGCCAGGGCCTGCCCGGACGGCCGGGCGCTTTTGCTGGACAAGGACTTCGTGGCGGTGGACTACGCGCAGGGGAACATCGGCCGCAACCGCCTGGAGAACGCGGAGGCACGGCTGTCCAACGGCCTGTCGGCCGTCGAGGGCACGCGTTTCGACCGGCTCTACTCGAACGTGCCGGCCAAGGTGGGCAAGGAGATGTGGCAGATCATGCTGTTCGACACCTGGCAGGGGCTCAATCGCGGCGGCGAGGTCTGGTTCGTGTCGATCAACGGCCTGCGCGAGTACTTCAAGCGCACGATGAAGGAGCAGTTCGGCAACTACGACAAGGTCAAGCAGGGCAAGACCTATACCGTTCATCGTGCCGTGAAGTCCTAAATCGCGACCAAAGAAAAGAGTGCCTCAAGAAACGGCCGAGCCGCTCTCAGACGACGCGCTTGCGGATGCGATAGATCGCGTGCTCGCCGAACCAGTTTGGCAAGGCTCGCAACAGCGGCGAACTGCGTCGATCCTGGTCGACCACAGCCCGGTCGAGAATCTCGATCCCCAGTCCCTCGCAGAGCGACTCGAAGTCGCGCAGGGTGCACAGGTGGATGTTGGGCGTGTTGTACCAGGGATTGGGCAGCGCCTTGGTCGTCGGCATCATCCCCTGCACCCCCAACTGCCACCGATTGCGCCAATAGCCCATGTTGGGAAAGGTGACGATGCCCTCGCCGGCGACATCCAGCATTTCGTCGAGCAGCCGCTCGGGATGGCGGATGGCCTGGATGGTCTGGCTGACCACCACGAAGTCGAACGAACGCACGCCGAACCAGTCGCGGATCCCGTCGTCCAGGTCGGCCTGGATGACGTTCAGGTCGGCGGCCACGCCGCGGGCGACCCGCTCGTCATCGACCTCCATGCCTACCCCGCGCACCGAGCGCTCGGCGATCAGGTGACGCAGCAATGCCCCGTCGCCGCAGCCCAGGTCGAGCACGCGGGCGCCTTCGCGAATCCAGCCGGTGACGATGTCCCAGTCGGGGCGGTTCATGCCTCGGCCTCCTCGGTCATGTGGCGGGCGATGTTGTCGAAATAGCCGCGCAGCACCTGGTGGTAGTAGGGGATCGGCATCAGGAACGCGTCGTGTCCCTGGTGCGCCTCGACCTCGGCGTAGGAGACCGACTTGCCGGAGGCGAGCAGCGCCCGGACGATCTCCCGCGAGCGCGCCGGCGAGAAGCGCCAGTCGGAGGTGAACGACACCACCAGGAAGCGTGCCGTCGCCGGGGCCAGCGCAGTGGCGAGATCGTCGTCGGCCTCGGCGGCCGGGTCGAAGTAGTCCAGCGCCTTGGTCATCAACAGATAGGTGTTGGCATCGAAGCGGTCGACGAAGCTCGTGCCCTGGTAGCGCAGGTAGGACTCGACCTGGAACTCGACGTCGAAGCCGTACTGCACCCGCCCCGAACGCAGCTCGCGGCCGAACTTGGCGCGCATGGCGTCATCGGAGAGATAGGTGATGTGGCCCAGCATGCGCGCGAGCATCAGGCCGCGCCGCGGGATCACGCCATGCTCGGCGTAGCGCCCGTCGTGGAAGTCCGGGTCGGTGATGATCGCCTGGCGGGCGACCTCGTTGAAGGCGATGTTCTGCGCCGAGAGCTTCGGCGCGGCGGCGATCACCACGGCATGCGCCACCGCCTCGGGGTAACTGATCGCCCACTGCATCACCTGCATCCCGCCGAGACTGCCGCCGGTGACCGCCGCCCAGCGATCGATGCCCAGCTGTCGCATCAACGCGTGCTGGCTGTTGACCCAGTCGCGCACCGTGAGAATGGGAAAGTCCGGGCCGTAGGGACGGCCGGTCTCGGGATTCGTGGACAGTGGACCGGTCGACCCCTTGCAGCCGCCGAGGTTGTTGACGCAGACGACGAAGAAACGGTCGGTGTCGATCGGCTTGCCCGGGCCGATGGCGGTATCCCACCAGCCCGGCTTGCGATCCTCGGGGCGGTGCCGGCCGGCGGCGTGGTGATCCCCCGACAGGGCGTGACAGATCAGCACGGCATTGTCCGCGCGCTCGTTGAGCTCGCCGTAGGTCTCGTAGACCAGTTCGTATTCCTCGATCCGGCGACCGCAGTCGAGCAGCAGCGGCGTGTCGATCCGGATGGTACGGGGTTCGACCAGTCCCACCGATCCCGGCTGCTGCGTCTGGTTGTTCGAACGGGTGGACTCGCGCATCGGACTCCTCGTCTGTTCAGCCCATCAGCAGGTTGCCGACCACCATCTGCAGGACCTGGATGATCAGCAGCACCGCCAGCGGCGACAGGTCGATCCCGCCGAGCGGCGGCAGCACGCGACGGACCGGATCGACCACCGGGTCGGTCAGGTCGGAAAGAAAGGCCACGCCCGGCGAGCGCTCGTTGCCGAGCCAGGAGGCCACGGCACGGATCAGGATCGTCCAGAAGAACAGGTTGGTGATCGTCAGGAAGGTGAAATAGATCGTGCCAATGAACAGGCCGGTGCCGTTGAGCCCCACACCGCGCATCGACGTGATCGCCCAGACCATCAGCAGCACCATCAGCACGCCGAGCAGCAGCGAGGCGATGTCGTGCCGGCCCACCGGCTTGACGATCGTGCGCAACGGGTTGAGCACCGGATCGGTGATCTTGACGATTGCCTGCGTCACCGGGTTGAAGAAGTTCGCCCGGAACAGCTGCAGGAAATACCGGGCGAAGGCGACGAAGGCCACCAGCTCGAAAAGCACCCGGACCAGGAAGATGCCCGGGTCCCCGAAACTACCGCTCATTGATCACCACTCCCGGTGTTGTCTTGTCCCACTGCCATCAGGATTGCCCGGCCTCGCCGACCTGGGCGGCCAGCTCCCGGCTGCGATCGCGCGAGGCGCGCACGGCCCGGCCGAACGCCTCGCGCACGCCGGAATCGTCCAGTTCTCGGATGGCTCGCTCGGTGGTGCCGCCCGGCGAGCTGACCCGACGGCGCAGTTCGGCGGGCGACTCGTCGGCGGCCAGCGCGAGCTTCGCCGCACCATAGACCGTCTCGAGCGTCAGCAGGCGGGCCACGGCCGGCGCCATGCCGAGCTCCTCGGCCGCCGCCTGCATGGACTCCATCAGGTAGAACACGTAGGCCGGGCCGCTGCCGGACAGCGCCGTGACCTCGTCGATCTGCGATTCCTCGTCGAGCCACTGGACCACGCCCACGGCACGCATCAACGACTCGGCATCACTGCGTTGCTCGTCGCTGACCGCCCCGGCGGCGAACAGCCCCGTGGCTCCGCAACCGACCATCGAGGGCGTGTTCGGCATGGCCCGGACAACGGCCTGATGGCCGCCCAGCCAGCCCTGCAGGGCCGCGACGGGGATCCCGGCGGCGATGGACACCACCAGTTGACCCGGCGCCACGTTCGAGGCGAGTTCCTCGGCCACCGCCCGCATCTTCTGCGGCTTGACGGCCAGCACGACGAGCTGGGCGCCCGCGAGCGCCATGGCATTGTCCGCCGTGGTCTCGACATCGAGCCGCTCGGCCAGGCCTTGCCGGCGCTCCTCGTCCGGTTCGGAAACGACAATGGACGGCCGGGCATCCGCCGGCGCGTTCTGCAGCATGCCGCCGATGAGGGCCGCGGCCATGTTGCCGCCGCCGATAAAGGCAATTCGCGAGGCGTTCATTCTCTCACCTGCCGTCTGGTTGTTGGACCGTCGGTACCGGCCGGTCGGGCGCGAGCGCATCGGAACCCGACCGGGCAAGGGAAGAAAATAACATGAAACGCCGCCCGATTGCGGGCACGCCGGGCCACGCGGACGGCCGAACGACTCAATCGCGGGCCCCGAACAGGGCCGTCCCGATCCGCACGATCGTCGCCCCCTCGGCGATGGCCTCCTCGAAATCGCCGCTCATGCCCATCGACAGGTCCGGCAGGGGCGACGGCAGCGCGGCGTTGATCTCCGCCAGCTGCCGGAAGGCGGCCGTGTTGCCGGGGCGCGGGATGCACATGAGCCCGCGCAGCCGCAGCGCCGGCTGGTCGGCGAAGGCCGCGACCATTTCCGGCACGGCCTCGGGCCGCACCCCCGACTTCGAGGCCTCGTCGTCCACGTTCACCTGCACCAGCACGTTCAACGGCCCCCGTGTCGGGTCGCGCTGCTCGCCCAGCCGGCGCACCAGCTTGAGGCGGTCGACGCTGTGAACCCAGTCGAAGTGCGCCGCGATCGCCCGCGTCTTGTTCGACTGGATCGGACCGATGAAATGCCAGACCAGATCCCTGCCCGCCAGCGCCTCCTGCTTGTCGAGCGCCTCCTGCAGGTAGTTCTCGCCGAAGTCCCGCTGGCCGAGGTCCGCCAGGCCCGCGATCGCCTCGACCGACTGACGCTTGCTCACCGCCACCAGCCGCACCGGTCGGCGTTCGCCGGACCGGCCCTCCCGCTCGGCGGCGCGGATGCGATCGACGATCCCCTGATATGCGCTTTCTCGATTTCCCATCTTGCACCTTGCTCGCATTCGTTTTACCTTGTCACGACACCGTCAGGCCGCGCCCGAGAACCGGCAGCCCCCGGCCTGCAGACGGCACCACCAATGGACTTGAACCGGGGACACCCCGCCCCCGAAAGGACGATCGCATGGCCGAATCCCGAGATATCGACTCCCTCCTGATGTTCACCATCAAGAACGGTGCGTCGGACCTGCACCTCTCGGCGGGCGAGCAGCCCCGGGTGCGCATCGACGGCGACATCCGCAAGGTCAACGTGCCGGTCATGGACCACAAGCAGGTCCACGGCATGGTGTACGACATCATGAACGACCGGCAGCGCAAGGAGTACGAGGACAACCTCGAGGTCGACTTCTCCTTCGAGCTGCGCGGCCATGCACGCTTCCGTGTCAACGCCTTCAACCAGAACCGCGGCGCCAGTGCGGTCTTCCGCACCATCCCGAGCAAGGTCCTGACCCTCGAGCAGCTCGACGCGCCGGCGGTGTTCAAGGACCTCTGCGACTACCCCAACGGCATCGTGCTGGTCACCGGCCCGACCGGGTCGGGCAAGTCCACCACGCTGGCGGCGATGATCGACTACATCAACGATCATCGCAACGACCATATCCTGACCGTGGAGGACCCGATCGAATTCGTCCACGAGTCCAAGAAGTGCCTGATCAACCAGCGGGAAGTCCACCGCGACACGCACAGCTTCAACGCCGCCCTGCGCTCGGCGTTGCGCGAGGATCCGGACGTGGTCCTGGTCGGCGAGCTGCGTGATCTGGAGACCATCCGCCTGGCGCTGACCGCCGCGGAGACCGGCCACCTCGTCTTCGGCACGCTGCACACCAACTCGGCCGCCAAGACCATCGACCGGGTCATCGACGTCTTCCCGTCGGCGGAAAAGGACATGGTCCGCGCCATGCTCTCCGAGTCCCTGCGGGCGGTCATCTCGCAGACCCTGCTGAAGAAGATCGACGGCGGGCGCATCGCGGCCCACGAGATCATGCTGGGCACGCCGGCCATCCGCAACCTGATCCGGGAAAACAAGATCGCCCAGATGTACTCGGCGATCCAGACCGGCCAGGCGCAGGGCATGCAGACCCTCGACCAGAACCTCAAGCATCTGGTCAACCGCGGGGCGGTATCCAAGACGCTGGCCCGCAGCCGGGCCAAGAACAAGAACGACTTCATGTAAGTCGTGCGGTCGGCCCGACGGGCCGACCTTCTGACAGGGCAAGCCGAGAGCGAAACGATGGATCGTCAACAAGCAGCAAACTACGTACAGGCCCTTCTCAAGCGGGCCGTGGACCGCAACGCCTCCGACCTGTTCGTCACCGTGGGCGCGCCGCCGTCGGCCAAGGTGGACGGCAAGGTCATCCACCTGACCGACCAGAAGCTCTCGGTGGAGAACACCCAGATGCTGGTCCGCTCGATCATGACCGACAAGCAGGTCGCGAAGTTCGAGGAGACCCACGAGTCGAACTTCGCCATCTCGCTGCCCGGCGTGGCCCGCTTCCGGGTCAACGCCTTCATGCAGCGCGGCTCGGAAGGCATGGTGCTGCGGATGATCCGCTCGGAGATCCCGGACTTCTCCGAACTCAGGCTGCCCAAGGTGCTGGGCGACATCGCCATGACCGCCCGCGGGCTGGTGATCTTCGTCGGCGCGACCAGCTCGGGCAAGTCCACGTCGCTCGCGGCCATGCTCGATCACCGCAACGAGAACTCCCGCGGGCACATCGTGACCATCGAGGACCCGATCGAGTTCGTGCACAAGCACAAGGGCTGCCTGGTCACCCAGCGCGAGGTCGGGATGGATACCGAATCCTTCGGCGCCGCGCTCAAGAACACCCTTCGCCAGGCACCGGACGTCATCCTGATCGGCGAGATCCGTGACCGGGAGACCATGGACCACGCCATCGCCTTCGCGGAGACCGGCCACCTCTGCCTGTCGACACTGCACGCGAACAACACCAACCAGGCCCTCGACCGGATCATCAACTTCTTCCCCGAGGAACGCCGCCAGCAGCTGCTGATGGACCTGTCGCTCAACCTCAAGGCGGTGGTCTCGCAGCGACTGCTGCCGAAGGCGGACGGCGACGGCCGGGTTCCGGCGGTCGAGGTGCTCATCAACACGCCGCTGATCGGCGACCTGATCTTCAAGGGCGACGTCTCGGAGATCAAGGAAGTGATGAAGCGCTCGCGCGAGCTGGGCATGCAGACCTTCGACCAGGCGCTGTTCGATCTCTACGAGGCCCACCAGGTCGATTACGACGAGGCGATCAGCAAGGCCGACTCCGTCAACGACCTGCGGCTGCGCATCAAGCTCGAGAGCAAGCGCGGACTGCCCAAGAGCCGCGACGACGACCCGGCCAACGAGCTCCGGGTGGAAGCCGACAACTGACTCGCCCGCCCCTCGGCGGCACGCGGCCCTCTCCAAAGGATCCCCGACACATGAGCCAACTGAGCCTCGAACCCTACCTCAAGCTGCTGTCCGACAAGGACGGCTCGGATCTCTACTTCAGCACCGGCACTACCCCGGCGATCAAGATCCAGGGCGAATTGCGCTTCATCGGCAAGGACCGGCTGCGCAGCGGCCAGGTCGAGGAACTGGCGCGCTCGGTGCTCAACCAGCACCAGATCGACGAGTTCATCGAGAACCTGGAACTCAACGTCGCGCTGTCACGCCCGGGCATCGGTCGGTTCCGGATGAACGTGTTCATGCAGCGCGGCGAGTGGTCGCTGGTGATCCGCTACATCCGCGAGGAGATCCCGCGGGCATCGGAGCTCAACCTGCCCATGGTGGTGGAGGACCTGGTCACCGAGCGCCGCGGGCTGGTACTGGTGGTCGGCGCGACCGGTTCGGGCAAGTCCACCACGCTGGCCGCCATGATCGACTACCGGGCCGAGGCCCGGCCCGGGCACATCCTCACCATCGAGGACCCGATGGAATTCGCCTTCAAGCACCGCAGCTCGGTGGTCAACCAGCGCGAGGTCGGGGTGGACACCCGCAGCTACGCCGCGGCGCTGAAGGAGGCCCTGCGGGAGGCGCCCGACGTGATCATGATCGGCGAGGTGCGCGACCGGGCGACAATGGAGCATGCGCTGGCCTACGCCGACACCGGCCACCTGTGCATCAGCACGCTGCACGCGACCAACGCCAACCAGGCGCTGGATCGCATCATCCGCTTCTTCCCGTCGGAGTCCCGCGACCAGCTCCTGATGGACCTGTCGCTCAACCTCAAGGCGATCATTTCCCAGCGGCTGATCATCGGCAACGACGGCCGCCGCCTGCCCGCGGTCGAGATCATGATCAACACGCCGCTGGTTTCCGACCTGATCAAGCGCGGCGAAGTGGATGCCATCAAGCAGTCGATGGAGAAGAACGCGTCGAGCGGCACGATGACCTTCGACATGTCCATCCTGCAGCTGTACAAGAAGGGCCTGATCACGCGCGAAGAGGCCCTCGCCAACGCGGACAGCCGCAGCAACATGGAATGGCTGATCAGCTTCGGCAGCGGCCAGGACGACCTCAAGGCCGCCGCGGCCGACTCCAGCGGCATCAAGACGGATGCCAGCGACGAGAGCGGCCTGCCGCCGCTGGAGTGATCTCGAGCGGGGCCATCCCTTGCGTTTGGGCCCGCCGCCCACGATAATGCTGGCCACCTCCGCGGGTGTAGCTCAATGGTAGAGCAGAAGCTTCCCAAGCTTAAGACGAGGGTTCGATTCCCTTCACCCGCTCCAGTTTCCCCTCCCTGACCCGGCGGACTCGCACAGGGCGAGACCGGCCCGGCTCACGGATCGCCCCTTGCCCATCGGCCGCCGAATCGCCAACATCGAGCCGTGACTTCGACTACTCCCGACATTCTCGTCGTCGGTGCCGGCATCGCCGGGCTGACCACCGCCCTGGCGCTGCGTCGCAGGGGGGCGTCCGTGACCGTGATCGACCAGAGCCGGCCCGGCACCGAGGCCTCGTGGGCCGGCGGCGGCATCCTCTGCCCGCTGTACGCCTGGCGCTACCCGGATGCCGTCCTGGCCCTCGCCGCCCGCGGCATGCGGGACTACCCGGCCCTGATCGCGTCGCTGACCGGCGACATCGACCCGGAACACCACGTCACCGGGATGCGGATACTCGATCCCGTCGGGCCGGGGGAGAGCGCCGCGCTGATCGGCGAACGACTGGAACGGTTCGGGATCCGGCACCGCTGGCAGGAGCCTCGGGACGGCGACCAGGCGCCGCTGTGCCTGCCGGAGGTCGCCAACATCCGCAACCCGCGACTGCTGCAGGCCCTGCGGCAGACGGCCGAGGCGAACGGCATCGAGATCCGCGCCAACCGGCGTTGCGAGCGGGTGGCCGTTCAGGCGGGGCGATTCGCCGGCATCGACACCTCGTCGGGCCGAATGCACGCCGGGCAGCTCGTGGTGGCCGCGGGCGCCTGGAGCGAGCCCCTCATCCCGCAGGCGCGACACGAAAGCATCTTCCCGGTGCGCGGCCAGATGCTGCGACTGGTTCCCCGGGGGGAACGCCACCTGTCCACCATCCTGATGGACGACGGCGTCTATCTCATTCCCCGGGTGGACGGCTCGGTCGTCGTCGGCTCGACCGTCGAGCGCGCCGGCTTCGACAAGACCGTGGACATGGCCGCCCAGGACGCACTCCAGCGCAAGGCGGTCGAGCGCTGCCCCGAACTTGCCGGCGCCGTCGTCACCCATCGCTGGGCGGGACTGCGCCCGGGCTCCTCCGACGAGCTCCCGCTTCTCGGCGAGCACCCGACGGTCGAGGGCCTGTGGGTGAACACCGGCGGCTACCGCAACGGACTGGCCATGGCCCCGGCCACGGCAGGCTTGCTCACCGACCTGATGACCGGCCGCCGCCCGGAGCTGGATCCCGCGCCCTACCGGGTGGCGCGAATGCTCTCGGCCTGAACGGCCGGCGGCTCAGAGCGCGTCCTCGTTCTCCTCGCTGGTGCGGATGCGCACCGCTCGCTCGACCGGGGAAACGAAAATCTTGCCGTCGCCGATCTTGCCCGAGTAGGCAGCCTTGATGATGGCATCCACCACGGCATCCTCCTGGTCCGAGGCGATCACCACCTCGAGCTTCACCTTGGGCAGGAAGTCGACGACGTACTCGGCACCGCGGTAGAGCTCCGTGTGCCCCTTCTGTCGGCCGAATCCCTTGACCTCGGTGGCCGTCAGACCGTTGATCCCGAGATCCATCAGCGCGGTTCGCACGTCGTCCAGCCGGAATGGCTTGATAATCGCTTCGATCTTCTTCACGTCGCTTTTCTCCAAACAGGATGGTCTTGCCCGGGCAGGCCGGCTGCCCACAGTGTAATGCACTCGGCAGGCGTCGCGCGCTCAGGCCAGATCGATCGGGTCGACGTCGATCGACCATCGTATCCGCTGACCCGGGCGGCGCGAACCCACCCGCTCGTCGACATGCCAGAGGGCGCGGTGCAACTCGCTGCGAACCCGGGACAGGATCAGCAGCTGAAACCGGAACCTGCCGGCCCGGCGGCCCAGCGGAGCCGGCACCGGCCCCCAGACGGACAGTGCCTCGCCATGGGCCTCGCGCAGCATCCCGGCGACCTCCGCCAGGAACGCCCGCACGGCGTCGGCCTGCGGGGCGTCGGCGCGAATCAGCGCGGCAAAGCGGGTGGGTGGCAGCTCGGCCTGCTCACGCTCCGCCAGCTCGGCGGCCATGACGGCGGCATAGCCCTCCGACAGCAGCCGGGTGAGCACCGGGTGGGTCGGGTCGTGGGTCTGGACCAGCACCTCGCCGGGCCGCTCGGCCCGTCCGGCACGGCCGGCCACCTGCAGCAGCGACTGCGCAAAGCGCTCGGGGCCGCGGAAATCCGAGGCGAACAGGGCCTGGTCGGCACTGATCACCCCGACGAGGGTCACGCCGGGGAAGTCATGCCCCTTGACCAGCATCTGGGTGCCCACCACCAGCCGCGCCTCGCCCCGGGCGATGCGTGCCAGACTCTCCGCCAGCACGCCCTTTCCGGCCGTGGCGTCGCGGTCCAGTCGCACGATGCCGAAACCGGGGAAGCGGGCAGCCAGGACGTCCTCGAGCTGTTCGGTCCCCATGCCTCGCACCGACAGCGGGGCATGGCAGGCAGGGCATTCGCGGGGCACGCCCTGTTCGAATCCGCAGTGATGGCAGCGCAGGCGGTTGATCTCGCGGTGCCAGGTCAAGTAGGCGTCGCAGTGCGGACAACCGGCCACGTACCCGCAGGCATGGCATACCAGGCTGGGCGCATAGCCCCGGCGGTTGAGGTAGAGCATGACCTGGCCGCCCGCGAGCAGGTGGCGCTCGATGGCCCGCATCAGGGCGGGCGAGATGCCGCCCTCCATGGGTTGGGCCCGGATATCCAGGCAGTGGATCGCCGGCATCCGGGCACCGCTGGCCCGTTGCGTGAGCCTCAGGTGACGATAGCGTCCCTCCCAGGCATGGCGCAGGGTTTCCAGCGACGGCGTCGCGGACCCCAGCAGGATCGGGACATCCATCTGCCGGGCCCGCCAGATGAGCACGTCGCGGGCGTGGTAGAGAAAGCCTTCCTGCTGCTTCAGGGCCGCGTCATGTTCCTCGTCGACGACGATCAGTCCGGGACGCGCCAGCGGCACGAAGGCCGCCGAGCGGGTCCCGATGACCAGCGACGAGGTGCCGGCCGCCACCGCCCGCCAGGCGGCCATCCGCTCGCCGTCGGAAAGCCCCGAGTGCAGCACCGCCGGACGCACCGTCAATCGCCGGGCGAACCGGTCGATCAGCTGCGGGGTGAGCGAGATCTCCGGCACCACCACCAGCACCTGCCGGCCGGCAGCCAGTGCCTGCTCGATCAGCGCCAGGTAGACCTCCGTCTTTCCGCTGCCCGTCACCCCCTCGATCAGCCAGGCGGAGAAGACCCGGCCGGCCGTTTCGACCGCCGCCACGGCGGCCTGCTGCTCGGCGTTCAGGGCCGGCGGAGATGCCCCGCCCATCGAGGCGTCGGCCGACGTCGACGGCGGCCACGTGGCCGGCGCGGTCATCTCGTCGGCCTCGACCCATCCCCGTTCCAGCAACCGCTGGCGCACCGCGGCACTCGCCCCGGGAATCTCGCTCACCACCACGCACGCCTCGTGCGATCGCGCAGCCAGCGCCTCCAGCACGGCCTGCTGACGACGGCCACGCACGCGACCCTCCGCCAGTGCCCTGCGCCCTTCGGCGGTGAGCCGCAGCGCCGGAACCCGCAGGCTGCGCTCGCCCCGCAGGGCGGCGGGCAGGGCGGAGAAGACCACCTCGCCCAGCGGATGATGGTAATAGGAGGCCGCCCAGGCGAGGCAGGCCAGCGTGTCGCGGTCGAGCAGCGGCTCGTGGTCGAGCACCTCGACCAGCGCCCGCGTCTCCTGCTCCCCGGCTGCCCCGCCCTCGGCCGGGGCGAGGATCAGCCCGACGCGCTCGGATTGCCCGAAGCGTACGCGCACCCGTGCCCCCGGTTGGGGCAACGGACCTTGCGTGGCGGGGTCGTGATGGTAGGTGAAGCTACCAAAGAAGGGGCCGGGCACCACGACCGTCCAGCAGGCGCCATCAGGGCCTCTCGACTCAACGGGAGTTCCGGCCACGTGGCCATCGTCCTGCCGGGCTTTGTCGACTTCGCTCATGGGTGGCAGGATACCCCAGCCCCCGCAGCGCGGTTACCCCCGTCACCGCCCACCGGCAGGAGATCAATGACTTGACTCGACGCCCAGACATGGCATAATCCCGCGCCTTGAATTGATATTTCCATCAGATCATCGAGTCTCAAAGCCGAATCGAGGAGTTTACCCGTGGCCAATACCGCTCAAGCCAAAAAGCGCGTTCGCCAGGCGGAGAAAGCCCGCCAGCACAACATGGCGATGCGCTCGCAGGTACGCACCGCCTACAAGGCCGTCATCAAGGCCGTGAAGGACGGTGATGCGGACAAGGCGCAGCAAGCTTATCGTGAAGCCCAGCCGGTCCTCGACCGGATGGTGACCAAGGGCATTCTCAAGCGCAACACTGCCGCTCGCCGCAAGTCGACCCTGGTCAATCGCATCAAGTCGATCTGACCCGGCCCGGCACCCTGCCCGGGTGTCGGTGGCGGCAGCCGCGTTCGCATTCAGAAAAGCCCCGCTTCGGCGGGGCTTTTGCTGTCCGGCTTCCGGGCCCCGCAGGGCCTGGACCATCAGCCCGCCACGCCGTAGCGGGCCCGGTAGTCGGCCATTGCCTCGGCCGACCGGGCCAAGGTCGCATCGCTGGAACAGAACTCGATCAGGCCGTCGAGGTTCGCGATCGCGATGACGTCGAGCGCATGATCCCGCTTGAGCTCGCCGATCGCCGACAGCTCGCCCTGCCCTCGCTCCTGACGGTCCATCATCACGGCCACCCCGACGGGCGTGGCACCGGCCGACCGGATCAGGTCGAGCGATTCGCGGATGGCCGTGCCGGCGGTGATGACGTCGTCGACGATCAGCACCCGCCCGTTCAGCGGGGCGCCCACAAGGTTGCCGCCCTCGCCGTGATCCTTGGCCTCCTTGCGATTGAAGCACCACGGCACCGGGTCGCCGGTCCGCTCGGCCAGCGCGATGGCCGTCGCCGCCGCCAGCGGAATGCCCTTGTAGGCCGGGCCGAAGATCACGTCGAACTCGATGCCCGCATCGAGAATCGCGTCGGCATAGAACCCGCCCAGTGCCGACAGGGCCCGCCCGTCGGCAAACGAGCCGGCGTTGAAGAAATAGGGACTGACGCGACCCGACTTCAGCGTGAACTCACCGAACTTGAGCGCCTGGTGTTCGACGGCGAACTGGACAAAGGCCTGACGATAATCCTGCACGGCAGATGCTTCCTCGACGAAATGTTGTGGTTTGGCGTTGGGAGGGGACGGTTCAGCACCTGGCCAGCCAGATCAGGAAGGCCGGCACCAGCAGCGACCCGCCCCGGAAGATGAACGACCAGCGCAGCGAACGACGCGCCCGGCTCTTGTCCGGCCACTGTCGCGGGGTGATGCCCTTGAGCACGAACACCAGCTTGGCCGACAGATTGATGGCGGCGATGTCGATCGCCAGCATCAGGCCGGCCGAGTAGGCATTGTCCCACCGCCCCCAGCCGACGAACAGACCCGGCGCCGCCGGCGGCATGAGCGCCACGATCTCGATGATCTTCAGGGCTACCCGGGATCCCTTGCTGGGTTCGTCCCGAACCATAACCGAAAAGGCCACCCGCGGCGAGTTGCCCCGGGTGGCCTGGCTGGCCTGACGGTGGTCCGAAAGGCCCGGGATCCGGGCCGTGCCTTGGGACTCAGCCCTTGCCGAGAACCAGTTCCCCGTCGGCCACGTCTACCATGACGGTCTGGCCGGGCAGGTACTCGCCCTTGAGGATGGCCTGCGCCAGCGGATTCTCGAGACGATGCTGGATGGCCCGCTTGAGCGGCCGGGCCCCGTAGACCGGATCGAAGCCCGCCTCGCCGAGGGCATCCAGGGCGGCATCCGTGAGCGTCAGCCCGATCTCGCGATCCGCCAGTCGCTTCCTCAGGTAGTCGATCTGGATGTCGACGATCTTGCGGATCTCGCTGCGGTCGAGCGGGTGGAAGACCACCACGTCGTCGACCCGGTTGATGAACTCGGGACGGAAGTGCTGGCCGACGATTTCGAGCACCTCGCTCTTCATCTGCTCGTAGTCGGCGTCCTGGCCGGCCAGCTCCTGGATGCGCTGGCTGCCGAGGTTCGAGGTCATCACGATCACGGTGTTGCGGAAGTCCACCGTGCGCCCCTGACCGTCGGTCAGCCGCCCGTCGTCGAGCACCTGCAGCAGGATGTTGAACACGTCCGGGTG
>NZ_JBKGYT010000035.1:0-18992 GCF_046545975.1 Guyparkeria sp. | reverse complement strand
TCGCGCGCCGGGCACGGCGGCCCGGTCGTGCCCCTCCACAGGGACGGCGCGTGAAACTGTTCCACTCCGTCTGAATCACTCCTGGTTCGATACCAGGTATCCGGCGTGCGAAACTTCCCAACTCAAAAAATCACGGAAAACAACCATGACCATCTGGGTCGACGCCGACGCCTGCCCCGTCCCCATCAAGCAGATGCTCTTCCGCGCCGCCGACCGCGTCGGCGTGGACGTCGTGCTGGTGGCCAATCACGCCATCGCCGTGCCACGCTCCAAGCGCGTGCGCTTCATGCAGGTGGCACCGGGCTTCGATGTCGCGGACAATGCCATCGTCGAGGCCGCCGAGCCCAGAGATCTGGTGATCTCCGCGGACATCGAGCTGGCCGCGGATGCGCTGGCCAAGGGCGTGGCGGTGATCGGCCCGCGCGGCGAGGCGTTTTCCAACGAGTCCATCCGCGGTCGGCAGGTCCAGCGCGAGTTCATGCAGACCCTGCGCGAGAGCGGGGTGGCCACCGGCGGGCCGCCGCCGCTGGGGCCGAAGGACAAGCAGGCCTTTGCCGCCGCGCTGGAGCGCTGGCTGAATCGATTCGAACGCGAGAGAAACGCATGACACTGCGACAGATCGTCCTGGATACCGAGACCACGGGCATGCCCGTCGAGGAAGGCCACCGGCTGATCGAGATCGGTGCGGTGGAGCTGGTCGACCGGCGCCTGACGCACAACAACTACCATCAGTACCTGAACCCCGAGCGAGCGGTGGATGCCGGGGCCTTCGCCGTCCACGGCCTCTCCAATGACTTCCTCGAGAGCAAGCCGCGTTTCAATGAGGTGGCCGACGAGTTCCTCGAGTACGTCCGCGGCGCGGAGCTGGTCATCCACAACGCCGCGTTCGACGTCGGCTTCCTCGACGCCGAGCTCAAGCGTCTCGGCTACCCGCCCCTGACCGAGCACGTCGATCGGGTGACCGACTCGCTGGCCATCGCCCGCGAGAAGCACCCCGGTCAGCGCAACAGCCTGGACGCACTCTGCCGGCGCTACCAGATCGACAACTCCGACCGCACCCTCCACGGTGCCCTGCTCGACTCGGAGATCCTGGCCGACGTCTATCTGGCCTTGACCGGCGGGCAGTGGGACCTGTCCTTCGACAACCCGGCGGAGACGGCGACCGCCGGCCAGGCGGCGCTGGGGACCATTCCCGTCGATCGCCCGCGGCTGCGGGTGCTCGGCGCCGACGACGGCGAACGGACCGCCCACGAGGCATGGGTGGAACGCCTGCGGAAGGTCGACGAGGCCTTCCGCTGGCCGGGTACGTCGTCCATCTCGGACTGAAATCGCCCCGGAGCCCCGCCGTTCGGCACGGTTCGGTTGGAATCGGGCGAATGGTATGATTGAACATACCGGTTCGCGGCTTGTCATCATTCCTTGTTACCATTCGCCCCGATTACCGGCAGTCCCGGGGTGGCTTGATCGCGAGCCCCCGGTCGGGAGCCATCTCAGCAGGAACGGAAGGCGGCCTTGACTGAATACATACTCATCCTGATCAGCACCATCCTGGTCAACAACTTCGTGCTGGTGAAGTTCCTGGGCCTGTGTCCGTTCCTCGGCGTGTCCAACAAGGTCGAGACGGCCATCGGCATGTCGCTGGCCACGACGTTCGTGCTCACGCTCTCGGCGATCGCCAGCTATGTCACGCATGCCTGGCTGCTGGTGCCGCTGGGGTTGGAGTACCTGCGCACGATCACGTTCATCGTGGTGATCGCCGTGGTGGTCAACTTCACCGAGATGATGGTGCGCAAGACCAGCCCGCTGCTGCACAACGTGCTGGGCATCTACCTGCCGCTGATCACCACCAACTGCGCGGTGCTCGGCGTCGCCCTGCTCAACGTGCAGGAGGCCAACAGCTTCGTCGCCTCGGCGCTGTACGGGTTCGGGGCGTCGGTGGGTTTCTCGATGGTGCTGATCCTGTTCTCGGCGCTGCGTGAGCGCCTGGCCGCGGCCGACGTGCCGGCGGCCTTCGAAGGCGTGCCGATCGCCCTGGTCACGGCCGGGCTGATGGCACTGGGTTTCATGGGCTTTGCCGGCATGGTGACGATCTGATGTGGATGGCGATTCTTCTTGCCGTGGGACTGGCAGTGCTCTTCGGGGTGCTGCTGGGCATCGCCGCGCAGGTCTTCCGCGTCGAGGGCAACCCGCTCGCCGACCGGATCGACGAGTTGCTCCCGCAGACCCAGTGCGGCCAGTGCGGCTATCCCGGCTGCCGTCCCTATGCCGAGGCCATCGCGAAGGGCGAGGCGGACATCAACCGCTGCCCGCCGGGCGGGGAGTCCACCATCCGCAACCTCGCCGAACTCCTGGACGTCGAGGTCAAGCCGCTTGACGACGACCTGGAGGTCCAGGAGGTCAAGAAGCTGGCCGTCATCGACGAGGAGGTCTGCATCGGCTGCACCAAGTGCATCCAGGCCTGCCCGGTCGACGCGATTCTCGGTGCTGCCAAGCAGATGCATACCGTGATCGAGGACGAATGCACCGGCTGCGAGCTCTGTGTCGAGCCCTGTCCGGTGGACTGCATCGACATGGTGCCCGTCGAGGAAGGCGTCGAGGCCTACCGCTTCCCGTTGCCCGAGTCCGCCCATCCGGTGGTGACGCGTAATTTCCTCCTGCGCCCCGAGGAGCCGGCCAATGCCTGAGGCGAAGGTGGCCGTTTCCGAGGGGCTGTTCGGGTTCCACGGCGGGCTGCACATCGAGGGCCACAAGGCCCCGGCCTGTGATCGTCCTGTCGACGACATGCCGCTGGTGGACGAGTACGTCCTGCCGCTGCACATGCACATTGGCGCGCCGGCCATCCCGGTGGTCGAGCCGGGTGACCGGGTGCGCCGCGGCCAGTTGCTGGCCCGTCCGGACGATTTCATTTCCGCGGCGATCCACGCCCCGACCTCGGGCACGATCCGGGCGATCGAGCCGCGGGCGCTGCCCCATCCGGGCGGTCTGTCCGCACAGAGCATCGTCCTCGAGGCCGACGGCGAGGACCGCCAGGCCGAGCCCTTCGAGCCCTGGCCGGACTACCGCGAGAAGAACCCGGTGGAGATCCGCTCGCGGCTGCGCGAGGCCGGCATCGTCGGGCTCGGCGGGGCCGTGTTCCCGACCGCGGCCAAGCTGGCCACCGCCAACCCCGGCGGGGTGGAGACACTGGTGCTCAACGGCGCGGAGTGCGAGCCCTACATCTCCTGCGACGACCGGCTGATGCAGGAGGAGCCCGAGACGATCCTCCGCGGTGCGCAGGTGATCCTGCATGCCGTGGGGGCGGCCCGCTGCCTGGTCGGCATCGAGGACAACAAGCCGCGCGCCATCGCCGCCATGCAGGCGGTCATCGACCGGCTGGCCGCCGAAGAGAATGAGCGGCGTTTCGAGATCAAGGTCGTGCCCACGATCTACCCCGCGGGCGGGGAGAAGCAGCTGATCCGCACGCTCACCGGGATCGAGATCCCGCGGGGGCGCCACGTCACCGACTACCGCATGCTCTGCCTCAACGTCGGCACCACCGCCAACTGCTGGCGTGCCGTGGTCGAGGGCCGGGCGCTGACCGAACGGATCGTGACGGTGGCCGGCGGGGGCGTGAAGGGGCCTCGCAACCTGCGCGTGCGCATCGGCACACCCATGGCGAAGGTGATCGAGGCGGCCGGTGGCTACACCGAGGGTGTCGACCGCCTGCTGATGGGCGGCCCGATGATGGGATTCGCCCTCCACGAGGACGAGGTGCCCGTGGTCAAGGCGACCAACTGCCTGCTCGCCTTGCGCCCGGCCGACCGCGACCCGACGCCGACGCCGCAGCCCTGCATCCGTTGCTCGCGCTGCGCCGAGGCCTGCCCGGCCGACCTCCTGCCGCAGCAGCTCTACTGGTATTCGCGCGCCGAACAGTTCGACCGCTGCCAGGACTATCACCTGTTCGACTGCATTGAGTGCGGGGTCTGCTCGGCGGTCTGCCCGTCGCATATCCCGCTGGTGCAGTACTTCCGCCACGCCAAGACCGAGATCTGGTACGCCGAGCGCGAGCGGACCAAAGCCGAGCACGCCCGACGCCGCTTCGAGTTCCACAACGAGCGCATCGAGCGGCAGAAGGCCGAGCGCGAGGCGGCGCTGGCGAAAAAGCGCGCGGCGATCAAGGCCGCCCAGGAGAAGAAGGCGCGCGAGGAAGGCGGGCAGGTCGGTTCCGGACAACCGGGCGAGGGCGAAAGCGAGAGGCAGCAGGCCGCCGCCGGCCTGAGCATCGAGGCGGCGCGAGAACGGGCCCGGGTGCGCAAGGCGCGTGCCCGCAACCCGGCCACGGACGAAAAACCGGCCGCAACGGACACGGACCACGGGGCGGCCCGCAAGCCCGGAGCAGGAGAGGACGCATGAAGTTCCCCGTGCAGACATCGCCTCACGTCGAGGCCGAATCGAGCGTCGCCGGGGTCATGACCACCGTGCTCTGGGCCCTGGTGCCCGGCACGGTGGCGGCCATCTGGCTGCTCGGCTGGGGCGTGCTGTTCAACGTGGCGCTCGCGGTCGGCACCGCCTGGCTGGCCGAGGCCCTGATGCTGTGGCTGCGTGCCCGGCCGTTCCGCCCGGCGCTTGCCGACCGCTCGGTGCTGATCACCGGCTGGATCCTCGCCCTGTGCCTGCCGAACCTTGCGCCCTGGTGGCTGCCGGTGATCGGGGCCCTGTTCGCGGTCGTGGTCGCCAAGCAGCTCTACGGCGGCATCGGCTACAATCTGTTCAACCCCGCGATGGTCGGCTACGTGGTCCTGCTGGTCTCCTTTCCCGAGGCGATGACGCGCTGGGGGGCGGAGATCGGCGGCGGGGCGGCGGACCTGTCACTGACCGAGGCGGCCTCCTGGACCTTCCTCGGTGCGCTGCCCCCGGGCACGGGCTTCGATGCGCTGTCGCAGGCCACGCCGCTCGATCAGCTGCGCATGGTGATCACCGATGGCGGCAGCGTGGGATCGCTGGGAACCTCGATCTGGTCGCCGGACTCGTCCTGGTCCCTGTGGCTCAACCTGGCCTTCCTCGCCGGGGGGGCGTGGATGCTCTATCGCGGCGCGATCCGCTGGCATATCCCGGTGGCCATGGTCGCGGGCGTGCTGGCGACGTCGGCGCTGCTGTGGGCGATCGACCCGGATCAGTTCGCCGATCCGGGGTTCCACCTGCTGGCCGGCGGGGTGATCTTCGGCGCCCTGTTCGTGGCCACCGACCCGGTGACCGCATCGACCACGCCCCGCGGCCGGCTGGTGTTCGGCTTCGGCATCGGCGTGCTGGCCGTCCTGATCCGCAGCTTCGGCAACTATCCCGACGGGGTGGCCTTCGCGATCCTGCTGATGAATCTTGCCGTGCCCCTGATCGACTACTACACCCAGCCGGTCGTCTTCGGCCGCAAGTCGCCGGCGGCATCAGGGAGGTCGGGCGAGTCATGATCAACCTCGAAGTGCGCCAGATCGTGATCACCTCGGTGCTGCTGGCGGCCTTCTTCGCTCTCGGCGTCGGTTTCGTCGCCTATACCCAGCAGAAGACCGCCGAGCAGATCGAGATCAACCGGGAGGCGCTGCTGCTCGGACAGATCATGGAGGTGCTCGCGGGCGAGGACTACGACAACAACCCGGCCGAGGATGCCTTCGTCCTGCCGGACCCGGAGGCACTCGACCTGGGTGAGCCCGTGGTCGACACGGCGCCTGCGGGGGAACTGGCCTCCGTGCCGTCCGACGAGGATTACGAGCGGGCCATGGCATCCGGCCAGCTGGGCTTCCGCGCCCGTCGCGACGGCGAGATCGTGGCCGTGGCCATCCCGGTGGTCACGCACCGCGGCTACAGCGGTGACATCCGCCTGCTGGTGGGGGTCGATGCCGGCGGAGAGGTCAGGGGCGTCCGGGTGCTCGAGCAGAACGAGACGCCGGGGCTGGGCGACAAGATCAAGGCGGACAAGACCGACTGGATCCTGGGCTTCACGGGGCGTAGTCTCGGCAACCCGCCGCCGGATGGCTGGGCCGTTAGGAAGGACGGCGGCGTGTTCGACCAGTTCACCGGGGCCACGATCTCGCCGCGCGCCGTCGTGGAGGCGGTGCAGACCGCCCTGGAATACGTCGATCGGCACCGCGCCGTGCTGTTCGGCTCCCCGGTGGACGAACAGGCGGGGGAGGATGATTCATGAGCGATCCACGACTTTCCGAGCTGGCCGTCGACGGTCTTTGGAAGAACAATCCGGCCCTGGTGCAGGTGCTGGGCCTCTGCCCGCTGCTGGCCATCTCCAACACCACCATCAACGCCCTGGGCCTGGCGATCGCCACGCTGGTCACCCTGGTGGTGGCCAACGGGGTGGTCTCGCTGATCCGCGACTGGGTGCGCTCGGAAGTGCGCCTGCCGGTCTACGTGATGGTGATTGCCTCGGTAGTGACCATCATCGAGCTGGTGATGAACGCGCACTTCCACTCGCTCTACAACACGCTGGGCATCTTCATCCCGCTGATCGTGACCAACTGCATCATCATCGCCCGCGCCGAGGGTTTCGCCTCGCGCAATGCCTTCGGCTTTTCCGTGTTCGACGGTTTCGTCATGGGGGCCGGGTTCGGCCTCGTGCTGGTGGCGCTGGGGGCGATGCGCGAGGTCATCGGCTTCGGCACTCTGCTGGCCGATGCCGACCAGCTGTTCGGGCCCGTGGCGATGGACTGGGGCATCCGCGTGCTGCCCGAGCAGGCCACCTTCCTGCTGGCGCTGATGCCGCCGGGTGCCTTCATCGGCCTGGCCCTGCTGGTGGCCTTCAAGCAGGGTATCGACCAGCGGGCGGCCCGGCGTGCCAGGGCGGCCCGCGCCTCGCGAGGCGGTGAGGCGGTCGAGGCGACCGGCTGAGCCGTTCCTGCAATCCCCGGCCGGGCCTGCCAGAATCCCCCTGTTCCGTTTTCCCGCGCCGCCGTGCCGGCGGTGCGTGACAGCCAAGGAGTGACAGATGGCCGCAGAGATCAAGACCGAGGAACTCGAATACCGTTCGGACGACCGGACCCTGCGGGGCCTGGTGGCCTTCAACCCCCACGTGAAAGTGCCGCGTCCGGCCGTGCTGGTGGTACCCGAGTTCTGGGGACGTACCGCCTACATGGAGAAACGTGCCCGGGACATGGCCGAGGCGGGCTACGTCGGCTTTGCCATCGACCTCTACGGGGACGGCCGGGTCACCGAGGATGCCGGCGAGGCCACCGAGCTGATGAATGCCGCGCTGTCGGATTTCGAGGCGCTCAAGACGCGTTACCGGCTGGCCATCGAGGCGATCAAGCGCCACGACGCCGTGGATGCCGAGAGTCTCGGGGCGATCGGCTACTGCTTCGGCGGTTCGGTGGGTCTGAGCATGGCACGGCAGGGCATTCATCACGACGCGCTGGCGACCTTCCATGCCGGCACCTCGGGGCTGGCGCCGATCGCCGGCGTGGTCGATACCCCCACCTGGATCTTCTCCGGGGCGGACGACCCGATGGCCCCGGTCGACCAGGTCGAGCGCATCGCCGCGGAGATGCGCGAGGCCGGTGCCTGGGTGGAGGTGACCGTCTACCCCGGCGTGAGCCACGCCTTCACCAACCCCGGCGCGGACGACAAGGCGCAAAAGTTCGACCTGCCCCTGAGCTACGACGCGCAGGCGGACCGGGACTCGTTCGAGAAGACCCTGGCCTTCTTCCGCGACCGGCTGGGCTGAGGCCCCTGCACCCGGGCAGGGCGTTCGGCACCCGGATGGTGCGAGATGTCGGCCCGGGACGGCGACTTCCCCCGCGAGCCTGCCTTGAATGTGCCCTGCCGGGCCGTGCCGGCCGGTGTCAACGCGCTTGTCACAAACGGTTGGCATAGTTCTCGCTGCTACCGGGGTGCCATGCTTCATTGGCCTGCATCCAGATGATGGCAAGCCCGGACTGGCAATGTTGACTCCTCCTTTCTGGGGCGCCTTCCGGGCGCCTCTTTTCTGTCTTGGCAGGTAGACTGTCCCGGATACCACCACGAATTTCAGAGAGCCCATGCACTCGGCCAACTACATCAGCACCATCGACCGCTACCACGAGCAGTCCCGCTCCATCCGCGAACTGATCGAATCGATCATCACGGGCATCGGCGAGCCGCGCCTGCTCACCGATGCCGCCGCCCTGCGCGACGTGACCGAGAGACTGATCGAGCTGTACCCCTTCGTCGACCTGGTCTACCTGCTCGACGAGGACGGTGTGCAGATCGCGGAATACGGTGCCGACGAGACCGGTCAGGTCAACCCCGCCGGCGGGCGTGGCCGGGGCGTGGACCGCAGCCAGCGGCCCTACTTCAGGTTCGTCGAGGAGACCGAGCACGTCCACCTGACCGAGCCGTACCTCTCCGCCGCCTCCCGCGACCTGTGCATCTCGGCCACCCTGCGGCTGGAGCACGGCGGCAAGGTGGGGTACCTGATCATCGACGTCGACCTGGAGGCGATGATCAGCTTCCTGCTCGGTGACACCATGCGCCGGCGGGTCGAGCCGGTCTTCCGTGCCCTGTACGGCCTGTTCGCCGCGGCGATGCTGCTGGTGGCCGGCGTGCTGTTCTACAGCAGCATGAGCGAACTGGTCACCGCGCTGATGGAGCCCGGCTGGGCCGCCGAACTGCGCCTCAAGCCGTTCGAGGTGATCGTCGTGCTCACCCTGGCCATGGCGATCTTCGACCTGGCCAAGACGGTCTTCGAGGAAGAGGTGCTGATGGAAAAAGACGTCCATCGGCACAGTACCGTTCGGCGTACCATGACCCGCTTTGTCGCCGCGATCCTCGTCGCCATCCTGATCGAGGGCCTGCTGACGATGTTCAAGGTCTCCATGGGCTACTCCGAGCAGGGGGTCACCGCCACCCTGATGGTGTTCGCCGCGGCCGCGCTGCTGGTGGCCCTCGGCCTGTACGTCTACCTGGGTGCACTGGCGGAGAAGGCACTGCTGGGCAACAATGGCCGCAGCCGACGGATGCGGTTCGTGCGCGAGAGGCGCGGTTCGTGAGGTTTCACATGACGGGGACGGAGACCAGCCGATGACGGCACTCGGACCATTGATGATCGATCTCGCGGGTCCGGAAATGACGGCGGCCGACCGACGACGCCTGAGCCATCCGTCGGTAGGTGGAGTGATCCTGTTCGCGCGGCATTTCGAAAGCCGGGCGCAACTGGCCGGGCTGATCTCCGAGATCCGCGCCCTGCGCCGCCCGCACCTGCTGATCGCGGTCGACCAGGAGGGCGGGCGAGTCCAGCGGTTCAAGGGTGACGGCTTCGTCCCCCTGCCGGCGATGGGACGAATCGGCCGGCTCTTCGCCGAGGATCGCCAGGCCGGCCTGGAGGCCGCGCGGTCGCTGGGCTGGCTGATGGCCGTCCAGTTGCGCGAGGTGGGCGTGGACCTGAGTTTCGCGCCGGTGCTGGATCTCGACCGCGGCATCAGCGGCGTGATCGGAGATCGTGCCTTCGACGAGCGACCCGAGGCGGTCATCGCGCTGGCGATCGCCTGGACCGGCGGGATGCGCGATGCGGGCATGGCGGCCGTGGGCAAGCATTACCCCGGCCACGGGGCCGTGTCGGCCGATTCGCACATTGCCCACCCGGTCGATCGCCGCCCGTTCGCGACCATCGAGCGGACCGACCTGAGGCCGTTCAAGGCGCTCGCCGAGCGGCTGATACCGGGACTGATGGCCGCCCATGTCATCTACCCAGAAGTCGACGAGTTGCCGGCCGGGTTCTCCCCGGTCTGGATCGGCGAGATCCTGCGCCGACAGTGGGGATACGAAGGGGCGGTGTTCAGCGACGACCTGACCATGGCGGCCGCCTCGGCGGTCGGCGAGATCGAGCAGCGGGTGGAGCGGTGCCTGGCCGCCGGCGTCGACATGGCGCTGATCTGCAACCACCCCGAACTGGTCGACCGGGTGCAGAAGTCGGTCAGCCTCCCCCCCAGTGCCCAGCGCGAGGCGCGATTGGCGCGGATGTTCGGCCACGGCCCGGTCCCCTCGGAGCAGCGGCTGCAGCGCTCGCCGCGCTATGCCGAGGCACTGACCTGGATCGAGCGGCTTGGTGTCGACGAGCCCGACCTGTTTCCCGACCGGGCCTGACGTCCGAACAAGGATACGAGCATGCAAGAGCAGCGGGACAAGCACCCCGACATCCAAGTCGACTTTCAGGAGCGTTCGGCGGAACTCCACGCCCTGCTGGCACGTTGCGACTGCCTGGTGACGCCTGGCGAGATGCAGGCCGCCTACGATCGTATCGGCGACGAGATCAACGCGGCGCTGGCCGGAAGCCTGCCGGTGGTGCTGGCGGTGATGAACGGCGGACTGGTCAGCGCCGGGCAACTGCTGCCGCGACTGGATTTCCCCCTCGAGCTTTCCTATCTCCATGCCACGCGCTACCGCGGCGCGACGACCGGCGGGGCGCTCAAGTGGCTGGCGCAACCCGACGTCGAACTGGTCGACCGGGACGTGCTGCTGATCGATGACATTCTCGACGAGGGCCACACGCTGAAGACCGTCCGGGAATGGTGCCTGGCCGCCGGCGCCAAACGGGTCTGGATCGCCGTGGCGACCGACAAGCTGCATGAGCGCAAGACGCCCGGCCTGGTCGCGGACTTCGTCGGGGTGGCGGTGCCGGACCGCTATATCTTCGGCGAGGGGATGGATTACCATGGCTACTTTCGCAACCTGCCCGGCATCCACGCGCTTCCCGACGGAGGCTGAGCCGGGCAATACCCACCTACGGGAGGTCTGAAGGTGCATCTGGCAATCATCGGCGGGACGGGCCTGTCGCAGATCGAGGGAATCGAGGATGTGCGCCACCAGATGGTGTCGACGCCGTTCGGGGAGCCCTCCGGGCCGTTGACCATCGGGCGATTGCAGGGCTGCGACGTGGTGTTCCTGCCGCGTCACGGCTACAACCACCGCATCCCGCCGCACCAGGTGAACTATCGCGCCAACATCTGGGCGCTGCGGGAGATGGGCGTGAGTCGCATCCTGGCGGTCGCCGCCGTCGGGGGGATCCATCCGGACATGGGCCCGGGGGCGCTGGTCGTGCCCGACCAGCTGATCGACTACACCTGGGGGCGGCCGTCGACCTTCTACGAGGGGGACCTGGACTCGGTCACCCACGTGGACTTCACCTATCCCTACGACCAGACGCTGCGCCAGGCCTTCCTCGCGGCGGGACAGGCCCTCGGACTGGAGCTGATCGACGGCGGCACCTACGGCGCCACGCAGGGCCCGCGCCTGGAGACGGCAGCCGAGATCCGGCGCCTGCAGCGCGACGGCTGCGACGTGGTGGGGATGACCGGCATGCCCGAGGCCGTGCTCGCCCGCGAGGCGGAGATCGACTATGCCAGCCTCAACGTGGTCGCCAACTGGGCCGCGGGCATCCATGACGGCGAAGTGGTCTCCCTGGCAGACATCGACCGGACGCTCGGCCGGTCGATGGGCAAGGTGCGCAAGATCCTCAAGCACGTCCTGAACGACGAAAGCCGGATGCTCTGGCGCCGCACGGGCTGAACCGGGTCGCCCCTGACAGCCGGGGGCAGGCAGGGTAAAATACCGGTCAGAATCATCGTCCTGCCCCCTGCCAGGCCCCGCCGGGCCGTGGACCGGGCCAATCAAGTGAGAATTCCATGACCCATCAAAGCCGCTACACCGGCCTGCTGGACCGGTATCGCGATCGCCTGCCGCTTTCCGACGACACCCGGCTGATCAGTCTCGGCGAGGGTGCGACCCCGCTGATTCGCCTGCACAACCTGCCGAAGGTGCTGGGCCGCTCGGTGGACATCTACGTCAAGTACGAGGGCCTCAACCCCACCGGCTCGTTCAAGGATCGCGGCATGACCATGGCGGTCACCAAGGCGGTGGAGGAGGGCAGCAAGGCCATCATCTGCGCCTCGACCGGCAATACCTCGGCGGCGGCTGCCGCCTATGCCGCGCGTGCCGGCATCACCGCCTTCGTCATCATCCCCGACGGCAAGATCGCCATGGGCAAGATGGCCCAGGCGATGATGTACGGCGCGACCATCCTGCAGATCCGCGGCAACTTCGACGACGGCATGCGCCTGGTCAAGGAAGTGGCCGAGGAGGCGCCGGTGACCATCGTCAACTCGGTCAACCCCTATCGTCTCCAGGGCCAGAAGACGGCGGCCTTCGAGATCGTCGAGGAGCTGGGTCGTGCCCCGGACTACCACTGCCTGCCGGTGGGTAACGCGGGCAACATCACCGCCCACTGGATCGGCTACTGCGAGTTCTCCGCCGTCTCCGGCGAGCACGTGACCGAGTCCTGCGCCTACTGCAACGGCAAGTGCCCGTTCGCCGGTGGCGGCTCGGGCGGCAACCGGCCCAAGATGGTCGGCTACCAGGCCACCGGCTCGGCACCGTTCATGCGCGGCGAGATGGTCGACGATCCGGATACCGTCGCCACCGCCATCCGCATCGGTCACCCGCAGAGCTGGGACCGTGCCTGGAAGGTGATGGAGGAGTCCGGCGGCTGGTTCGCGGAGGTCACCGACGCGGAAATCCTCGCCGCCCAGCGCATGCTCACGCAGCACGAGGGCATCTTCTGCGAGCCGGCCTCGGCCGCCTCGCTGGCCGGCCTGATCAAGGATCTCGAGGCCGGCAAGATCCAGGACGGGTCGAGCATCGTGCTGACGCTGACCGGCAACGGGCTCAAGGATCCGGACACCGCCATCGCCCAGTGTACCGGCGACATGCCGGGTGTCGAGAAGGCCACCATGGTGACCATCGACGCGGACCTCGATTCCGTGCGCAACGCGATCCTCGGTTTCATGAAGTAACGACGGCCGGTCTTCGTTGGAACCGGAAGCCCCGCCAATCGGCGGGGCTTTTTCATGGCCTCGCCCCGGTGACCCGCCTTGCCGCGTCCGTGTCCTCGGTATCCGCCCTTCACGTCACGCCCCGAGGACATCGATGGAGGCATTGCCGGCCGGTAAGCGGGCACGAAAAAGCCCCGCGTTGGCGGGGCTGGTTTCTCTGCAGCGGAGCAGGGAGTGCGGGGATCAGTCGTCGTCGCCGCTCACGCCCTCGACAGCCGAGTAGACGACCTCGGGCTCTTCGTCCGTGCAGTCTTCCATGCAGCGCTCGTTGTTCGTGTCCGGACGGGTGTCGGTCACGTAGTAGTCAGCCGCCGGCATCTCGACGTCGGCCAGGTTCTCGTCGGAGCAGGTGAAGTCGTAGTCGACGATTTCGGCCAGGTTGAGCACGTAGCAGGTGACGGCGTAGGACTCGTCGGTCCCCATGGTGCCCGGCGCGTAGAACGGCATGTGACGCTTGATCATGTCGAACAGCGTCGGGGCGTGACCCCAGGTGTTGTTCACACCACGGTTGCCCACGCCGTCCAGGCCCTGCTTGAGGGACTCGACGAAGTCCGGCATCGGGTCGCCGGCCATCTTCGGGTAGCCCTCGGCGCCTTCGCCGAAGTCGCCGTGACACATGGCGCACTGCGCCTGGTACGGCTCTTCACCGTCGGCCACGCTGCCGGAACCCTCGGGCAGGTTCTCGCCATCGTAGAAGACACTGATGTCCCAAGGCTTCACCGCGTCTTCCGTGATGTTCTTGCCGACGCCCTTGAACGCGTCGCCGTGATCATCAGCCACCCCGGTGGCGCTCAGGCCCAGGGCCATGGCGCCGGCCGCGAGACCCAGGCTGAACTTAGAAGTTTTCAATTTGGACATTATTCACCTCGCCGGACTTCTCGATTTTCCAGGCCTGAATGGAGTTCTTGTGGTAGATGCTGTTGAAGCCACGAACCTTGCGCAGCTGCTTCAGGGTCGGCTGCACGTAGCCGGTCTCGTCGGTGACGCGGCTCATGATCAGGTGCTCGTCGCCTTTCCACTCGAACGGAAGCTTGAACTTGGTCACGCACTTGCTCAGTACGGGCTCGACCAGTTCGGCCTCCTTCCAGGTCTTGCCGCCATCGACGGAAACGTCGACGTGCTTGACCTTGCCGCGGCCCGACCAGGCAATACCCCGGATCTCGTAGGCGCCCTTGCCCTTGAGCTGGTAGTCCGGGCACGGGTAGTTGATGACCGAGTTGGCCTCGTTGACCAGGGTGAACTGGCGGATGGTGCCATCCGGCAGCGGCTCGATGTAGTGACGAGTCTCCTGGTAGGTCGACAGCGGCTTGTCGACGAACTTGATGCGGCGCAGCCACTTGATCGACATGTTCGCTTCGCAGCCCGGGAGCAGGAAACGGATCGGGTAGCCGTTTTCCGGACGCAGCGGCTCGCCGTTCTGGGCGTAGGCGATCATCGCGTCCTTGTACAGCTCGCACTGGTCGGCCGGGATCGGCTCGCCGAACTGGTCCTTGGCGCCTTCCATCGGGACGGAGCGCTGCAGGGCGGAACCGTCGGTACCTTCTGCGTAGAACCAGGTCGACTTCGGATCGACACCAACGTACTCCATCAGGTCGGTGATCTTGACACCGGTCCACTCGGAGCAGCTCATCATGCCGTGGGTGAACTGCATGGAGTCCATCTGGACGCCGCGCCACTCCATTGCGCCGTTGGCCGGGCACTCGAGGAAGTGGATGGCGGTGTGCGACGGCATGCGCTTGAGGTCGTCGACGGTAAAGACCATCGGCTTGTCGACCATGCCGTGGATGACCAGCTGGTGGGTCGACGGGTCGACGTCGACGGCACCGGCGTGGTGACGCTCGAAGTGCAGACCGTTCGGCGTGATGATGCCGTGCAGGTCCTGCCACGGGGTGAAGCTGATCGAAGCGACGGTGTCGGCGGTCAGCCAGCTGACGTTGCGACGCTTGACGTCCTTCTCGAACTTCGAGGGCATGCCGTACGGAACGGACACGACGCCACGGCCGAGAACGTTGCGGGTCGGACCATCTTCCAGCGGATCCTTCACGGTCTCCAGCTTGACGTCACCGTAGGCGTTGCCGGCGGCTGCAGCAGCAGCACCGGAAGCCGCCAGCGCGACGCTCTTGCGGAGGAATTTGCGACGATCGCTGGAAGCCATGCCCTCACGGGCATCGCTCTGCGGCGTCTTATCAAGTGTGGTTTCTGACATTGCTCACTCCTGCATCGTAGGCAATTGGTCGGATCAACTTGTGTTCGATCCATTCCGTGCCATCCGGTTCTCCGACAACCGGATGGCGCGCTTTTGTGGACAGGCCAGCATGTTGCCGACGTCAACTGTGCCCGCTATTGTTCATGGGTTGTCCCGCCGGGTCAATTCGAACGCGGGCCATGCCGTTGTCCGGGCAGATCAATAAAAATTGAACCGGCAGCAATCTACATCAGGACCTGCTAATTAACAACCGAGCCCGGTTCAGAACATTTAATGGGGTATCAAGGTGGGTTTTTGCCGCTGCGGGGACATTGCCGGGACAGCGTGGCCGATGCTTGGCCCGCGTCCGTCATCCCGTTATAGTCTGTCGGAAATATCCCGTCCGGACCCCCCGAGCCACCGCCGTGTACCGATCCATTCAAGTCCAGGAGGCCGACTTCGACGTCGGCGCCACCCTTTCCGAACTGCGCGCCCATTGCGCGCACGTGGGAGCGGTCGCCAGCTTTCTCGGCACCGTGCGCGACGTCAACGACGACCTGCCGGTCAGCGACCTGGTGCTGGAGCACTATCCGGGCATGACCGAGCGGGCGCTCGAGCGGGTCGCCGATGAGGCGATTTCCCGTTGGCCTCTCGCGGGCGTGAGCATCGTTCACCGCGTCGGCCATCTCAGGCCGACCGACCAGATCGTCCTCGTGGCGGTCGCCAGTGCCCACCGTGGGGACGCGCTGGAGTCCTGCACGTTCATCATGGACTACCTGAAGACCCACGCGCCGTTCTGGAAGAAGGAAGTGGACCCCGAGGGACACAGCCGTTGGGTCGACGCGCGCGAGAGCGACGAGCAGGCCCGGCGCCGCTGGTTCGCCGATTTCGACTAGGAGGTCCGAGCCGTGGAACCCGTCAGTGGTGTGATCGAGCGCCTGCGCCGCCGGATTCCGGTGATCGGGGAGACCGCGTCCGTCTCGCTCGCCGACGCGGTCGGCCGTGTGCTGAGCGAGCCCCTCGTCGCCCCGCGGGACGTGCCCTTCGCCCCCCTGAGCCTGTTCGACGGCTACGCGATGAAGGCCCCCGTGGCGGCCGGCGAGCGGTTCGTGGTGTCCGGGAGGCAGTTCGCCGGCGACCCGCCGTCTCGGCTGGCCCCGGGCACGGCGATGCGCATCTTTACCGGCGCCCTGTTGCCCGAGGGGGCCGATACCGTCATCGCCCAGGAGTCGACCGCGCCCGACGGCGACCAGGCCATCCGTTGCACCGAGGCATTGGCGGCCGGTGCCGGCGTGCGCCAGACCGGTGCCGACACCCGCAAGGGCGAGGTCCTGCTGCCGGCGGGTACGCGGATCGGGCCGGCCATGATCGGCCTGGTGGCCAGCACCGGGATCGGCGAGGTGACCGTCACCCGCCGGCCTCGGGTGGCGCTGCTGACCACCGGCGATGAACTGCTGGCCCCGGGAGAGACCTTCGTCCCCGGCAAGATCTTCGATGCCAACGGCCCGATGCTGGAGACCCTGCTGCACGCCAGCGGGGCGGAGATCGTCTACCGGGCGCGTCTGCCGGACGAGCGGGACATCATCGATGCCCGCCTGCGCGAGGCCTCGGATGCGGATCTGATCGTCACCTCCGGTGGCGTGTCGGTGGGCGAGGCGGACCTGGTCCGCGCCGGGGTCGAGGCGCTGGGACGCATCGATCACTGGCGGGTGTTCCTCAAGCCGGGCAAGCCGATGGCAGTGGGCGAGGTACTGGGCACGCCGTTCCTGGGTCTGCCGGGCAACCCGGTCTCCACCTTCGTGACCTTCCTGCTGTTCGTGCGGACCGCCCTGGAGACGGCCTCCGGGCAGTCCGATCCGGGCCGCCTGCCGACCCAGCCGTTGCCCCTGGCCACGGCCCGACAGGGCGGCGACCGCCCGGAATACATCCGGGTGCGTCGCGTGCAGCGGGAGGGACGGATCGTGCTCGAGCCGTATCCCGATCAGAACTCCGGGTTGCTGAGCTCGCTCGCCTGGGCAGACGGTCTCGCGCTGATTCCGGAGAGAGTCGAGCTGGCTGCCGGCGACCCGGTCGAATTCATCGCCTTCAAGGAACTGGGACCATGAGTCAGAAACTCACGCACATCGACGAGAAGGGCGAGGCCCGCATGGTGGACGTCGGCGACAAGGCGCAGACCCAGCGGGTTGCCGTGGCCGAGTCGCGCATCGTCATGCAGCCGGAGACCCTCGAGCTGATCCTCTCGGGGGGGCACAAGAAGGGCGACGTGCTGGCCACCGCGCGCATCGCCGGCATCATGGCGGCCAAGCGCACCGGCGACCTCATTCCCATGTGCCATCCGCTGATGCTCACGCGGGTGAAGGTGGATCTCGAGCCCGAGCCGGCGCGCAACGCCGTGCGCATCGTCGCCGAGTGCGGCGTGACCGGGCAGACCGGCGTGGAGATGGAGGCGCTTACCGCCGCGTCGGTGGCCGCGCTGACGCTCTACGACATGTGCAAGGCGGTGGATCGCGGCATGGTGATCGAGCAGACCCGCCTGTTGGAAAAGCGCGGCGGCAAGAGCGGTCACTGGCGGGTCGAGGCGGACAGCTGACCCCGGCCGGACCGCCCGGCCGGAGGCCGTTAGGTTTTTGTCGCCATAGCGCTTGCATTTTTCCGTGGTCGTGATTACCGTTATGTCCGAGTGAACACGACGCATCTGTGACTCACTCCTGCAAAGCCGGTCCCTCCGGGTTCGATTCCGACCCCTCGAACCCGGTCGGGGCCACCTCATTCCGACGAGGCCGACCGCGTGGACGGCCTCGTGATCGACGAACGAAACGGTGCCTCTCGGACCGGGGCATTCAACCGGCAAAGGCGAACGCGATGCAGCAGTTGACCGACCCATTTGGCCGCTCCATCAACTACCTGCGGCTGTCCGTGACCGACCGCTGCGACCTGCGGTGCTTCTACTGCATGCCCGAGGGCTTCAAGGACTTCGAGGTGCCGGAGCACTGGCTGACGGTCGGGGAGATCGAGCGGCTGGTCGGCGTCATGGCCGACATGGGCCTGTCCCACGTGCGGATCACCGGTGGCGAGCCGCTGGTGCGCAAGGGCATCGAGGACATCGTCGGCGGGATCAGCGCCATGCCGGGCATCCGCGACGTGTCCCTGTCCACCAACGCCACCCGCATGAACAAGATGGCCGAGTCGCTGCGGGCGGCGGGTGCCGATCGCATCAACGTGAGCCTCGATACGCTCGATCCCGAACGCTTCAAGTCCATCACCAAGGGCAAGGTGGACAAGGTCCTCGACGGGCTGGCCGCCGCGAAGGCCGCCGGTTTCTCGCCGATCAAGATCAACGCGGTGGTGATGAAGGGCATCAACGAGCACGACATCGAGGATCTGCTCGACTACTGCATCGACAACGGCTTCACCCTGCGCATGATCGAGACCATGCCGATGGGCGAGACCGGCCGCGACGCCATCGATCACTACGTCAGCCTCCAGGACGTGAAGAAGCGCCTCAAGGCCAAGTACGGCCTGATCCCCGCGGTCAATTCGGTGACCGGTGCCGGCCCGGCCCGCTACCTGCAGGTGGCGGGTACCGACACCATGGTCGGTTTCATTACCCCGATGTCCGAGCATTTCTGTGAGACATGCAACCGGGTGCGACTGGGCTGCGACGGCACCATGTACATGTGCCTCGGTCAGGAGGAGAGCTTCTCCTTCCGCCCGCTGCTGAGAAAGGGCATTCCCGACGACGAACTCAAGGAAGCGCTGATCCAGGCCATCGCCCTCAAGCCCGAGCGCCACGAGTTCACCGAGAAGCCCGAGAAGGTCATCCGCTTCATGTCGATGACCGGCGGCTGAGTCCGCCGGGCGCATTTTACCCTCGTTCCCTGGACCGCCCGCCTGCCGGGCGGTTTTTCGTTCCCGATCCGCTGCCACTCGACGAACGGGCCCGCACGGCGAAGGTCGCGTTATCC
>NZ_JBKGYT010000034.1:0-20003 GCF_046545975.1 Guyparkeria sp. | reverse complement strand
TCAGAACATGCCTGTCGCCAGGCGGGCTTCCTCGGACATCATCTCCTTGCTCCACGGCGGATCGAACACCAGTTCGACGGCCGCTTCCTCCACCGTGGGGATTTCCATGATGCGCTGATGGGCATCCGAGGCAATCACCCCGCCCATGCCGCAGCCCGGGGCGGTCAGGGTCATGTCCACCTCGACGCGACGACCGGAGACCGGCAGGCTTTCGACCTTGACCTTGTAGACCAGGCCGAGGTCGACGATGTTGATCGGGATCTCCGGGTCGAACACGCCCCGCAGCTGCTCCCAGACCATTTCCTCGACCTCCTTGTCGGAGGCGTTCTCGGGCAGCTCCGGCTGCGGGGGCGGCTCCTTGCCGAGCGCGTCCGCATCCTTGCCCTCCACGCGCAGCAGGTGGCCACGCGCCTTGATGGTGAAGCTCCCGCCGAGGGCCTGCATCAGTTCCACGGGCGTGTCCTTCGAGGCCAGCACCTTCTGCCCCGACGGGACCATGGTGCAGACCACGTCGCGCTTGAGTCGGATGCGTTCCATTGGTTCCACGCGGTTCTCTCCCCGTTTCGTCAGACGAGCATGTCGCGCACGCGCCTTACCGCGTCCACGAATCGGTCGATATCGTCAAAAGTGTTGTAGAAGGCGGCCGATGCCCTTGCGGTCCCGGTCAGGGCATTGAAGCGCTGCATCAGCGGCATGGCACAGTGGTGGCCGGTACGCACGGCAATCCCCATCGAGTCGAGCAGGGTGCCGATGTCGTGCGGGTGGGCCCCCTCGACCAGGAAGGAGACCACCGGCACCTTGTGTCGTGCCTGACCCACGATGGCAAGCCCCGGAATGGCCGAGAGCCCCTCGGTCATCCGTTCGAGCAGTGCCTGTTCGTGGCGCTCGATGGCCAGCCAGTCGAGCGAGTCCACCCACTCAAGCGCCGCGGCAAAGCCGATGGCACCCTCGATGTTGGGCGTGCCGGCCTCGAACTTCGACGGCGGCGCGGCAAAACGGATGCCGTCGAAGCGGACCTCCTCGATCATGTCGCCGCCACCGAGGAACGGCGGCAGGCGCTCGAACCAGTCGCCCCGGGCATAGAGCGCACCCACGCCACTCGGCCCGAAGACCTTGTGGCTGGAACAGGCATAGAAATCGCAGCCAAGTGCCTGGACGTCCACGGGGCCGTGCGGCAGGCCCTGGGCGCCGTCGACCAGCAGCGGCACCCCGCTTTCCCGGGTGATCTCGGCGACCCTACTAACCGGGTTGACCGTGCCCAGGGCATTGGAGACGTGGTTCACGGCCACCAGGCGGGTGCGTTCCGAGATGAGACCGGGCAGGGCGTCGATCTGCAGATCTCCCTGATCATCCGCCGGTATCACCTTGATCTCGATGCCCTTTCGCTCTTTCAGCATCAGCCACGGCACGATGTTGGCGTGATGCTCGAGCGTGCTTACGATCACCTCGTCGCCGGCCGACCAGTCGGCGGACAGCGAGTGTGCCAGCAGGTTGATCGCCTCGGTGACGCCGCGGACGAACACGATCTCGCGCTCCGAGCCGGCATTTAGTGACCGGGCGATACGCTCCCGCGCGCCCTCGAAGCGCTCGCTGGCACGGGCGGACAGCGTGTGCACGCCGCGGTGGATATTGGCGTTGTCGCGCTCGTAGAACTCGCGGATGGTGTCGATCACCACGCGTGGTTTCTGCGTGGTCGCGGCATTGTCCAGGTACACCAGCGGCTTGCCGTGCACCTCCTGGTCCAGCGCCGGGAACTGCGCGCGGATCGCCTCGGGCGAGAACGCCTCGACCCGGCGGCCGGCCTGTTGCGCCTGGTCAGCCATCAGCCTGCATGCATCCCGGTGCGGTCGGCCAGCACGGCCTCGACACGCTCGGTCAGCCAGTCGCGCAGGTCATCCATCGGAATCTCGTCGATGACCTCCTGGGCGAAACCGGCGATCAGCAGCGCACGGGCCTCCGTCAAGGGCACGCCACGGGTACGCAGGTAGAACAGGGACTCCTCGTCGAGCCGGCCGATGGTCGCGCCGTGCGAGCACTTGACGTCGTCGGCGTAGATCTCGAGCTCGGGCTTGGCGTCGATTTCGGCGTTGTCCGAGAGGATCAGGTTGTTGCTCGACTGGTACGCCTCGATCCGCTGCGCGTCCTGCTCGATCAGGATGCGGCCCTTGAACACACCACGGCCATGGCCGTCGGCGATGCTGCGGTAGTGCTCGTTGCTGGTGGTGTCAGCCGCGGCATGCGTGATGCGCGTGTGCGTGTCGAGCACCTGCCTGTCTCGCGGCATCATCAGGCCGATCAGGTCCGTGTGCGCGCCGGAGCCACCCACGTGGATGTCGTACTCGCGACGGATCACCTTGCCACCGAGCTGGACGTTGTAGCTGTGATAGCGGGCGTCCCGATCCAGCGAGGCGAAGCTGCGCTCCGTGGCCAGCCGCTCGTCGCCGTCCAGTCCCAGCGCGATGTGGGTGAGTGCGGCGTTGGCCGCGATGCTCGACACGATCACGCTGTTGCGCCAGGACGGCTTGTCGCCGACGGCCTCGATGTGCTCGACGACGGTGGCCGTCGCGCTCTCGCCGAGACGGACCAGAACGCGCGGATGGCTCATGGCCGACTCGGTCGCCCCGTCCAGCCACTCGATCACCACCGGGCGCTCGACCACGGCATTGGCCGCCACGTCAATGACCACGCCTTCGCGGGCCATGGCGGTGTTCAGTGTCACCAGGGCGTCGTTGGGGTTGTCCACGCTCGGCGCGGGTTTCGGCGAAAACGCCGCTTCGCGAGCCTCCGCGTCGGCATCCCGCAGCGCCACGATGGACAGCCCCTCGGGCAGGTCCCCCGGCACAGCCTCGAGGATGCCGTCGACGAAGCGCAGCCGGATCGGGTCCTCGAACGGCAGCCGGTTGGCCGGTTCGATGTCACCGCCGACACCTTCCGCCGGAGCGAAGTCGCCGCGCTGGATAGAGCGCAGGTTGGTCCAGCGCCACTCCTCGTCGCGCAGGCCGGGCAGGCCGAGGGTCTCGGCCTGCGCGCGTGCGGCCCGCGCGATCGATTCGGGCGCCACGGCCGTCTCCGGCATGGCCGTCTTGAGCCAGTCGGGAAGCGCCTTTCGCATCACGATGCCTCCTCGAGAATCTCCTGGTAACCCTCGGCTTCCAGGCGATGGGCGAGGGTCTTGTCCCCGGACTTGATGATCCGGCCGTTGTAGAGGACATGGACGAAGTCCGGCTCGACGTAGTTCAGGAGGCGCTGGTAGTGCGTGACCAGGATGATGCCGCGCTCCTCGCCGCGCATGCGGTTGATGCCCTCGGACACCACCTTGAGCGCGTCGATGTCGAGACCCGAATCGGTCTCGTCGAGCAGGGCGAGCTTCGGCTCGAGCAGCAGCATCTGCAGGATCTCGTTGCGCTTCTTCTCGCCGCCGGAGAAGCCGGCGTTCACGCCGCGGTGCAGGAAGGCATCGTCCATGTCCATGCTGGCGACCAGGTCGCGCACCTGCTTCATGAACGTGAAGGTGTCGACCTCGTCGAGACCCTGCGCCTCGCGCTTGGCGTTGAGCGCCTCTTTCAGCAGGTAGATGTTCTTCACGCCCGGGATCTCGACCGGGTGCTGGAAGCCGAGCAGCATGCCGGCCACGGCGCGTTCCTCGGTCTCCATCTCCAGGAGATCCTGTCCGTCGAAGGTGATGGTGCCTTGCGTGACCTCGTAGCCGTCGCGCCCGCCGAGCACGTGGCAGAGCGTGCTCTTGCCCGAGCCGTTCGGCCCCATGATGGCGTGGACCTCGCCGGCGTTGACGGTCAGGTCGATGCCCTTGAGGATCTCCTTGCCATCGATCTCGGCGTGCAGGTTCTTGATTTCGAGAAGTGCCATGTTCAAAAGCCTCTGTAAATTGTTCGGTTAACCCACGGATCCTTCGAGCGAAACGGCCAGCAGGGCCTGCGCCTCGACGGCGAACTCCATGGGCAGTTCGTTGAAGACGTCCTTGCAGAAGCCGCTGACGACCATGTTCATGGCGTCTTCCTCGGACAGGCCGCGCGAGCGCAGATAGAACATCTGGTCGTCGCTGACCTTGGAGGTGGTCGCCTCGTGCTCGAGTTGGGCACTGGCGTTCTTGGCCTCCACGTAGGGGAAGGTATGGGCGCCGCAGCGATCGCCGATCAGCAGCGAGTCGCACTGCGTGAAGTTGCGGGCGTCACGGGCGGTCTTGCCGATGTGTACCAGGCCGCGATAGGCGTTCTGGGAGCGCCCGGCCGAAATGCCCTTGGAGACGATCGTCGAGCGGGTGCGCTCGCCAAGGTGGATCATCTTGGTGCCCGAGTCGACCTGCTGGTAGTTGTTCGACACCGCCACCGAGTAGAACTCGCCCACCGAGTCGTTGCCCTTGAGGATGCAGCTCGGGTACTTCCAGGTGACCGCCGAGCCGGCCTCCACCTGGGTCCAGGTGATCTTCGAGCGGTCGCCGCGGCACTCGCCGCGCTTGGTGACGAAGTTGTAGATGCCGCCACGGCCTTCCTCGTCGCCCGGGTACCAGTTCTGCACGGTGGAGTACTTGATCTCGGCATCGTCCAGCGCGACCAGTTCGACCACCGCGGCGTGCAGCTGGTTCTCGTCACGCTGCGGGGCGGTGCAGCCTTCGAGGTAGCTGACCGAAGCGCCTTCCTCGGCGATGATCAGCGTGCGCTCGAACTGCCCCGTGTTGCGCGCGTTGATGCGGAAGTAGGTCGACAGCTCCATCGGGCACTTCACGCCCCTGGGCACGTAGACGAACGAGCCGTCGGAGAACACCGCGGAGTTCAGCGCGGCGAAGTAGTTGTCGCCCTGCGGCACCACGGTGCCGAGGTACTTCTTCACCAGCTCCGGATGGTTCTCGACCGCCTCGGAGAACGAGCAGAAGATCACGCCGGCCTCGGCGAGCTTCTCCTTGAAGGTGGTGGTGACCGAGACGGAGTCGAAGACCGCGTCGACGGCCACGTTCGCCCCCTTCACCCCGGCGAGTGCGGCGCGCTCGTGCAGCGGGATGCCGAGCTTCTCGTAGGTTTCCAGCAGCTTCGGGTCGACCTCGTCGAGCGACTCCGGCGCCTCGGCATCGAGTTCTTCCTGGCTCTTCGGCGCGGCGTAGTAGGAGAGCGCCTGGTAGTCGATCTTCGGATAATGGACGTGCGCCCACTCCGGCTCGTCCATCTTCTGCCACTGGCGGAAGGCTTCCAGGCGCCACTCGAGCATGAACGCCGGCTCGTTCTTCTTCGCGGAGATCATCCGCACGACGTCCTCGTCGAGGCCCGGCGGGATGATCTCCTGCTCGATGTCGGTCGTGAAACCGTACTTGTACTCGCGCTTGACGAGTTTCTCGAGTTCGTGGGTTTCGGTCATGTCAGTCTCACCTGCAGAGAAGATGTTCGCGACCGGGGGCAGGCTGCCCCCGGCAAGGTATTCATCACGTGGCGGTCCGGCCCCGGCCGGAAGGGACCTTGCCGGCGACCTGCCTGCCGTCCGTCGACCGCTCGTACCAGACCGGCACCTTGTCCGGCGCCTCCGGGCATTCCACCGGACGGCTCATGTCCGCCAGCGAGGTGGCGTCGAGCAGGGCATGCACTCCGCGGTTGATCGCTTCCCAGTGCGGACGGACGGCACAGTCGCCCTCCATCGCGCAGTCGTGATCCGGGCGGAAGCAGTCGGTCATGGCAATTGGACCGTCGATCGCCTCGATGATTTCGGCGAGGCTGATGGCTTCCGCTGGTCGGGCGAGGAAGTATCCCCCGCTGCGCCCCTGCCGGGAATGCACGATGCCCTGCCCGTGGAGCAGCTTGAGCAGCTTGCCGACGGTCGGCATGTTGATCCCGGTGCGCTCGGCCAGCGCGCGTGCATTAGCCCGATGCTGGCCCGGTTCGGTTTCCGAGTCGCTTGCCAGCGCCGTCAGTAGCACGATTGCATAGTCGCTCAGCCGGCTGATTTTCAGCATGTGGCCTCCCGGCGCGTTCAGATGCCGTCGACCGGGGGCTCGGGGCACGAATACCCCGCCGCCGCGGTCGGTTATAGGTTATAAAAGTACTAAACCGGTACGGTTTTTTCAAGCATCTCCGCGGATGGCCCTCCACCGCACTCGCGCCCGGTCCGTTTTCAACGGGAAGGGAAGGGCTTAACCCCTTGTCCCGGCTTCGTTTTGGCGGGGAAATCTGCTATCTTTCGATCCCTTTTTCAATGCCGGATTGACGAGGAACTCGTTGACGTGACCAACAACGCCAGCACGCAGACATCCATGCCGGGCACCGGGGAACCGGCCAAGCGCCTGTTCATCAAGACCTGGGGCTGCCAGATGAACGAGTACGACTCGGCCAAGATGGCCGACGTGCTCGGCGTCTCCAGTGGCTTCCAGCCGGTCGAGGACCCCGCCGATGCCGACGTGATCCTGCTCAACACCTGCTCGATTCGAGAGAAGGCGCAGGAGAAGGTCTTCTCCCAGCTCGGCCAGTGGCGGCCGCTCAAGGAGAAGAACCCGGATCTGGTCATCGGCGTGGGCGGTTGCGTGGCCAGCCAGGAAGGCGAGGCGATCCGCGAGCGCGCCCCCTTCGTCGACATCGTCTTCGGTCCGCAGACGTTGCACCGGCTGCCGGAGATGGTGGCGGTGGTCGAGGCTGAGCGAAAGCCGGTGGTCGATATCTCCTTCCCGGAGATCGAGAAGTTCGACAACCTGCCGGACCCGCGGGCCGACGGCCCGGTGGCGTTCGTCTCGATCATGGAAGGCTGCTCGAAGTACTGCACCTTCTGCGTGGTGCCCTATACCCGCGGCGAGGAGATATCTCGGCCGTTCGACGACGTGGTCGCCGAGGTGGCGGACCTGGCGGAGCAGGGCGTGCGCGAGGTCAACCTGCTGGGGCAGAACGTCAATGCCTACCAGGGGCCGATGCACGACGGGCAGACGGCGGATCTCGCGCTGCTGATCGAGGTGATCGCGCAGATCGAGGGCATCGACCGCATCCGCTTTACCACCTCGCACCCGGTGGAGTTCACCGATCGACTGATCGAGGCCTACCGGAACGTGCCGGAGCTGGCGAGCTTCCTGCACCTGCCGGTCCAGTCAGGTTCCGACCGCGTGCTGGCGCTGATGAAGCGCGGCCACACCGCGATGGAATACAAGTCCAAGATCCGGAAGCTGCGTGAAGCACGGCCGGGCATCTCGATTTCGTCCGACTTCATCGTCGGCTTTCCCGGCGAGACGGAGGACGACTTCGAGCGCACCATGAAGCTGATCGAGGACATCGGCTTCGACCACTCGTTCTCCTTCGTCTACAGCGCGCGTCCCGGCACCCCGGCGTCGAACCTCCCCGACGACCAGCCGGAGTCGATCAAGAAGGAACGGCTCAAGCGCCTGCAGGCACGCATCAGCGAGTTCGAACGCGAGATCTCCGAGTCCATGCTCGGCAGCACCCAGACCGTGCTGGTGCAGGGGCCGTCGAAGAAGGACCCGAACGAGCTGATGGGCAAGACCGAGAACAATCGCAGCGTCATCTTCCGCGGCCGGCCGGGGCTGGTGGGGCTGTTCGTCGATCTCGAGATCACGCAGGTCAATCCGAACTCGCTGCGCGGTGAGTTCGTCGACATTCATCCCACGGACCGCGAACGCGCCCGGGCGCGCAACCTGGTGGCCGCGTAATGACCGATACTGGCGCCGAACGACTGGAATTCGCCCTGGAACCGGCCGACAACGAGCGGCTGGCGAACCTGGCAGGCAGCTTCGACGAGCACCTGCGGATGATCGAGCGCCGGCTGGGCGTGGAGATCAACCACCGGGGCAACCTGTTTGCCGTGATCGGCCCGTCGGCCGTCGCGGGGCAGGTGGAAACGCTGCTGGCCGATCTCTACCGGCTCAGCGAGACCCAGACGATCGATCCCGAGCGGGTCAATCTGGGCATGCAGGAGGCGGGGATGGAGGAAGAGCCGCCCCCGCCCGGCGACGAGGTGCTGATCAAGACCCTGCGCGGCATCGTCCGCGGTCGGGGCAACCGCCAGGTGCAGTACCTGCGCGCGATCAACCGATTCGACCTGAACTTCGGCATCGGTCCGGCGGGGACGGGCAAGACCTATCTCGCCGTGGCGAGCGCGATCGATGCCTTCGAGCGCGGCCAGGTCCAGCGCATCGTGCTGGTTCGTCCGGCGGTCGAGGCCGGCGAGAAGCTCGGTTTCCTGCCCGGTGATCTGGCGCAGAAGATCGATCCGTACCTGCGGCCGATGTACGACGCGCTCTACGAGATGATGGGCTTCGACAAGGTCAACCGGCTGATCGAGCGCAACGTGATCGAGGTCGCGCCGCTGGCGTTCATGCGCGGCCGGACGCTCAACGAGTCGTTCGTCATCCTCGACGAGGCGCAGAACACCACCATCGAGCAGATGAAGATGTTCCTCACCCGGATCGGCTTCGGTACCACGGCGGTGGTCACGGGCGACATCACCCAGATCGACCTTCCCAAGGGCGTGACCTCCGGTCTGCGGCACGCCATCGACATGCTCAGCGAGGTCGAGGGCGTCGAGTTCACCTTCTTCCAGAGCCGTGACGTGGTACGCCACCCGTTGGTCAAGCGCATCATCGATGCCTACGAGAGCCGGGGCGGCGTTTCCCGATGAGCCCGGACGCCACGGTGGTGATCGACCGTCAGCGGGTGACGGACCGTTCCTGTCCGTCACGCGGCATGCTGGAACGCTGGGTCGCCGAGACGCTGGCGCGGGCGCCCGTAGCGCCTGCGGGGGGAGCCGAGGTCACCGTCCGGTACGTGGAGCCGGAGGAAAGCCAGTCGCTCAACGCGCAGTTCCGGCATCGCGATAGGCCCACCAATGTGCTGTCCTTTCCCTCGGTGGACGATCCGGCAGACCTGGTGGCGGTCGACGATCCGTCGGGCATCCCGTATCTGGGCGATCTGGTCATATGCAACCGGGTGGTCGAGGCCGAGGCCGGCGAGCAGGGCAAATCCGCCCGCGCGCACCACGCCCACATGGTGGTCCATGGGATTTTGCACCTGTTGGGCTATGATCACCTCACCGAGGAAGAAGCCGAGCGCATGGAATCCATCGAGGTGGACGTGCTGCAGTCACTCGGCTATTCCGACCCCTACGCCTGAACCGGTATCCCGGTCATTGAAGAGAACTCTCTCCTTTGTCCGGCAGCTGCCTGTTATTTCCTACGAAACCTACCGCGAACCAAGTATTCAATGGAAGACGAACCTCCCAGTACGGACTCGAAACGCGAGTCCCTGTGGCAACGCCTGAAGAACCGTCTCTGCCCCTGTCGGATCCGTTCGGTCGAGCAGACGAAGCATCTGGTGCGACATGCGGCGGACGCCGAGGTGTTCCCGGTATCCACCGCCGGCCTGATCGATTCGGTGCTCGACTTTCACGAACTGCGCGTGCGGGACGTGATGGTGCCCCGCGGGCAGATGGACGTGATCGAGGACAGCGCTACGCTGTCGGACATCCTGTCGGCCGCGATCGAGTCCGGCCATTCCCGCTACCCGGTGATCCGCGCCAACCGCGACGAGGTGATCGGCATCCTGCTGATCAAGGAACTGATGCGCTTCTTCGCGGATCGCGAGGAAGGTGGCGACAGCGAGACGTTCGACCTGCTTGCGCTGGTACGCACCCCGATGTTCGTTCCCGAGAGCAAGCGCCTGGATGCGCTTCTTGCGGAATTCCGGCTCACGCGCACGCACATGGCCATCGTGCTCGACGAGTTCGGCGGCGTGGCCGGTCTGGTGACCATCGAGGACGTGCTCGAGGAGATCGTCGGCGACATCGACGACGAGTTCGATGTCGAGGAACGCGTCAACATTCGCCAGCAGGCCCCTCGGCGGCATACGGTGCGGGCATTGACTCCCATCAGCGAGTTCAACGCGGCCTTCGGCACGGACTTCTCCGACGACGAGTACGACACCATTGGCGGTCTCGTCTCGAATACCCTCGGGCACCTCCCGCGTCGCGGCGAGGTCGCGCGACTGGGTTCCTACGAGTTCAAGGTGCTCGGCGCCGACCGGCGCCGGCTGCATCTCCTGCTGGTGACCAAGCTGGACTTCGAACCCACGGAAGAGGGCAGTGATGACGAGTCCGAGGGCCAGTAGCGCACCGGGACGGGCCTACGGGACGTGGCTTTCGCGCTGGTGGCGCAGCCTGGCCTCCCTGCTGGCCGGGGCCACCCTGGTACTGGCGTTCGCGCCCTTCGCGTTCTGGCCGGCCGCCATCGTCGCGCCGGTCATCCTCCTTGTACTGATCCACCGACAGACACCGGGTCGAGCGTTCCGCCTCGGCTGGTGGTTCGGCGTGGGCCAGTTCGGCCTCGGGGTGAGCTGGGTCTACGAGAGCTTCACCCTCTTTGGCGGGATCGTGGCGCCCGCCGCGGCAGGGGTGACGGCATTGTTCGTCATGGTGTTGGCGTTCTACCCCGCCATCGCCTGCTGGCTGGCCGCCCGGGTCGCGGGTGCCGGTGGTGGCCGCAGGGCCTGGTCGGCCGCCTTCCTGGCCAGCTGGGTGCTGGTCGAGGCGTTGCGAGCCTGGCTGTTCGGCGGCTTTCCCTGGCTCAACCTCGGCATCAGTCAGGTCGACGGTCCCTTGGTCGGCTGGCTGCCGCTCGTCGGCGAGTACGGGGTGACGGCTCTTGTCCTGGCCCTGGGACTGCTTGCCTGGTGGGCGGTCGATGCCCTGCGAGTGCGGCCGCGTGAGGTCGCCGGCTGGCTGGTGCCACTGGCGGTGCTGATGCTCCTGCCCATCGTCTCGCTGCCGCTCAAGGGGCTCGACTGGACTCGTCCCTCGGACGAGCCGATCCGAGTGGGCCTGGCGCAGGGAAACGTCGCCCAGATGCAGAAGTTCGATCCCGAATTCTTCAACCGGACGATCGCCATCTACCGTGGGTTGACCGATTCCATGCCTGCCGTCGACCTGGTCATCTGGCCGGAAACCGCCATCCCGCGCGTGATCCAGGAGCTGCCCGGCCTGCGCGCCGAGCTCGAGGAGAAGGCCGAGGCGGAGGGCTATCGCATGCTGATCGGCACGTTCAGTCGTGACGCCGAGGGACGCAACTACAACGCACTGATCGGCGTGCCCGAGTCCATGGGTGAATATCGCAAGCGTCACCTGGTGCCGTTTGGCGAGTATTTCCCGCTGCGCGGACTGATCGAGAGGATGCCGTGGCTGTTCGAGGTGCCGATGTCCGATCTCAGCCCTGGGCGCGGAGACCAGGCGCCGCTGCGTGTCGGCGAGATCGAGCTCGGCGGGTCCATCTGCTTCGAGGCGGACTTTTCCCGCGATATCCGGGCCTCCCTGCCGAATGCCGATGTGCTCGTGACCGTGTCGAACGACTCCTGGTTCGGCGACAGCTTCTCGCCCCATCAGCACCTGCAGATGGCGCGAGCCCGGTCGATCGAGTTCCGGCGCCCCCTTGTCCGTGCGACGAATACCGGTATCTCGGCGGTCATCGACGAGCGTGGCGGGGTAGTGCAGTCGCTGCCGACGGGCGAGCGCGGGGTCCTCGTCGAGACGATCGTGCCGCGGGACGGCAGTACCCCACTGGCCCGTTACGGAGCGTGGCCGGTCATCGTCGTGATGACCATCCTGCTGCTCGGACTGTACGGCGCGGGTCGCCTGCGACGTGCCGGCGCGAAGCGGCCCTGAAGGCCGCGCTTTCACGGCCTGACAAACGAAAAACCCCCGTCCGGTGGACGGGGGTTTGACGGTTCCGGCTATCCGGACATGTGCTGGTGGCTATGGGTGGATTCGAACCACCGACTCCGGCATTATGAGTGCCGTGCTCTAACCAGCTGAGCTACATAGCCAAGCGAGGCGCGCATTATCGGGAACCCGTGGGGTCCTGTCAACCCCGTTTGCGCGCCTTTTGCGGGTTTTCTACACGTTGAAGCGGAAGTGGACGACGTCGCCTTCCTGCATGACGTAGTCCTTGCCCTCCAGGCGAGCCTTCCCGGCTTCCTTGGCGCCTTTTTCGCCGCCGCAGGCGATGAAGTCCTCGTAGGAGATCACCTCGGCGCGGATGAAGCCCTTCTCGAAGTCGGTGTGGATCACGCCGGCGGCCTGGGGAGCGGTCATGCCGCGCTTGATCGTCCAGGCACGCACTTCCTTGACCCCGGCGGTGAAGTAGGTCTGCAGGCCGAGCAGTTCGTAGCCCGCGCGGATCACGCGGTCGAGCCCCGGTTCCTCCAGGCCCATCTCCTCGAGGAACATGGCCTTGTCCTCGCCCTCGAGGTCGATAAGCTCGGCCTCGGTGGTGGCGCAGACCGGCACGACCATGGCGTCTTCCTGCTCGCCGATCGCGCGAACCTGATCGAGCAGGGGGTTGTTCTCGAAGCCGTTCTCGTCGACGTTCGCAATGAACATCAGCGGCTTGGCGGTCAGCAGGTGCAGGTCGTGGAGGAGGGCGAGCTTCTCCGGGTCGAGCTTCATGCTACGCACCGAGTGGCCTTCATCGAGCACTTCGGCGACCTGCTTGACCAGCTCGAGCTTCGCGGCCGCGTCCTTGTTCTGCCCGGACTTGGTCTGCTTGGTGAGCCGCTCGACGGCCTTCTGCACCGTGTCGAGGTCGGCCAGTGCCAGCTCGGTGTTGATCACCTCGATGTCGGCGGCCGGGTCGACCTTGCCGGCCACGTGGACGACGTCATCGTTGGCGAAGCAGCGCACGACCTGGGCGATGGCGTCGGTCTCGCGGATGTTTGCCAGGAACTGGTTGCCCAGCCCTTCGCCCTTGGAGGCGCCGGCCACGAGTCCCGCGATGTCGACGAACTCCATGCTGGTCGGAATGACCCGCTCGGGCTTGACGATCTCCGCGAGCTTGTCGAGGCGGGGGTCCGGCACCGCGACCACGCCGACGTTCGGCTCGATGGTGCAGAAGGGATAGTTGGCCGCCTGGATGCCGGCCTTCGTCAAAGCATTGAACAGGGTGGACTTGCCGACGTTCGGCAGGCCCACGATGCCACAGTTGAAACCCATAGGGACTCCGTTTCATTGTTGCGGGGCCGCGGCCGGTGAGGCGGCGTGCCCACGTCGGGATATGCGCGACCGAACGGTTCAGTTCGCCGGTCGATAGCTGTTGATCGATTGCATGAGATCCGGCTCGTCGGCCCGGACCAGGTCCGGAGCGAGGTGGCGGACCTCAATCAGGCAGTCGTCGACGAGCTTGCGCTCGTCCTTCGGGGCCCTGGTCAGCACGTAGCCCACCACGGCATCCCGGTGCCCCGGGTGCCCGATGCCGATCCGCAGCCGCCAGAAGTCGGCACTGCCGAGCGCGGCCTGGATGTCCTTGAGACCGTTGTGGCCGCCATGACCACCGCCGCGCTTGAGCCGCATCCGGCCCGGTGGGAGATCGAGCTCGTCATGTATCACCAGGATCTCCTCGGGGGCGATCTTGAAGAAGTTCGCCAGGGGCCCGACGGATTGACCGGACCGGTTCATGAACGTCGCCGGCTTGAGCAGGCGCAGGTCCGTTCCGTCGACCGGCACGCGGGCGACCGCACCGCTGAACTTGCGCTCCTCGGTCCATCGCCCGCCGAGCGCCTCGGCGATCGCATCGACTGCCCAGAAGCCGGCATTGTGTCGAGTGTCGTCGTATTTCTGCCCGGGGTTGCCCAGACCCACAATCAGCTTGATAGTCATGGGCGCGGATTATCGCACAGGGAACCGGCGCCGTGCGCGCCGGCGGTTACCCGGTCTCGCCGCAATGAAAAAGCCCCGGCCTGGCCGGCCGGGGCTTTGCTCGTCGATGCGGGGCAGGGATCAGGCTTCTTCGCCGGATGCCTCTTCGCCGCCTTCTTCGCCCGCTTCCTCTTCGGCCGACCTGTCGACCTTCGGCGGGTGGATCGCCACGACAGCGACGTCATGCTCTTCGCCCAGGGCCAGCTCCGGGATGCTGATGCCCTCGGGGAGCGTGATCTGACTCAGGTGGATCGATTCGTTGACGTCCAGGTCGCTCAGGTCGACGGTGAGATACTCCGGCAGCTGGCGCGGGAGACACTCGATCTCGATCTCGTTGTGAATGACGCTGATCACGCCGCCGGCCTTGGCGCCCTTGCTCTCTTCACGGTTGTCGAAGTGCAGCGGGACGTGCATGCGCATCTTCTGACCACGCGTGATGCGCTGGAAGTCGGCGTGCAGCACGACCGTCGTCTTGTACGGGTGACGGTGCAGGTCACGCAGCACGACCTCGTCGGTCTCGCCGCCCACGGTGAGCTCCAGGATATGCGAGAAGAACGCCTCGTGATCGAGGTGCTTCAGGAGCTCGTTGTGGTTGATGGTGATCGGCTGAGGCTCCTTGTTGCCCCCATAGACGATCGCCGGGATGTTCCCTTCGCGACGCAGGCGGCGGCTCGCACCCTTCCCCTGATCTTCGCGAACGGACGCTTCGATCTTGAACGTTTCTACAGACATGATTTCGTCCACTCCAGAAATAAAAAAACCGCCGGACGACCCGGTCGGGCCGGATGCCGGCGTGTGGTTCCGGTTGCAGCCCGCGACCAAGCCACAACCAACACGCGCCGCCCGGTGTGTCGAGCGGCGCGCAGATTGTACCGGAACGGGCCCCGATGCGGAAGGGGGCGGGGCGGGATCAGTCGTCGGTGTAGAGCGAGCTGACCGACTCGTCGGTGTGAATCCGGCGGATGGTTTCCGCGAGCATGCCGGCCACGGAGAGCACGCGAATCCGGTCACACTGCTCGGCCTCGGGCCGGAGCGGAACGGTGTCGGTGATCACGAGTTCGTCGAGGGAGGAGGCGTTGATGTTCTCGATCGCCTTGCCGGACAGGATCGGGTGGGTGGCGTAGGCCACCACCTTGCGGGCCCCGTGGTTCTTCAGCGCGTCCGCGGCCTTGCACAGGGTACCGGCGGTGTCGACCATGTCGTCGACCAGCACGCAGGTCTTGCCCTCGACCTCGCCGATGATGTGCATCACCTGGGAGACGTTGGCCCGCGGGCGTCGCTTGTCGATGATGGCGAGGTCCGCGTCGTCCAGACGCTTGGCCACCGCCCGCGCCCGCACCACGCCGCCGACGTCGGGCGAGACGACGATCAGGTCGTCGTACTTCTGTCGCCAGATGTCGCCCAGCAGGATGGGGGAGGCGTAGACGTTGTCCACGGGGATGTCGAAGAACCCCTGGATCTGGTCGGCGTGCAGGTCCACGGTCAGGATCCGGTCGACGCCACCGCTCTGCAGCATGTTGGCGACGACTTTCGCGCTGATCGGCACGCGGGAGGAGCGGACGCGACGGTCCTGGCGGGAATAGCCGAAGTAGGGGATGACCGCGGTGATGCGGTGGGCGGATGCTCGACGGAGGGCGTCCGTCATGAGCATCAGTTCCATGATGTGATCGTTCGTCGGATCGCAGGTGGGCTGGATCACGAAGACGTCACGACCACGGACGTTCTCGAGGATCTCGACGGCGGATTCACCGTCCGAGAAGTGCGCTACCGATGCCTGTCCTAGCTGGCTGTCCAGACTTTCCGCAACCCGCTCGGCCAGTGGCCGATTGGCGTTGCCCGTAAAGACCATCAAGGATCGTGTAAATGACATCGGTCTCGCCGGTAATTTGGCTGGGCCGGCAGGATTCGAACCTGCGAATGCCGGAATCAAAATCCGGTGCCTTAACCAGCTTGGCGACGGCCCATTCGAAAGAGGTGCGTATCCTAACCAAGGGATCGGCGTTTGCCAAGGCCTTCAGACAGATTTTTTGCCTGGACTTGCCGCCCGGTCGCTAACTGGCTGATTTTCCGTTTTCGCGATCGGCGAAACGAAGAAACGGCGCAGTTGCGGGTGGTGTTCGGCCAGGTCTCGTCCGATCCGCTCGCCCTGGTCGCGGCTGTCCACCGGCGCGAACAGGCAGGAGCCGGAGCCCGTCATCCGTGCGAACCCGGCCTCATCCCGCAGGTCCCGAAGCAGGGCGGCCAAGGCGGGATGGCGGGCGGTGACGACCGGCTCGAAGGCGTTGCCCGCCTCGCGCCAGTGTTCAAGCATGCCGGCATCGTCGAGCTTGGGGGAGTCCCGACGCAGGTCGGGGGCGGCGTACAGGCTGGCCGTGTCCACGGGCATGTCCGGCACGAGGACGAGGTATTGCCGTGGACCGCCGGGCACCTCCACGGCACGGGTCCGTTCGCCGATACCGTGGGCCATCGCGCTGCGTGCGCGAATGAACACCGGAACGTCGGCACCGAGACGGAGCGCCACGGCTTCGAGCTCGCCGGCCGACATCTGCACGTTCCAGAGCCGGTTGAGCCGGTTGAGCAGGCAGGCGGAACTCGCCGATCCTCCGCCCAGTCCTCCGCCGACCGGTACGTTCTTGCGCAGCCTGATGCTCGCACCCAGGCGGGCCGCGTCGTCCGAGGTCAGCCGTCCGGATGCCACGGCCGCTTCCTTGAGTGCCATGGCCGCGCGGAAGAGCAGGTCGTCATCCGCGTGCTCCGGTCGCCCCCCGGTGTCCTCGTCACCCGCCGTCCAGGCAACCTGAACCCGGCCGGAGCGATCGGCGTCGACTCGCAGCTCGTCCCCGTACTCCAGCAGCTGGAAGTAGGTCTGCAGGTCGTGGAACCCGTTCGCCCGGCGGCCGTTGATGTGCAGGAAGAGGTTGAGCTTGCAGCCGGCCATCAGCCAGCCGGTGTCCCCCCCGGCGTGATCACGGGCACAGTCGATCATGGATCGCTCGCCTCGAGCAGCCAGCGGTCGATCACCAGCCGGATGCGCACATCCTCGTTCTTCATCTCGATGAAGTGGGGCAGGGCGACCGTTTCCGAAACGTCACGGTATCTTTCGTAGCTCAGCTCCCAGTCGGCCTCCGACAGCCTGACGAGTCTGCCCTCGTCGTCGAGGCGAAAGTCGCCGTCTCTCAGCTCGGCCAAGGGTTCGGTGGGCAGGCCTCGTACCCAGCGTTGCAGTCGGTCCAGCGGAACGCGCCAGCCGGTCTGTTCTTCGAGCAGGGCCACCGGGTCGGAAGAAACCCGGCTGTTGCCCTTGCCGTCGGTGATCAGCATCCGTTCCGCTGTTCCCGTCAGGGAGATCTGTCCGGTGTCGAACGGCCCGCGCAGGCTCAGGGCGGAGACGGGACCGACCTGCGTCCAGTCCAGGCTTCCGCTGCCCCCGGTCACCCCGGTACGTACCGCGGCGCGGGACTCGAACTCCCAGTCGTTCAGCGCCTCGATGTGCTGACGATGCTCGTCCCAGGCCGTGAGCTGCTCCGTGGAGGGCGGCTCGTCCCGGTCATCACGGTCGAGCAGGGCGGCACACCCCGACAGCAGAAGCAAGACGAGGGTCAGGGCGATCGCGGCGGGAAGACGGAGGAACAGCGGGGCAGGGAGAGTCATCGTCGGCTTCGTGGAATCCTTTCTGTGAGCAGGGTTGCGATCGTGAACCGCTCGATGGCGGCTCACTCGTTATCGGCGGGCAGCAGCTCGGGCGCGTAGCGGCGGAGCGTCTCGAGCAGCGTGCTGTCACCGGGGTTGAGCTCGAGGGACTCCTCCCAGATCTCGATGGCACGGTCGCGCTCGTCTTTTTCCCACAGCACCTCGCCGAGGTGCGCGCCGATCTCGGCATTCGGCGACTGGCGGTAGGCGTTCTCGAGCGCGGCCTGTGCCTCGTCCAGCTTGCCCTGGCGGTACTTGAGCCAGCCCAGGCTGTCCATGTAGGCGGCGTTGCCGGGGTCGATCTGCAGCGCCTGGCCGATCAGTCTTTCCGCCTCGTCCAGGTCGCGGTCCAGGTCGGCCAGCGTGTAGCCGAGCGCATTGAGCGCCGCGGCATGTTCCGGTTCCCGTTCGATGATGGTCCGCAGCACGTCGATCGCAAGATCTTGCTCGTCAAGGGCAAAGAGGCTCATTGCCTTCTGCAAACGGAAGTCGTTGGCATCGGGCCAGGCGTCGATTGCCCGGTTGGCCACCTCGAGGCTGCGTTCGAATTGCCCGATCTCGGCCAGGGTCGAGGAAAGTGCCAGCGTCAGCTGTTGCTGGTCGGACTCGTCGATGGCGTCGTGGCGGAGCGCGCTGCGAAGGCCCTCGACGGCCGCCTCGTCATCCCCCGCGCTTACGCGGGCTCCGGCGAGCAGCACCTGTGCGTTGGCGTACTGTTCGCTTTCGACACTGACCTGGGAAAGGGCCTGCCGTGCTGCTGCCTGGTCACCTTCCTGCAGCGCGACGCGGCCACGGATCAGGTGCACCATGTCGGACTGGCCGGGAATCCGGGTAAGCCTGTCGAGCGCCCGGGTCGCCAGATCCGGCCGTTCGAGCTCGTAGCTGAGCAGGGCGAGGTTGCGCAGGGTTTCGGGGTCCCGTTCGCCCGATTCGAGTGCCGTGTCGATCAGCGACGCCGCGGCTGAGGTTTCGCCGGCCGCGATGCGGGCCTCTATCAGCCCGCTCAGGTAGCGACTTTCCTCCGGGAAGCGCGCGTGTGCCTGTTCCAGGATGGCCAGCGCATGATCGACGTCTCCCTGGCGGTTGGCGATGACCATGGCGAGGTCGTAGCTCAGCGTCTGGTCCGGGCCCAGCTCCAGTGCACGATCGGCCGCCTCGCGGGCCATGGACATCTCGCCGAAGGACATCCCCAGTTTTGCCACCATGATCTGTGCATCGTACTGCCGGGGAAAGCGCTCGGCGAGGTGGCGGGTGTAGGTGATGGCCCGCTCGCGGTCGAGACTGCGCTGCAGGTACTGGCCGACCTCGTTGAAGATCTGGCGGGCGTTGCCGGTATCCGACTCCAGCCACTTGTTGAGCGCCCGATCGGCCTTGTCGGTCTGGTCAAGTTCCAGCGCCGAGATCATCAACACGGCCGCGGCACGGGGGTTGTCCGGGTCAATGCTTTCCAGGTGGCTGGCAAGCACCTGGGCCAGGTCGAACCGATCGGCGAAGATGGCGACCTGGATGGCACGCTCGAGCAGATCGGGTTGGCGGATTTCACTGGCGACGCTCGCGTAGTGGTCCGCCGCGAGGTCGTATTGCTTGTGCCGACCGTAGAACTCGGCAGCGAGGATCCGATAGACCGTGCTGTCCTCGGAGGAGGACTCGGTAGAAGCTGCACGCTGATTGGCGACGCTCATGAACTCCATGTCCGGAACACCGTTTCCGAACGCCTGGTCGTCCTGCGGATTGAGCGCGCATCCCGAGCCGATGGACAGGAGGCCCAGGCCGAAAATCACTGGGAAGGCTGGAGTCAATCGCATACGGGACCTGTCGAATCGTGGTGTTGCATCGGTTACCGGGGTCAGTGTACCGCGGTGTCGGGGATAGAGGGACGTGGCTGACGATTGTAGTGCAAAACCACGGCAGGCCGCTCGGGGTCACCGCGGCACCGCAAGTGTCGTGTAATATATATTATGTTAAATGTGGCATGCGTGTTCTCGCCGACTGCCGCTCAAGTCTTGCCGCAGGCTGCCCAAACCGCAGGCGAGATCACGCGGACGTACCGCTCTATTCCCCGAACGCCTCACCAGCGGTACTTGTCCCAGAGTTCCGGATTGGCCCAGTTCCTCGGATTGAGCCAATCAGGTGTCTGCTTGTAGTCGTGGATGTCGAACTGGTACACGGGATCGTCAGGGCTCGACGCCTTGTAACCGAGCGCGATCATCTTCATTCGGTCGTCGACCGATTCGTGCAGATAGACGATTACCGGGCGGTTGCCACGGTCCCGAAGGCTCGCCAGCAGCTGCGACAGGATCGGCGCCCATTCATCGACATCGATCACGACGTCGACGACATCGCCATCGGGAAGCTCGTTTCCCGCCATGGCCGGCTCGACCAGCTCGCGGCCACCGTTGTCGTGCTCGGAAACGATTTCGTCACCGACGAGAATCGTGATCCTGGCCGCGCCGGGACGGAGTTCTTCACAGGCAATCAGACGGTTGTCCGGTTCGTCCAGTCCATCCCGGGCCTGGTGGTCGAGGACCAGGACACGTGGTGATGCGGTTTTTTTTGCGTTCACTGTTGACAGCACCTCTCGAGATTCCTAATATGCGCCGCGTTGCCCAGGTGGCGGAACTGGTAGACGCGCTAGTTTC
>NZ_JBKGYT010000033.1:0-20473 GCF_046545975.1 Guyparkeria sp. | reverse complement strand
CTGCAGTGCCAGCGGCATCGGGCCGGCATTGCCGCTACCCTTGGTCGGAGGTGCCCGGAGATTCCGAATGATGCGAACCTTGCTGATGATCGCGCTGCTTGCCTGTGGCCTTATCCCCGGCATCGCTCGTGCCGAGTTCACCACTCCCGCACGGATGTTCGATCTGGGTGAGCACGAGGTTCGTTATCACCTGCGGGGGGGTAAGGACGCGCCGGTCGTGATCGTGCTCGGTGGTGGACCGGGGTTCTCCAGCTGGAATCTCGAACCGGTCCAGCAGCGTCTGGCGGAACTGGGTTATCGCGCCGCGATCATGGACATGCTGGGCGTGGGGGAGAACGCGGCCGAGGTCCGTGGCTCGCCGCTGGACGAGTGGGTCTCACAGGTCGAGGGCCTGCGCCGGGAACTGGCCGATGACCGGCCCGCGGTCCTCGTCGGTCACTCCTGGGGGGCGCTGATGGCGTTCGTCTATACACGGGAGTTCCCGGATAACGTGGCGCGACTGGTGCTGCTCAATCCCGTCGACCCGGAGCGCGAGGCCATGCGGACCGTGGCCGAGCAGATCGACGCCCGGCGGGCGCGCGAACGGGGAGAACGCTGGGACGACGAGGGCGCTTGGGCGCAAGATGGTGGCGGGCCGCGTGCGCCCGAGGCGCATGCCCGCCACCAGATCGAGCGGAACCTGCCTAGCTACTTTCTCGACTACGAGCAGGGCCGGCGTTACGCCGAGTCGTTCGATGACTCGGATTTCTCGGCACGATTGAACATCGAGGGCTGGCGGGCCTACCGGGAGAACCCGGTGGACTACGCGACGATCCGGGAATGGGCGGTGCCGATCGACGTGATCGGCTGTCGGCAGGACCTGCTCATGCCGGCGAACCTCGATGCGCTGCGGGCCAACCTGTCGTTGGAGCGGGTCGAGGTACTGGATGGCTGTGTGCACTTTCCCTGGGAGGAGGTGCCGCGGGCGTTCGACGAGGCGCTGGGATGCGTGCTTCCCGATCCGTCGTGAAGGGGTTCAGTCGTCCTCGGCGGCGCCTTCGATGGAGTCGCCGAGGTTCTGGATATCCTCGCCGAGGCCCTTCATGGTGTTGCAACCGGTGGAGAACGCCAGCAGACCCGAGAGAAGCGAGAGGAGAATGATTCGATGCATGACAGGGGCTCCTCCTGGATTGTGAGCCAGTGACGCCTGGCTGGCGGTTCCGTGCCGTTATGGCCGAAAGACCGAATCAAAACAGGTCGTGCAGAGGTTCCCTGGCGGGACACGGCATCGATGCACGGCGAAAGACCGATGGGATCAGTAGTCGTTATCGTCGTCGTGCTCGTCGGCTTCACTCTCGATCGCCTCGCCGGCTTCCTGGGTATCTTCCCCCACACCTTCCATGGTGTTGCAGCCGGAAAGGAAGGCCAGTGGGCCGGCAAGCAGCGCGATCAGGCCCATGCGCTTGAGAACGGAATTCATCATGAGTCTTCTCCGTTTGGGTTTCTCGCATCTTGCAGGGATTAGGATAGTCGCCGGGACGAGGAAAATCAGACCAGGAAAGTCATGGGCCGGGAAGGTTTCACTTCGGTCCGGATCTTGACACCACGAGACAAGGAGGCGGCTTGGAGATACTGCTGATCGGCCTGCTGTTGCTGGCGGGCCTGGTGTTCGGGACGCTGGGCAGCCATTACTTCGGCGTGCCCCGGGTGGTGGGCTACATCCTGCTGGGCATGCTGTTCGCACCGGACCTGCTCGGCGGCACGCTGGGGATGGATGCCACCGACTGGACCCGGCCGATGGTCGCGGTGTCGCTGGGCATCATCGCCTATCTGGTGGGCGGCTCGGCCACGATCGGCCAGTTGCGCCGGCTGGGCGGGACCATCGTGGCGGCGACGGTCGGCAAGGTGGTCGGTGCCTTCCTGGCCGTGTTCCTGGTCTTCGGCTTGCTGGGCACCGCCGTGCTCGATCTGCCCGGCTGGACGTTCGCGCTGGTGCTGGCGGCGATCGCCACCACCACGGCGCCGGCGGCGATCGTGGCCATCATCCACCAGTACCGGGCCGCCGGTCCCCTGACCACGGCACTGCTCGGCATGGTGGCCCTCGACGACGCCCTGGGGCTGGTGATCTTCTCTCTGGTGCTGGCCCTGGTCGGTACCGCCGGCCTGGCCGAAGCGCTGCCCGGCGCGGCCTGGGAGATCGGCGCGGCCATCGTGTTCGGGGGGCTTGCCGGCTGGCTGATCGAGCGGCTGATCCGGCGACTGCACGAGCACGAACTGCGGCTGGTGGCATTGATCGGCGGGATCATCCTGCTGGTCGGTCTGGCCGACGCCTGGCACTTCTCGGAGCTGCTCGCGGCGATGACCTTCGGTTTCACCGCGCGCTTTTTCGGCGGTGCGCACTCCGAACGCCTATTCGAGCCGGTCGAGCAGCTCGAGGAACTGGTGTTCGTCCTGTTTTTCACCTTCGCCGGCCTGCACTTCGATCTCGGCGTGGTGGTGGAGTACGCCTGGCTGATCCTACTGTACTTCCTGCTGCGCGCCGGCGGCCAGATCCTCGGGTCGATGGCCGGGGCGCACTTGGTCAAGGCCCCACCCGAGATCGCCCACAATGTCGGGCTGGGCATGTTGCCGCAGGGCGGCGTGGCCATCGGCATGGCCTTGCTGCTGGCCGGACAGGAACGGTTCGCCCAGTCGGCCGAGCTGATCGTCAACATCATCACGGCCAGCACGTTGCTGACCGAATCCATCGGCGCCGTGGCCGCCCGATACGGGTTGCGTCGCGCCGGCGAGACCGAGCGGACCCTGGGAGGAGGCGTGGATGAAGGCAGGTAACTGGCTCGAGGCCCATCCGAGGCGCGGGGTGACCGTGGCTGCTACCGATTCGCTTGCCGTGGCGGCGCAGGCGTTGCTCGACGAACCCGAATCCCGCGATGCCTACGTGCTCGATGAGGCGGGCCGGGTCTGCGGGCACCTGGGGTTCCGCCGGCTGGCGGGCATCCTCCTGGCGCACCTGCGGCCCAGCCACAGCCGCCGGCAACTGATCGAGCGCATCACGCCGGGCAGCGTGGGTGAATACATGGACGAGCGGGTGCTCTGCGTGCGGCCGGACGAGCGGATCAGCGACGTCTTTCACCAGCACATGGAGCGCCGGGTCGAGGACATCGCCGTGATCGATGACGACGGGCGCCTGCTGGGCGTGATCCGGGTGCGCGACCTGCTCCGGGCGGCACTGGCCGAGTAGCGCGGGTTGGTTGAAGGGCCGTCCTAGCGCAGGTGTTCCACGAACCAGTCACGGGCCATCCCGGCGACCGCTTCGAGCTTGCCCGGCTCCTCGAACAGGTGGGTGGCCCCCGGGACGATCTCGATGCGCGGCGGCTCGGGCATCTGCTCGGCCGCGTCCCGGTTCATGCCGATCACGGGGCCGTCCAGCCCGCCGACGATCAGCAGGGTGTCGGCCGTCACCCGGGCCAGGGCCTGCGGGTCGGCCAGGTCGGGCCGCCCACCCCGGGACACGACGGCCGAGACCACCTCGGGGCGCTCGGCGGCCACGTTGAGGGCCGCGGCGGCCCCGGTGCTGGAGCCGAACAGCCCGATGGCCATGTCTTTCAGTCGCGGCTGTTCCCCGGCCCAGTCCACCGCGTCCCGCAGGCGGCGGGTCAGCAGGCCGATGTCGAAGCGGTACTCGGTGGTGAACTGGTCGACCTCGTGCTCCCGGGGCGTGAGCAGGTCGAACAGCAGCGTGGCCAGCCCGCCGGCATTGAGCACCTCCGCCACGTAGCGGTTGCGCGTGCTCAGCCGGCTGCTGCCGCTGCCGTGAGCGAACAGCACGATGGCTCGGGCGTTCGGGGGGATGTTGAGATCGCCGGGCAGTGTGCCGTCGGGCGTCTCGATGCCCACCTCGAACGTTTCGGTCCGCCCTTGATCGCTCATGAGACTTCTCCTCGCAGTGCGGCAATCACTTCCTCGTCATCCACCTGGCGGAAATCCCGGAAGAACTGGCCGACGGCCATGAAGTCCGCCGGGGCCTCGAGGCAGACCAGTTCGTCGACCTCGCCGCGGAGCCTCTCGACCGTCGGCGGTGGCGCCACGCCTACGGCGACCACCAGGGCCTGCGGTGACTGCGCCCGGACCGAGCGGATCGCCGCGGAGAGCGTCGCGCCGGTGGCGATGCCGTCGTCGACCAGGATCGTCACCCGTCCCTCGGCGTGCGTCGGGGGACGCTGGTAGCGCTGGCGTCGCTCGCGGATGGTCTCCAGCTGGCGATCGGCTTCCCGCTCGATGTAGTCCTCCGAGATGCCGAAGCGTTCCGTGCCGGGGTTGAGCTCCACGTGTCCGGTCTCGTCGACCGATCCGATGGCGAACTCCGGGTTGCCGGGGGCGCCGATCTTGCGCACCAGCACGATGTCGAGCTCGCCGTCCAGCCGGTCGGCGACGATCCGCCCCATGGGCACCCCGCCGCGCGGGATGGCCAGCACCAGCGGGTTTTTCCCCCGGTGGTGGTCGAGCCGCTCGGCAATCCGTTCTGCCGCCTCTTCACGATCTTGGAACATGGTTCGCCCCCTGGTCGGATCCGTCGATACCCGCGAGTCTAGACCCTGGCAGGCACTTCGCGAGCGCCGAGTCGAGCAGATCTTCCCGGTAGCGACTACATGTGGACATGACCCGGCGCATCCATTGACGAGATCAGGAGTGAACGCGTTGACCGAGGAGACAGGCGAGGCATTCCGCCCCGGTTCGGCGGACACGGCAAGCGTGCTCGACCGGTTCGATACCGAGCCGGAGCATGGGCTGTCGCGGCATGAAGTGCATCGCCGGCGGGCCCGGTACGGACCCAACCGCCTGGTCGAGGCACGCTCCCGCGGGGCGTTGCGCATCCTGGTCGACCAGTTCAAGAGCCTGGTCATCCTGCTGCTGATCGCCGCGGCGGTGGCGGCGTTCGCCTTCGACCGGACGGTGGAAGCGGTTGCCATCGGCATCGCGTTACTGGTCAACGGGGCCGTGGGTTTTGTCATGGAGTTCCAGGCGGTCCGCTCCATGGCCGCCCTCAAGCGCCTCGGCGGACTGAAGACCCGGGTGCGACGGCAGGGAGGCGAGCGTTCGATTCCTGCCGATGAACTTGTCCCCGGCGACGTGGTGCGGCTGGAAGCGGGGGACCAGGTGCCCGCGGACCTGCGGATCATCGAATCCGAGGAGCTGACCTGCGACGAATCGGCGCTGACCGGCGAATCCGTCCCGGTCGCCAAGGGCAGCGACCCGGTGTCGCCGCAGGCCGGACTGGCCGATCAGACCGGCATGGCATTCAAGGGCACCGCCATCACGCGCGGGGCAGGCGTCGGCGTGGTCGTGGCGACGGGGATGGACACCGAGATCGGGCGGATCGCGGCGCTGGTCGAGTCCTCGGAGGGGGATCTCACCCCGCTGGAACGGCGCCTGGAATCGCTGGGCCGTCGCCTGGTGGGGTTGACGCTGGTCATCGCGGCGCTGGTGGCGGGCGCCGGCCTGTTGGCGGGGCATCCGCTGGCGACCATGCTGGAAACGGCGATCGCGCTGGCGGTCGCGGCCGTGCCCGAAGGCCTGCCGGTGGTCGCCACCGTCGCGCTGGCGCGCGGCATGCACCGCATGGCGGCACGCAACGCGCTGGTCAAGCGGCTGGCGGCCGTCGAGTCGCTGGGGGCGGCGACCACCATCCTTTCGGACAAGACGGGCACGCTCACCGAGAACCGCATGACGCTCGGGCGCGTGGTGCTGCCCGGCGAGTCCATCGAGGTCCTTTCCTCCGAGGGCCGCTTCGAACGGGACGGCGAGACGCTCGACCCTGACACCGACGATCGTCTGCGGCGTGCCCTGGAAGTCGCCGTGTTGTGCAACAACGCCAGCCTTGACGGGTCGACCGGTGGAGATCCCATGGAGAAGGCCTTGCTGCAGGGAGGGCGGCTGGCCGGGCTGGAGCGTGACGGCCTGCTCGAAGACTGGCCGGAGGAGCGCGAAGTGCCGTTCTCCTCCGACACGATGATGATGTCGACGGTACACGCCGCGGACGGCGGCTATCGCCATGCCGTGAAGGGAGCGCCGGAGGCGGTGATCGACCGGTGCACGGCCGAGCTGGGCCCCGAGGGCGAGAGCCGGCTGGACGAGGCCGGACGGGATCGCTGGCACCAGATCAACGAGGAGATGGCGGCAGACGGCCTTCGCGTGCTGGCGCTGGCCGAGCGGTACACGGACGAGCCCGGCGCGGATTCCTATCAGGACATGACGCTGCTGGGCCTGGTCGGCCTGTTCGACCCGCCGCGCGAGGGCGTGCGCGAGGCGGTGGCCGCTTGTCGCGAGGCGGGTATCCGCGTGCTGATGGTCACCGGGGACCAGCCGGCCACGGCCGCACATATCGCCCGGGAACTGGGTATCTCGGAAGACGATGCTCCGCCGCCCGTCCACGGCAGCACGCTTCGTCCGCCGGAGGACATGGACGAGGCCACCCGCGAGCGGGACCTGGCCACCGCCGTCTTCGCCCGGGTCAGCCCCGAGCAGAAGCTGGACATCGTCGGCCTGCATCAGCAGCACGGGGCGGTGGTGGCGATGACCGGGGACGGTGTCAACGACGCCCCGGCGCTGAAGAAGGCGGACGTGGGCATTGCCATGGGGCAGCGGGGGACCGACGTGGCACGGGAGGCGGCGGACATGGTGCTGCGCGACGATGCCTTCACCACGATCGTCGCCGCCATCCGCATGGGGCGGAACATCTTCGACAACATCCGGCGTTTCATCGTCTACCTGCTCTCGGGCAATCTCGGCGAGATCATGGCCGTGTCCGCAGCGGCGGCCGCCGGTGCCCCGCTGCCGTTGTTGCCGCTGCAGATCCTCTACATCAACTTCGTCAACGACGTGCTGCCGTCGCTGGCACTGGGCGTGAACCGTGGCGAGGAAAGCGTGATGCGTCGCCACCCGCGCGAGCGGACGGAGGCACTGGTCTCCCCGGCCGGCTGGGCGGCGATCTTCGGTTACGGTTTCCTGATCGCGGCCACCGCGCTGGGGGCATTGGCAGCGGCAATCCTCTGGCTGGGGCTCAGTGTCGAGGCGGGGGTGACCGTCTCCTTCCTCACCTTCGGCTTCGCAAGGCTCTGGCACGTCTTCAACATGCGCGCGGCCGACTCGGGCTGGTTCATCAACCCGATCACGCGCAATCCCTTCGTCTGGGTGGCGCTGGCCGTCGGGGTGGCCCTGCTGCTCGCCGCCGTTTACCTGCCCGTGCTCGGCGACGTGCTGGGCACGGTCGACCCGGGGCCGGACGGCTGGGCGCTGGTGATCGGCTTTTCGTTGCTGCCGCTGCTGATCGTTCAGCCCATGAAGGCAGCGAGGCTGCTCTGGGAGGGGCGCTGGCTCGACTGAACCGGAGTGTCTGGTGCGGGTGGCCGGACTCGAACCGGCACGGCCGTGCGGCCTGCAGATTTTAAGTCTGCTGTGTCTACCAATTCCACCACACCCGCAGGAGGGCGGATTCTACCGCCTTTCCTGCAGGGCCGCGACCGGGGTGCTTGCATCCGGGCTTCCTCATCCCCATCGTCGGTGACGCATCCGCGCTGCGTTACACTGCAGTGTTCGCATCAGTCACACAGACCTTTCGGGAGTCCCAAGCGATCATGCCTTCAGCCAACGGTCATCATCCTGCGTTCAGCCTGGTACGCGCCGTGCCGATCAAGGCGCTCAACCTGACCGTCGAGGAATACCGCCACAACCGGACCGGGGCGCGCCACTACCACCTGGCGGCCGACGACGACCAGAACGTCTTCCTCGTCGGTCTGCGCACGGTGCCGGAGGATTCCACCGGCGTGGCGCATATCCTCGAGCACACCGTCCTGTGCGGCTCGGAGCGCTATCCGGTGCGCGACCCGTTCTTCATGATGATCCGCCGGTCGCTGAACACCTTCATGAACGCGTTCACGTCCAGCGACTGGACCGCGTACCCGTTCGCCTCCTGCAACGAGAAGGACTTCTACAACCTGCTCGACGTCTATCTCGACGCGACCTTCTTCTCGCGCATCGACGAGCTCGATTTCCGCCAGGAGGGCCACCGGGTGGAGTTCGAGCAGTGGGACGACCCGTCGACGCCGCTGGTGTTCAAGGGCGTGGTGTTCAACGAGATGAAGGGCGCGATGAGCGACCCGACCTCGGTGCTCTGGCAGACGCTCTCGCGCGAGCTGTTCCCGGACACCACCTATCACCACAACTCCGGCGGCGACCCGGAGAAGATCCCGGATCTCACCTACGAGCAGATGGTGGCGTTCTACAAGCGCTTCTATCATCCGTCCAACGCGGTGTTCATGACCTTCGGCAACCAGCCGGTCGAGCGCCTGCAGCGCGAGTTCGAGGAGAAGGCCCTGGCGCGCTTCGAGCAGATCGACCCGGACTCGGCCGTGCCGCTCCAGCCGGTGTTCGCCGGGCCGAAGCAGGTCGAGGACGTCTACCCGCTCGACGACGAGGACACGACCGCCAAGACCCACGTCAACGTCGGCTGGATGCTGGGCGAAAGTGCCGATCTCGACGCGCGCCTCGAGGCCCAGCTGCTCGAGGGCGTGCTGCTGGATACCAGCGCCTCGCCGCTGTTGAAGGCGCTGGAGACCACCGATCTCGGTGCCGCGCCCTCGTCGGTGCTGGGACTGGAGGACTCGCAGCGCCAGATGGTGTTCGTCGCCGGGCTCGAGGGCAGCGAGGCCGACCGCGCCGAGGACGTGGAAAAGCTGATCCTCGACACGCTCACCGAGGTGGCGGAAAAGGGCGTCGACCCGCAGATGGTCGAGTCCGTGCTGCACCAGCTCGAGCTCGAGCAGCGCGAGATCACCGGTGACGGCTTCCCCTACGGTCTGCACCTGATCGTTCAGGCCTTGCCGGCGGCGATCCACGACAGCGACCCGATCAACCTGCTCGACCTCGAGCCGGCACTCGAGCGCTTGCGCGAGCGGGCCGCCGATCCGCAGTTCATCCCGAACCTGGTCCGTCGCCTGCTGCTGGACAATCCGCACCGCGTGCGGCTGACCCTGAAGCCCGATACCGAGCTGTCCGCGCGCCAGCAATCGGAAGAGAAGGCGCGCCTGGCGGCGATGCAGGAAACGCTTTCCGACGAGGAGAAGCAGCAGATCGTCGATCGCGCCAAGGCACTGGCCGAGCGCCAGGCCGAGGAGGGGGACATCTCGATCCTGCCGACGGTCACCCGCGAGGACATTCCCGAGGACATCGACATCCCGCAGCCGGTGCAGTTCGTGCACCAGCCGTCCAGCCAGCGCTGGTATGACCGCAGCACCAACGGCCTGGCCTACCTGCAACTGGCGCTCGACCTGCCGCCGCTCGACCGCGAGGAGCTGGAGCTGCTGCCCGTCTACACCGGCCTGCTCACGGAGCTGGGTGCCGGCGACCGCGACTACCTCGCCATGGCCGAGGCCGTGGCGGCGAAGACCGGCGGCTTCTCGGCGGCCGCGTCGATCCGTGCCGGCATCGAGGATATCCACAACACCTCCGGCTACTGGCTGATGTCGGGCAAGGCGCTGGTGCGCAACGCCGATGCCATGGTGGACCTGTTCCACCAGCACCTCGATGCCGCGCGCTTCGACGAGACCGACCGCATCCGCGATCTCGTCAGCCAGATGCGCTTCGGCGTGGAGCAGGGCGTTGCCGGCCGCGGTCACATCCACGCGATGACGCTCGCCTCGGCGGGCATGTCGGCGCGCGCCGCGCTGCGGCATGACACCAGCGGCGTGGCCGCCGTGCGCCGGATCAAGGCCATGGACGACGGCCTGGAGACCGCTGCCGCCCGGCAGGATCTGGCCGAGCGGCTGGCCCGCCTGCACGAGAAGCTCAAGGGCGGATTCCGTCACTACAACGTGGTCACCGAGCAGCGCCACTTCTCCTCCATGGCCCAGGCGCTGCGTGGGCACATGCGCCAAGGCGAGACCGACGAGGCCTTCGCCCTCGGCCATCACGTCGAGCAGATCCGCGAGGGTTGGGTGGGCAACCTGGCGGTGAACTACTGCGCCAAGGCCCATCCGGCGGTCGCGCCCAAGCACCCGGACGCCGCCGCGTTGGCGGTGCTCGGCGGGTTCCTGCGCAACGGCTTCCTGCACACTGCGATCCGCGAGAAGGGCGGTGCCTACGGCGGCGGGGCCGGTTTCGATCCCGAGTCGGGCAGCTTCCGCTTCTTCTCCTACCGCGACCCGCGCCTGGCCGAGACGCTGGAGGACTTCGACCGGGCGGTCGACTGGGTGGTAGACACTGCCCACGAGGACCGCACCGTCGACGAGGCGATCTTCGGTGTGATCGCCTCGATCGACAAGCCGGGCTCCCCGGCCGGCGAGGCGAGGAAGGCCTTCGTCGATGCCCTGCATCATCGCAGCCCCGAGGACCTCCGCGAGATGCGCGCCCGGGTGCTCGACGTGACCCAGGACGATCTCAAGCGGGTGGCCGAGACCTACCTCCGCTCCGAGCAGGCCTCCGTCGGCGTGCTTGCCGGGCCGTCGCGCGAGGAGGAGCTCGATGAGCTGGGCCTGCGCATCGAGCGGATCTGAGCCCGGCCTGTCGTCGCGGTGCTAGACTGCCCGCGATGACCGCTGACAGGGAGGTAATTCGATGCGCTGGATGATCTGGGCCGGGCTCGCGGCCCTGCTGGTGCTGAGCTGGTTCCTGCTGCCGATCCTCAGCCCGTTCGTGGTGGGGTTCATCGTCGCCTACCTGTTCGACCCGCTGGTGACACGGCTCGACCGGCACGGCGTCTCCCGCACGCTCGGCACCTCGCTGATCTTCGTGCTGGGCGCCTTGGTGCTCGTGGTGAGCATCCTCGCGCTGGTGCCCGTGCTGGTGGAGCAGACCATGCGGCTGGTGCGGCTGTTCCCCCAGCTGCTCGACATCGTCCAGAGCCGCTTCATCCCCTGGGTGAACGCGCAGCTGGGCGTGGAACTCGACGTCGGCATGTTGCGGGACATGGCCATCAAGCACGGCGAGACCATCGGCAAGGTGCTGGCCCAGGGGCTTGGTAACGTCTCGGGCACCGGGTCGGCCGCATTCGTCGCCGTGATGAATCTCCTGCTCGCGCCGGTGATCGCCTTCTACCTGTTGCGCGACTGGCCCCGGGTGATGGCACGCATCGAGGCATTGCTGCCGCGCCACTGGAGCGGCACCGTGGTGCATCTGGCCGGCGAATCGGACCGCATGCTGGGCAACTTCCTCCGGGGGCAGCTGGCCGTGATGCTGGCCAACGGCGTCACCTACTCGATCGGGCTGACGCTCATCGGCCTGAACACGGGCATCGCCATCGGCATGTTCGCCGGCCTGGTCAGCTTCGTGCCCTACCTGGGCACCATCGTGGGCGTCCTGCTGGCTCTTCTGGCCATGTACATCCAGGCCGACAGCCTGCTGCCGCTGCTGCTGGTCCTGGCGGTCTTCGGCGTCGGCCAGGTGCTGGAGACCGTCGCCTGGCAGCCGCGCTTCGTCGGCAACGAGATCGGCATGCACCCGGTGGCGGTGATCTTCGCCGTGATGGCCGGTGGCCAGCTGTTCGGCTTCTTCGGCATCCTGCTGGCCTTGCCGGTCTCGGCGGTGCTGATCGTGCTGGGCCGGCACGGGCTGGAGGCCTACCAGGGCAGTGGTTTCTACGCCGGTCGGCAAGGACCGCCCGCTCCCCTCGAACGCCAGGTCGACCCGGACGGGGAGGGCTGAGCCGGCCATGCAGCAGATCCCGCTGGCCCTGGACCTGGTGACGCCGACGAGCTTCGAGGGATTCATCGGCAACGATAACCTGCTGCTCAAGGCCATCCTGAGCGAGCAGGCGCGTGGTCGTGGCGAGGCGCAGGTCTTCATCCACGGCCCGGAAGGGGCGGGCAAGTCCCATCTGGCCCAGGCGACCTGCTATCACGCCGGATCCTACGGTCGGCCGGCGGCCTACTGGCCCCTGCGCCAGCTCGGTGGTCAGCTGGCCGCGGCCAGCGAGCAGATCGAGGCATTCGCCCTGGCCGTGGTCGACGACGTGGACGCCGTGATCGGTCAGGCCGAGGGCGAGTTCATGCTTTTCGACCTGATTAACCGGGCCCGCGAGGCCGGCGTGCCCCTGCTGCTCACCGCGCGCCTTCCCCCCGCCGAACTGCCCGTTCGCCTGCCGGATCTCGCCTCGCGACTGACTTGGGGGGCGGTGCTGCCGGTCCATCTGCCTACGGATGCCGAGAAGATCGAACTGCTGCGCGCCCGTGCACAGGAGCGAGGTCTCGAGCTTCCGCACGGCACTGCCCAGTGGATGCTCGCTCATCTGCCGAGAGACGTGGGCACGCTGCTCGAGGTGATGGAACGTCTCGACCGCGAGTCGATGATCGCCAAGCGCCGACTGACCATTCCCTTCCTCAAGGAAGTGCTGGGCAGTGCCCCGGAGTGATGGAGGCCAGGCCTTTTCCTCGGCGATTCATGCCTCGCCGCGTTTCCTGATCCGGTCCCGGATCTCGCGCAGGGCAACCAGCCGTTCCTCCATGGAGCCGGCCAGTCGTTGCGGGTCGGGGAAGGGCCAGTGCAGGGCCCGACGCACGCCGGGGAACACCGGGCAATTTCTCTCGGCGGCCCGCTCGCACACGGAGATCACCCGCTCGTACAGACGCCCCTCGCGGTAGAGGGCGAAGATGTCGTCGGACGATGCCCCGGGCAGGTCGAAACCGTCCTCGGCCATGACCTCGACCACCAGGGAGTCGATCGGGCGGGGCTCCAGCCCGGCGCTTTCCGCGCGGAATGTCGGGGCGTCGAGGGCATTGAGGTAGGCCTCGGGCATCTGGCTGCGACCGCTGTTGTGGATGTATGCGAACAGCCCGCGCCGGGCTCGTCCTTCATGGCAATCTACGCCGGGTTGTGTATGCGCTAAAACATATATATATTGTTCCGCATGAATAGCGGCCGGATGATGACAACGGGCCTGGGCCGTCGGATCGGTCGAGGGGGCGGACATGTTTGAGTGGCTGGCCGACCGGCTGGTCCATGGTCTGCTGGGGCTGAACGAGGGCGATCGCTGGGCGGATGCGTTGCACTTCTTCGTCCTCGACACGGCCAAGATCTTCGTCCTGCTGGTGGTGGTGATCTACGCCATGGGCCTGCTGCGAGCCTTCGTCAGCCCCGAGCGGGTGCGTGCCTACGTGCGCGGCAGGCCTCGCTGGCTGGCGCGGCTGCTGGCGATCCTGCTGGGGGCGGTCACGCCGTTCTGTTCCTGCTCGTCGGTGCCCTTGTTCATCGGTTTCGTCGAGGCCGGGATCCCGATGGGCGTGACGTTTTCCTTCCTCATCGCCAGCCCGATGATCAACGAGATCGCCGTGGTGCTGCTGGCCGGCATTCTCGGCTGGGAGATCGCCCTCCTGTATGTCGCGGCCGGGATCACGGTCGCCTGGTTTGGCGGCATGGTCATGGAGCGTCTGCGGACCGAGCGCTGGGTGGAGGACTACGTCTGGAAGATCCAGATGGGCGAGGCCCACGGCGTCGAGCCGGACAACAGTTGGCGGGGGCGTCACCGCTTCGCTGTGGCCGAGGTGCGGGAGATCGTCCGCCGTGTCTGGAAGTGGGTCGTGATCGGGATTGCCGTCGGCGCCGGCTTCCATGGTTTCGTTCCCGGCGAGTGGGTCACCGAGTACCTCGGTGGCGAGAACAACTGGCTGGCGGTTCCCGGGGCCGTGCTGCTGGGCATTCCGCTGTATGCCAATGCCACCGGCGTGATCCCGGTGGCCGAGGCCATGCTGGGCAAGGGGGCGGCGATCGGCACGACGCTGGCGTTCATGATGAGCGTCGCGGCGCTGTCGATCCCCGAGATGCTGATCCTGCGCAAGGTCATTCGCTGGCCGGCGCTCGCCTGGTTCGCCGGGGTGCTGGCCGTGGCCTTCATCCTGGTCGGCTGGGGCTTCAACCTGTTGCTTTGACCAACCATTGGGAGGAAACGATGGAATCCGAACCGAAACTCAGTCCGGTCGTGCTGGAGATGAGCATGTTGGCGGCGGCGGTGGCCTCGCGCTGCCCGTCGAAGACCCACGAACTGCTGGCGTCCCTGCGGCGACGGGGGGTGTCGGAGGGACAGATCGCTGCCGTGGTCGAGGAAGCCGTCCGCATCAGTACCGAAACCGTGGCACGCGGCAGCGAAATGGTCGAGGCCGTCCTCGGCGGCGAGTCGCCGCGGAGCTGCATGGAGCGCATGGCGCGCCAGGGCGGTGCCTCCGAATGCTGTGCGGCGGACGACGACTGCCGTTCCCGGTCATCCTGCTGTTGAGGAGCGAGACGATGAAGAAGATTCAGGTACTTGGAAGCGGCTGCGCGAACTGTCAGCGCACCTATCAGCTCATCGAGGAGGTCGCGCGCCGGGAAGGCGTCGCCGTGGAGATGGAGAAGGTCGAGGACATGGCCGACATTCTCGCGATGGGCGTCATGTCGACGCCGGGCGTGGCGGTCGACGGAAAGGTCGTTCACAGTGGCGGCCTGCCGGGGCAGGAGCAGGTTGCCGAATGGTTGACGTCCTGAGCGGCGGCAGTCCCCGGTCCGCGTCCGGCTGACGGCGCGCCGGGGCTTGCCCTCGGCTCAGGCGTTGTGGCGCAGGATGCGCTGCTTGTCGCGCTGCCAGTCGCGTTCCTTGATGGTCGCGCGCTTGTCGTGCGATTTCTTGCCCTCGGCCAGGGCGATCTCCAGCTTCACCTTGCCCCGCTTGAAGTAGAGGGCGGTGGGCACGACGGTGAAGCCCTTGCGCTCGATCTGCCCGGTCAGTCGCGCGATCTCGTGGTCGTGGAGCAGCAGCTTGCGCGTGCGCGTCGGGTCGGGTCGCACGTGCGTGGAGGCCTGCAGCAGGGGCGTGATCACCGCACCGAGCAGCCAGGCCTCACCGTCCTTGATGATCACGTGCGCGTCGGCGATCTGGGCCTTGCCGGCACGCAGGGCCTTGACCTCCCAGCCCTCCAGCACCAGTCCGGCCTCGATGCGGTCGCCGAGGAAATAGTCGAACTTCGCCTTCTTGTTCAGGGCGATGGTCGACTGCCCGGCTGTCGCGTTGTTCTTCTTGCTCTTGCTCATGGGACCCATTCTATCAGGGCCCGCACGGGAACCTCCGAACCAATCGGAAAGCCGGGCGACACCTGTGCCGGCTCGGCGGTGGCGAGGGAAGGGGTCTCCGGGGTCGAAGCGGCTCCCGCTCGCCCGGACGGCCCGGGCAGCTTGGCCGGGAAGGCGCGATGGTGTTAGGTTTCCGAACATCCACGGAGCAGGAGTCCACCGCGCTCAGGGCCAGGAGAACATCCGGTGTCAGCACAGCATCTCGAGAGTCATCCCCAGTGGTCCACCCGACTGGCGTTCATCCTCGCCTCGGCCGGCTCGGCCGTGGGCCTCGGCAACATCTGGAAGTTTCCCTACATCATGGGCGACAACGGGGGCGGAGCCTTCGTCCTGATCTACCTGGCGTGCCTGCTGATCGTCGCCACCCCCATCCTGATCAGCGAGGTCATGCTCGGGCGGCGGTCGCGCTCCAACCCGATCTCCGGCATGGCCAAGCTCTCCCGCCAGGCCGGGGTCAGCCCGGCCTGGCAACTGATCGGCTGGATGGGGGTGCTCACCGGGTTTCTGATCCTGAGCTACTACTCGGTGGTCATGGGCTGGGCGCTGGCCTACGTCGAGAAGGCCGCCAACGGGGCCTTCGTCGGCGCCGACGCCGACACGGTCGAGGGTATCTTCACCTCCCTGGTCTCCAATCCCGGCACGCTGCTGTTCTGGCACACGGTGGCCATGCTGATGACCATCACCGTGGTGGCCCGTGGGGTGCGCGGCGGGCTGGAGCTGGCCACGCGCATCATGATGCCGCTGCTGATCGTCATCCTGGTGCTGCTATTCGGCTACAACATCGGCACCAGCGGGTTCGCACCGGCGATGGAGTTCATGTTCGCCCCGGACTTCTCCCGGGTGACGGGGGAGACCGTCCTGGTGGCGCTGGGGCACGCCTTCTTCACCCTGAGCCTCGGCATGGGCGCGATCATGGTCTACGGCTCCTACATGCCGGCAAACGCCTCGATCGTGACGGCCGGGTTCTGGATCATCGTGCTGGACACGGCGATCGCGCTGCTTGCCGGGATGGTGATCTTCCCGATCGTGTTCTCCAACGGCATGAGCCCGGAGCAGGGCGCCGGCCTGGTCTTCCAGACCCTGCCGCTCGCGCTGGGCGCGATGGAATGGGGCTACTGGCTCGCCATCGTCCTCTTCATCCTGGTCTCGATCGCCGCCTGGACGTCGGCGATCTCGCTGGTCGAGCCGGCGGTGTCCTACCTCTATGAACGCTTCGGTGTCCGTCGCCTGTACTCGGCGATCGGCGCCGGGGTCGCCACCTGGACGCTGGGGGTGTTCTCGGCGCTCTCGTTCAACCTGATCGACGAGGTCACGCTGTTCGGCAAGACCTTCTTCGGGATCATGGAATTCCTCACGGCGAACATTCTCCTGCCGGCCGGCGGCATGCTGATCGCCCTATTCGCGGCGTGGCGGCTGCGGCGGGCGGATTCCGCCGAGGAACTGGGTCTTGGTGGCGGGGCCTACCACCTGTGGTGGTGGTTGGCGGCCGTGGTGGCGCCTGCCGGCGTGGCGCTGGTGTTCCTCAACGGTCTGGGGCTGCTGGGTTGAGCCGGGAGTACGCCTGGCGGTGCTAGAATGCCTGACCCGATCACACGAATGGGCGGATCTCCCCCGGCATGAGTACCACCATCGAGCGACAGGTCGAGGTGCCGTTTTCGGCACTGCAGATGTATGCCCTGGTCAACGACATCGACGCCTACCCGGAATTCCTCCCCTGGTGCGAGAAGACCCAGGTGCTGCGTGCCTCCGGCGAGGAGGTCGAGGCCAGCATCACGCTGCGCAAGGGCGCGATCCGCAAGACCTTCGTCACCCGGAACCACAACGAGCCCGGTTCGCGCATCGTGGTCACCCTGGTCGACGGTCCCTTTCGTCACCTCGACGGCTTCTGGGCCTTCGAGGATCTGCCGGATGGAGGATCGAGAGTGACTCTGGACATGCGTTTCGAGTTCGCCAACCGTTTCCTCGAGCGGGCGATCGGGCCGATCTTCCGCGAGATCGTCAAGAGCCTGGTCGGCGCCTTCCGCAAGCGGGCCTTCGAGGTCTATCCCCGCGACGAGGGTACGCGATGAAGGTGGAGGTGGCCTACGCGCGCCCGGATGTCCAGGTCATCGTCGAGGTGGACGTTCCCGAGGGCGCGACCGTGGAGGAAGCGATCCGCAAGAGCGGTGTCCTCGAGCGGTTCCCGGAAATCGACCTGTCCAGCCAGAAGGTCGGGATCTTCGGCAAGGTCGCGCCCCTGTCCCAGGCGTTGCGCGAATGGGACCGGGTGGAGATCTATCGGCCGCTGATCGCCGATCCCAAGGCCGCCCGTCGGCAGCGGGCCCGGCGTGACGAGAAACGGTCACGGGCCAGCGAGGATTAGGGAACTTCCGCGCGATTCGAGGGTGTCTCTGATTCGCGGGGCATCCTTGCCCCGCGTTGCGACGTCTTGACCTGCTCCCGCACGCCGGCGCATGGCCCGCGTGCGGGGGCAGGGTCAGATGCCGCCCCCCTGGGTCGGTGTTGGCTCGGGCTGCGGTGCCGGCTGTTGGCCGCCATCGTCCGTGCCTTGACCCTGGGGCTGGGGCTGGGGCTGAGGTTGCCCTTGACCCTGAGGGGTTTGTGCCCCGCCGGAGGTGCCTGCGCCCCCGCCCGGACTTGCTCCCGGGGCTGCGGTGTCGGGCAGTTCCGCGCTGTTGATCGACGGTGCCTCGGAGAGGTCCATGCCGTCGCGACTGATTGACGCGACCCGTCCGACCCGGTCGTACTCGATGACCAGCGTGTGCCGGAAGGCCTCCTGCTTGCCGCGCTTGTCGTAGTAGATGTACGTGTCACGCTGACCGCTATGGAAGATGCTCTCGAGGCTCGGTGTCCCGAGAATCGAGCGTACTTGCGACTGGGGCATGCCCTCGCTCAGCCTCTCGACCTGCTCTTCCTCGTAGATGTTTCCCTGCTGGATGTCCGGCTGGTATACCTTGATGAAGCTCGGTACGGGGGCGGACGAACAGCCGGCAAGCAGGGTGGCGATGACCGGGAGCGTGAGAAGTTTTCGCTGCATGATCCTGGGAAACCTGTCCTTAGAATTACAGAAAAGTTGTGCCTGAGCTTAATCGAATGACGTATCCGCCCAATGATACGCCCTCTGGTTTGTTATGCCAGCGCGGCCGTGCGGGTTCCGATGCCGAGCGCATCTTCGGTTACAATCCGTGCCAGCAATTCAACGAGGGTAGAAGTTTTGGAACCAAGCGAGCTCAAGAAGGCCGGCCTCAAGGTCACTCTCCCGCGGGTGAAGATCCTCGAGATCATCGAGTCCAACCCGGACTGGCACATGAGTGCCGAGGACGTCTACAAGGAACTGCTGGCCCGGGGCGAGGAGATCGGCCTGGCGACGGTCTACCGCGTGCTCACCCAGTTCGAGACCGCGGACATCCTCAAGCGTCACCAGTTCGAGGGCGGCAAGGCCGTGTTCGAGCTGATCTCCAAGGGTGATCACGATCACCTGGTCTGCGTGAAGACCGGTCAGGTCGAGGAATTCCACGATCCGATCATCCAGGAGCGCATCGCCAAGATCGCCGACGAGTTCGATTTCGATCTTACCGACTACTCGCTGGTGATCTACGGCATCAGCCGCAAGGCCACCGGCAAGAGGTAACCGTCCTCGCTGACGTCCCGGCCGCCCGCCCCGAGCACCTCCGGGGCGGGCGGTCTGCGTTTGGGGCCTGGTCGTCAGACGCTGGCCAGGAGTTCCCGGGCATGTGCACGGGTCTGGTCGGTGATCTGTCGTCCGCCCAGCATCCGCGCCAGTTCCTCGACCCGCTGGTCCTCGTCCAGTCCCCGCACCCAGGTGCGGGTGGCATCGCTGAGTTCCTCCTTCTCGATGCGAGCCTGGTGGTGGCCGTGAGCCGCGACCTGCGGCAGGTGCGTGACGCACAACACCTGGCGCGAGTCGCCCAGCGCGCGCAGGTGCGCGCCGACGATGGCCGCCGTGGCGCCACCGATGCCCGTGTCCACCTCGTCGAAGATGAAGGTGTCGACCGGGTCGTCGCCGGCGGTCAGGGTCTTTAGTGCCAGGCTCACCCGGGCCAGTTCGCCCCCCGAGGCGATCTGGTCGAGCGGGCCGACCGGCTGGCCGCGGTTGGCGCTGATCAGGAAGGCCACCTCGTCGATACCGCGTTCGCCCCGGCGTTCGGCCAGTGCCGGGGAAGTCTCCAGGCGGACCTCGAACTCGCCGTTGGGCATGCCCAGCTCGCGGATCGAGTCCCTGAGCCGGGCGGCGAGTTCGGCGGCCCCTGCCCGACGGGCCTCGCTGACCTCGCCGGCCAGGCGGTCGTAGGCCTGCCGATTGTCGGCCAGCCGGGACTCGACTTCGGCCAGCGAGCTGCCGGCCTGCTCCAGGCGCTCGTACTCCTCTCGCAGTGCGGCGACGTGCTCCTCGAACATCTCCGGCGCGACCCGGTGCTTGCGTGCCAGTTCATGCAGGGCGTCGAGGCGCGATTCCACCGTCGCCAGCCGCTCCGGGTCGCTCTCGGCCGACTCGAGACGATCGCGCAGGGTGTCGACCGCCTCGGCGATCTGGATCTGGGCCGACTGCAGGGTCTCGATGACGGGACCCAGCGACTCGTCGAGGTCGGCGATGTGCGCCAGCGCCTGCTCGGCGGCCCCGATGCGGTCGTGGGCATTGCCGTCCTCGTCGAACAGGGCGGCCATCTGGCCGGCGAGCACCTGCTGCCATTCGTCCAGCCGCGACAGGCGCTTGAGCTCGGCGTGCAGCTGGTTGAACTCGTCGGGTTGCGGGTCGAGCCGCTCGATCTCCTCGAGCTGGAATTCCAGGAAGGCGAGCCGATCGTTTCGGCTGGCCTGCTCCGCCCGGTGCTCGTCCAGCCGTTGCTGGTCGGCCTGGATCTCGCGGCTCAGTCGGCCGAGTTCGGCGATGTCCGGGCCGAGATCGCAGAAATGGTCGAGCAGGGCGAGCTGCGTGCGCGCCTGCATCAGCCGCTGGTTCTGGTGCTGTCCATGGATGTCGATCAGGTACCGGCCGATGGCCTTGAGGCTCTGCCCCGGCACGGGCCGGCCGTTGATCCAGGCACGGGAACGCCCGTCGCGCGATAGCACGCGCCGAAGGACCAGCGGCATCGCTTCCTGGCCGGACTCGTCCTCCAGTTCCTGTTCGACCAGCCAGCGCGCGGCCGGGCTGTCCGCGGACAGGAGGAATTCGCCGCTGACCTCGCCCTGGTCGCAGCCGGCTCGCAGCAGGTTCATGTTGGCACGGTCGCCGAGCAGCAGGCCGATGGCGTCGATCAGGATCGACTTGCCGGCGCCGGTCTCGCCGGTCAGGGCCGTCATGCCGGAGGCGAAGTCGAGTTCCAGCTCGTCGATCAGGGCAATTCGGCGAATCGATAGGTTGGTCAGCATGGTGACATGGTCC
>NZ_JBKGYT010000032.1:0-21368 GCF_046545975.1 Guyparkeria sp. | reverse complement strand
CGTTCCGGACAGGGGCCGACCTGGCCGAACTCTTCGGCGAGACCGACGAGGCCCGTGACCTGCGCCGCCGGGCCCGGGAACTGAAGCAGCGTTTCCACGAAGCGTTCTGGATGCCGGACCTGAACACCTACGCCCTCGCGCTGGACGGCGAAAAGCGCCCCTGCCGCGTCCGCTCGTCCAACGCGGGGCACCTCCTCTTCACCGGCATCGCCAACGAGGCCGAGGCCCGCCTGACGGCCGACACCCTGCTCGCGCCGGACTCCTTCAGCGGGTGGGGCATCCGCACGCTGGCCAAGGGCGAGGCCCGCTACAACCCGATGTCCTACCACAACGGCTCGGTCTGGCCCCACGACACGGCCCTGATCGCCAGCGGCATGGCCCGCTACGGCTTCACCGACCAGGCCATGCAACTGCTGACCTCGCTGTTCGAGAGCGGGATCCACATGGATCTGCACCGCATGCCGGAACTGTTCTGCGGCTTCCCGGCACGCCCCTGCGAGAACCCCACGCTCTACCCCGTCGCCTGCGCCCCCCAGGCCTGGTCGAGCGCCGCGCCCTTCTGCGCCCTCAAGGCGGGACTGGGCCTGAGTTTTCACCTTGACGCCCCGCAAATACGCTTTCACCACCCTCGGCTGCCGCCCTACCTGGACTGGATCGATATCCGCAATCTGCGCGCCGGCGACGGGCGCGTGGACATCGTGCTCCGTCGACATGCCAACGACGTGAGCCTGAGCGTGCTACACAAGGAAGGAAACGTGGAAGTGACCGTCACGCAATAGCCGGACAGAATCACCGCGCCTGGGCGGACACACGGCTCGCCAAGCGGAAAAATCGGTCCTGCTGTTCTAACAATGGATGAACAGGAACCGGGACGGGCCGACCAATCGGCCAGACCGAAACGACCGCCCGTCTCGCCACCCCGAGACATCGTTCATGCCTGCCCGGGGCAGGCGAATCAGAGAGGAACACATCATGTCCGCAGGCACACCCAATACGGCAGATGAGCTCAGGGAAGCCCTTTCCGGCGCATTCGAGCATGACCCCCGGATCGACCTCCACCAGTCCCCGATCCGGATCCGCGTCGAGGGGGATCGACTGATTCTCGAGGGGCAGGTGCAGGATGTCGCCACCCTGCGACGCGCCCGGGCATTGGCCGAACAGTACGCCGGCGAGCAGCGGACCGTCGAGGACCGGCTGCGACGGCGACCGGTCGAGCCCATGGGGGACCGCGAACTCCGCGACCAGGCAATCGGCGCGTTCACCGACGAACCGGTGTTTGCCGGCTACACGCTGCGCACGCACACGGGCAGCAAGGCCGAGACCGTCCACGACGGCGGCCCGGATGCCGGCCGGATCCTGGTGGCCGTCGAGGAACCGGGCACGATCACCCTCAGCGGCTCGGTCGGCAGCCTGTCGCATCGACGCCTCGCCGAGGCGCTGATGTGGTGGATCCGGGGCTGCGAGGCGGTCGACAACTGCCTCGAGGTCGATCCGCCGGAGGAAGACTCGGACGACGAGATCAACGACGCGGTGCGCATCGTCCTGGAAAAGGACCCGATGGTGCGCGCCGACCAGCTGCGTGTCGGCACCGCCGCCGGCATCGTGCACCTCGACGGCGCGGTGTCCACCGAGGACGAGAGGCGCTTCGCGGTGGGCGACTGCTTCGCCGTGCCCGGGGTCTACGACGTCCTCGACCGGCTGCAGGTCAGCGGCTGACCTCGTCCGGCGCCTGGCAGCGCGGGCAGTACCAGGCCGTCCGGCCGCAGGCCCGTGCCGTGGCCAGCGCCTCACCACAGCGAGGGCAACGGCCGCCCTTCTCGCGACGTGGCAGCAGGTAGCCGTCCGGCAGCCGTGCCGGGTCGGCGCGGGCGGTCACCGCTTCCTCGAGCACCCGCCGCATGGCCTCGTACACGCGTTTCGCCTCCGGCTCGTCGAGCGTGTTGCCGGCGCGCTTCGGGTGGATCCCGGCGTGGAACAGGATCTCGTCGCTGTAGACGTTGCCGATGCCGGCGAGCCGCGCCTGGTCCATCAGCCAGCACTTGATCGCCCCGCGATGCCCGCGCAGGTCCGGGACGAAGCGCTCGCGGTCGACCGCCAGCGCATCCGGTCCCAGCCCCCGGGAGGCGACGAACGCCTCGGGGCTTTGCGTCCAGCCGATCATGCCCAGCCGACGCGGCGAGACGTAGGCAAAGCCACCCAGGTCGAAGGCGATCACCAGGCCGGCATGCTCGGGGGGCGCGTCCCGCCCCTCGATCATCACCAGGCTGCCGCTCATGCCGAAGTGCAGCACCAGCCAGCCGTCGCGTCCCTCGCGCGCGGCGAACAGGACCTTGCCGTGGCGACGGGTCTCGGCCAGCGGGTGGTTCTTGAGCAGCCGGCCCAGCGACTGCGGCGAGATGTCGGCCAGCAGGTCCGGGGCACTCACCGTCGTGCGGCGCACGGGCCGACCCAGACCGTGGTGGTCCAGGGTCCGGCGGAAGGTCTCGACGTCGGGCAGCTCGGGCATGGCGTCAGCCGATCAGCTTGCGCAGGGCGGCAAGCCCGCGGGTGTTGATGACGTCGTCGGCGGTGAGCCAGCCGCGACGGGCCTGGGTGATGCCGAAGCGCATGGCATCGAGCTGCACATCGGCATGGGCATCGGTGGACACGGCGATCCTCGCCCCCTGCTCGCGGGCGAGCATGCAGGCCGCATCGTCCAGGTCCAGTCGCGACGGCTGGGCGTTGACCTCGAGGAAGCAGCCGCGCTCGGCCGCGGCCCGGATCACCTGCCCCAGGTCGATGGCGTAGGGGCGGCGCTGGTTGATCAGCCGGCCGGTGGGGTGGCCGAGGATGGTGAAGTGCGGGTTTTCCATCGCCCGGAGCACCCGCTCGGTCTGCTGCTTTTCCGAGAGGTTGAAGCGCGAGTGGATCGAGCAGACGGCGAGGTCCAGCCGGTCGAGCACGTCGTCGGGCAGGTCGAGCCGCCCGTCGGCGAGGATGTCGACCTCGATGCCCTTGAGGATCGTGATGCCCTCGAGCGCCTCGTTGAGCCGGTCGATCTCGTCGACCTGCGCGAGCAGCCGGTCGGCGTCCAGTCCGTTGGCCACGCGCACGGCCTTCGAGTGGTCGGTGATCGCGAGGTACTCGTAGCCCCTCGCCTGCGCCGCCCGCGCCATGGTCTCGAGGTCGTGCTGGCCGTCGGTGGCATCGGTATGGCAGTGCAGGTCGCCGCGGATGTCCGCCAGCGAGACCAGATCGGGCAGTCGCCGTGCCTCCGCGGCCTCGATCTCGCCGCGATCCTCGCGCAGTTCCGGGGCGACGAACGGCAGGCCGACGGCCTCGAAGACCTCGTCCTCGGTCCGGCCGGCGATCCGCTTCTCGTCCCGGTAGACCCCGTACTCGTTGATCTTCAGCCCGCGTTCGACGCCGCGCCGGCGCACCGCGATGTTGTGCGCCTTCGAGCCGGTGAAGTAATGCAGTGCCGCCCCGGCACCGACCGCCGGGACCACGCGCAGGTCCACCTGTAGGCCCGAGCGCAGGTGGACGGTCGAGCGGGTGCCGCCGTGGGACACCACGCGGCTCACATCTTCGTGGGCGACGAAGCGATCCATCACGGGGGAATCCCTGCGACAGGTCACCAGGATGTCGAGATCGCCGACGGTCTCCTTCCCGCGGCGGTAGCTGCCGGCAAGCCAGACCTTCTTGACGCCGTCGATCCCTCGCAGCCACTCGGCCAAGGGCTCGGCGATCGCCTCGGCATCCGCCCAGCGCATCCGCGGCTGGCCGTTTTTCAGCGCCTCGATTCCCGCCCCGATGGTCTTCTCCAGCTTCTCGCCGAAGCCCTCGAGCTCGCGTACCCGGCCCGACTCGAGCACGCGGGACAAATCATCGAGACTGCGGACGCCGAGCTCGCGGTAGAGCTGCCCCACCCGCTTGGGACCCAGCCCCTCGATCTCGGTCATCTCGGCCAGGGCGGCCGGCACGCGCGCCTCGACCTCGTTCAGCATCGGCAACTCGCCGGTGTCCACCAGCGTGGCGATCTTCCCGGCCAGGTCCTTGCCGATGCCCGGCAGTTCGGCGAGATCATGCCCCTCGGCCAGCAAGGCCGACATCTGTGCGCCCTGCCCCTCGATCACGCGGGCGGCGTTGCGATAGGCCCGGACGCGGAACGGGTTGGCGCCCTCGATCTCCAGCAGGGTCGCGAGCCGGTCGAGACAGGCCGCGATCTCCCGGTTGTGCACGCTCATCGGCGGCCTCCCCGATCTCGGTGACGCCAGTCACGGGGCATGTGCGGCATCGCGGACGCATCGTTCATCACGGGCCTCCCTGAGTCGACCTCAAATCGACGTCGTCCGCCAAGCCTAGTCCAGTCATCGCTCGATCGACCACGCCGTTGACGACACTCCGCGCCGCTCAGCGAAGCTGGCTGCCCTTCGACCCGCGGCGGTTGTAAGGCGAGGCGGCCTCCTGCGCCTGGTCCACCTCCCGATGAGTCCTGCCGGCAGGGACCTGCTCAAGCGGCTTTCCTCGCCGTTGGACGCTCCTTTCCCCTCGCGCAAGTTTCATCGGATCAACGCCGACATGACCGGAAAAGACCGGGCCTGCGCTGGGACAGGACAGGGATGTGCCGCGTCCACCAGCGGCACTGCGACGCGATCAATCAATGCGTTGGCTAAACCCCTGTTCCGGATGTGGTCAGGACTCCATCAGCGCCTGGACGTGCACGCAGGCACTCCGCCCCAGGGCGTGGAGGTCGTAGCCGCCTTCGAGCATGGAAACGACCCGCCCCTCGGCGGACTCGTCGGCCAGCTCGACGAGGCGCTCGGTGATCCAGCGGTAGTCGTCCTCCACCAGGCCGAAGCTGGCCATGTCGTCGAGCAGGTGGCCGTCGAAACCGGCCGAGACCAGGATCAGTTCCGGCCGATGGGCGCGGATGCCCTCGAACCAGCCCTCGGCGACTGCCGCGCGCCAGGTCGGCCCGTCGGTGGCCGCCGGCAGGGGGACCGGCAGCACGTTGGCCGCGCCCGAGGTGCTGCCGCTGTAGGGATAGAACGGGTGCTGGAAGCTCGAGCAGAACAGGATGCGCCCGTCTCCGGCGACGATGTCCTCGGTGCCGTCGCCGTGATGGACGTCGAAGTCCACGATCGCCACGCGTGTCAGCCCGTGGCGTTCCAGCGCGTGCCGGGCGGCGATCGCGACGTTGTTGAAGATACAGAAGCCCGCCGAACGGTCCCGGCCGGCGTGGTGCCCCGGCGGACGCACGGCACAGAAGGCGCGCCGACCCTCTGCCTCGAGCACCCAGTCCACCGCGGCGATGCCACTGCCCGCCGCCAGGCGCGCCACGTGCAGTGAATGGGGATTCATGCGGGTGTCGTCGTCCAGGTCGACCGTGCCCTGGTCGGGGGCGCGGCGAAAGATCGAGTCGACGTAGTCGGCCGAGTGCGCCAGCAGCAGATCCTCGCGTGCCGCCTCCGGGGCCTGGATCGGGAACAGCCACGGCTCGACGCCCTGCGCGATGAGCTGGTCGTGGATCGCGGCCAGCCGAGACGGATTCTCCGGATGCCGGTATCCGCCTACACTGAGGTTGTCGTGCAGTTCGCAGTCGGGATGCGAGACCAGGGCAACTGCCATGACGATTTCACCTGAAACGTGACGATCCCCAATCCTACCGGGAGGACGCCGTGGGCGCACATGCTCTCGAACCGATCTTCAATCCCCGTGGCGTGGCCGTCTTCGGCGCCAGCGAACGACCCGGCGCACTCGGAACCACCGTGCTCGCCAACCTGCTCGAGGCCGGCTACACGGGGACGGTGATTCCGGTCAACCCCAGCCATGAGCACGTGCAGGGGCTGGCCTGTCGTGCCGAGCTGGGCCACCCGGCGGAACCGATCGACCTGGCGGTGATCGCCACGCCCGCGGTCACGGTGCCCGACATCCTGCGCCAGTGCGGCGCGGCCGGCGTGCAGGGCGCGGTGATCCTGTCGGCAGGTTTCGGCGAGTGCGACCCGAACGGTCCGCGCCTGCGCCGGGAGATCGTCGAGATCGCCGAGGACCATCGCGTCCGCCTGGTCGGGCCGAACTGCCTGGGCCTGATGCGCCCGTCGATCGGTCTCAACGCCACCTTCAGCCACAACCAGGCCCGACCCGGCCACCTGGCCCTGGTGTCACAGTCGGGCGCGATGGTCACCGCCGTTCTCGACTGGGCAACCGAACGCGGCATCGGTTTCTCCGCGATCGGCTCGACCGGCGATGCGGCCGACCTCGACTTCGGCGAGATCCTCGACTACCTGGCGCTCGACCCCGAGACCAGCGGCATCCTGCTCTACATCGAAGGCATCCGCGACGCCCGCCGCTTTCTCACCGGCCTGCGGGCCGCCGCGCGCCTCAAGCCCGTGATCGTCCTCAAGTCCGCGCGCCACGAGACCGGGGCAAGGGCCGCGGCCACCCATACCGGGGCGATGGTCGGTGGCGACGACGTCTTCGACGCGGCGCTGGCCCGCGCCGGCGTGGTGCGGGTCGAACGAATCAGCCAGTGGTTCTCGGCCGCCCAGACGCTGGCCGGCCGCCTCATGCTACGCGGCGAGAAGCTCCTGCTCCTGACCAACGGAGGCGGTCCCGGCGTGATGGCCGCCGACCGCGCCGCCGACCTGGATGTGCCGCTGGCCGAGCCGGCTCCGGACACCGTGGCCGCGCTCGACAAGGCATTGCCGCCGCACTGGTCGCGGGGCAATCCCGTCGACATCCTCGGCGACGCCACGCCGTCACGCTATGCCGAGGCCCTGCAAATCTGCCTGGCCGACGGGGGCGTCGACATGCTGGTGGTGATGCTCACCCCGCAGGCGATGACCGACCCGACCGGCTGCGCCCGCGAAGTGATCGAGCAGGTACGCTCGCAGCGGAGCACCCGCAAGCCGGTGGTCGCCTGCTGGATGGGCGAGACCCTGGTCGCCGAGGCCCGCGACCTCTTCGACGCGGCCGGCATTCCCAACTTCACCTCTCCGGAGGCGGCCGTCGAGGCGCTGGCCTACCTGCTGACCCACCGCCGCAACCAGCAGTTGCTGCTGCAGACCCCGGCGCCGCTGACCGACGACTCGCCCCCGGACATCGAGGGCGCCCGGCTGATCCTCGACTCGGCACGGCAGGCCGGACGCCGGGTTCTGACCACCCGCGAGGCCAAGGCCGTGCTGCAGGCATTCCGGATTCCCGCCGAGCAGGCCATCCTCGCGCGCGATGCCGACGAGGCCATGGTCGCCGCCCAGGGGCTGGGCTTCCCGGTCGCCCTCAAGATCAGCGCGCCGGCCATGACCCACAAGACCGACGTGGGCGGCGTGCGCCTGAACCTGCACGATGCCAGGGCGGTACGCGAGGAGGCAGGCGAGATGCTCGACCGCCTCCGGGGGGAATACCCGGACATCGAGATCGAGGGCGTGACCGTCGAACGCATGGCCGTGGTGGGCCACCCGCGCGAACTGCTGGTGGGGGTGAGCCGCGACCCGGTCTTCGGCCCGGTGATCGCCTTCGGCATGGGCGGCACCGCCGTCGAGGTCATCCGCGACCGAGCACTCGCCCTGCCCCCGCTCAACACGGTGCTGATCCGCCGGATGGTCGACCAGACCCGCGCTGCCCGCCTGCTCGGGCCATTCCGCAATGCACCCGAAGTGAAGCGACACCAGGTCGAGGAGGTGCTGCGGCGCGTCTCGGAGATGGCCTGCGAGCTGCCCGCCATCGGGGCGGTCGACATCAACCCGCTGCTCGCCGGCGAACACGGCGTGATGGCCGTCGATGCACGGATCGAGCTCTCCGACGAACCACCGGCGCTCGATGCCTATGCCCACATGGCCATCTATCCCTACCCCATGCACTTCAAGCGCGAGGTCACACTGGCCGACGGCACCGCGGTGACACTGCGCCCGATCCGTCCGGAAGACGCGGAAACCGAGCAGGCCTTCGTCCGTGGACTCTCCCGGGAAAGCCGCTACATGCGGTTCATGCGGGTCCTCAACGAACTCACCCCCGAAATGCTGGTGCGCTTCACGCAGATCGACTACGACCGGGAAATGGCCTTCATCGCGCTGCACGAGCAGGACGGCAAGAAAGAGCAGATCGGGGTGGCACGCTACAACATGGAGCCCGACGGCGAGACGGCCGAGTTCGCCCTGGTGGTGGACGACGACTGGCAGGCCCGTGGACTGGGGACCGCCCTGCTGCGGATACTGGTGGAGTATGCCCGCCAGCGCGGCGTGCGCGAGCTGTTCGGGGACGTCCTTCAGCGCAATACCGGCATGCGCGAACTCGGCGCCCGCCTCGGCTTCGACGAGCAGGTGCTCGAATCGGAAGAGGACGTGGTGCGCATCAGTCGCTGCCTCTGACCGACGGTTCTCTGCGGCCCGAGGGAAGGCGTACCCTGTATCCTTGAAAGCCACTTCGATCCATGACCATGACGAGACCCGTGCAAGACGAGACCACCGCGATGACCGTCACCCGCCACCGATACGCGCCCCTGCTCGCTCTCGGCCTCCTGGCGCTGGCCTCCCCGGCCGCAGCCGAGGGGCTGCTCTCGGTCAAGTCGGAGAACGACGCCTGGGTCGGGGCCGGTGACGGCCACTACACCAACGGGGCGGAGATCTCCTGGGCCTTCGCCCCGGACCCGGACCACTGGAGCCGGAGGATGACCGATGTCATCCCCGGCTGGCATCACGATGATGTCGATGGCGTGACCTACCGGGTCGGCCAGCGGATGTACACGCCGGACGACATCACGATTGCCGAACTGCAGGAAGACGACCGCCCTTATGCCGGCGTGCTGGCCACGGGGCTGTCCCTGCACGGCGAGCAGCGCAACGACGGCTGGCGCGAAACGCGCAGCCTGCACCTCGACGCCGGCATGGTCGGCCCGGCCTCCGGCGCCGGCTGGATCCAGCGGTACTTCCACAAGAACGTCACGGGGGACGGGGCAGAGGGCTGGAGCCACCAGTTGGAAAACGAGCCGTTCCTCAACCTCGGCTACGAACACGCCTGGTCGCGTCGGGCCTCGTGGCGTTCCCACGAGCTCGAGTATGGCCCCAGTGCCGGCCTGGCGCTGGGCAACCTCCACACCTACGCCTCGGCGGGTCTGGCGGCACGCTACGGTGATGGCCTGGATCGCAGTTACGGCATCCCCTCCATCGACCCGGCCCAGGGCGAACGCAGCTTCTTCCGTCCCGGCCAGGGCCTGGGCTGGTACGTCTTCGGCGCGCTCGAGGGGCGCTACATGGCCCACAACCTGCTGCTCGACGGCAACACCTGGCACGACAGCCATTCCGTCGAGCGCGAGCCGTGGGTGGGCGACGTCCAGCTCGGCTTCGCCGTCAACTGGGATCGTTTCCAGTTCGCCTACACCGTCGTCTGGCGCACGAAGGAGTTCTCGACCCAGAATCACAACGACCACTTCGGCTCGTTCACCCTGTCGATGTGGATGTGACCGACTCGACACGAGAAATCCGTGGCCCCCGAAAGTGGCCGCGGCTCGTGCGGTGTGGTCGACCGGAATAGCGGGCCACGCGGCGCGGTCTCCAGTTCGTTCCTGCAAACCACGCCGAGATCGCTACTCGGCAAGGCGATCGTGGGTGAAAACGTAATCGTCTCCCGGCGCGGCCGCGTGGCAGGCGATGCAGCCCTCACTGGCACCCTTGGCCACGCGCCCGGCCAGAGACACGCCATCCGGGTTCTTCTCGAGCTGGCCGTCGGGCTGAAACTTGGCCCAGTACCAGTCATCGTGGTCGGAATCGTATCCCTCCTCCCGCTGGAACATGACGGTGACCGAGGACAGCGTGCCCATGCGGTCGTTCAGCACCCCCTCCTTGAGCGCCTCGAAGTCGTCACCCTCCCCGCCGTAATTGTTCTTCACCATCGCCACGCCCGAGTGGCCGTCGACCGTGATGACGGCTTCCAGGTATTCCAGCGCCTGGCCGTGCGGGTGGTCGCCCTCGTAGGGATAGCTGCGGACCGCGTCCGGCCCCACGAGCTGGTTGCCGGCCAGCCGATCCCATAGCCGTTGGGCGTACTCCACGTTCATGGGACCCCCGAACGGCGGGTCGGTCTCCATGCGACTGTCGTCGCTGACTGTCACCTCGTCCGCGACTGCCATTCCACCGCTTACCAGCGCCACTGCCATGCCGACCGCCAGCGTGGGCGACAGGCTCCGGGACTTCGCTTGCCTGACAAGTGCCATGATCCACCTCCTCACCGTTCAAGTCGGTGATTGACGATTACCACTACCCCGAACTGCGGATCCGCCGGTCCTGTCGGGGGCTCACCATCTGCCGATGGCTCCGACGAGCCGGTCGCGATGTGGACCTCACCGCACCGCCATGCCCCTCCCCTTGCTCGGGCAAGCCGACTCTCTGCTAAAGAGTCTAGACACCAAGTCCCTGCTTTTAGGGCATTTTCACGAACGCCCCCCGGAAACCACCGGATGCGTCAGGGCAAAGAGCGAACCTCACTTTTCACTCACCAGACCCAAGCACCCGGAGCGGCTTCGGGATCAACGGGTTGGCGACGAGTCTTGCCCCATTTTCCAGGGAAAGGGGCGATGCGGGCACGACAAGGGTGCGGGTTTGGCGACAGGAAGGCGGATCGAGGCGTCACCGCATTCCGCCGCCGTGGCGTCCTGGCAGTCTCAGGAGATCGTCAGCACCCCGTACAAGAAGAGCGTCAGGCCCAGGAACAGGGCACCGAACACTTCCCAGCGGATCAGGGTGTTCTCCGTCCGTCGCAGGAAGCCGCGGCCCAGGCGACACCAGAGACGTGCCCGGGCCCGCAATCGCGGGGCGATGGAGACGGGTCGCCACCGGGAGACCAGGCGAGCGCCCCCGGTCACGACGCGTTCGAGCGGCACCACGAGATCGCCTTCCGGCAGGCGCGGGCTGCCTCCCTCCCGGTAGATCCGGGCGGCGATCAGGGCTAACGCCAGACCCGCGAGCACTGGCCATACCAGCGACCAGCCGAGCAGATCGCCCGCGGTCGCCCGCACCTCCACGAAGCCGACGATGGGCATGACCGGCGGCAACAGGACACTCATCGAAGACAGCACGGCCCAGGGCAACCAGCGCCGACCGTCGCGCGGCCCGGCGGCGACCGCGGCCGAGGCGCGCAGGCACCACAGGAAACGAATCACCAGCAGCGTGCTGCCGACCATGGCCAGGCCGAACCACCCCTTCAGGAACGCCAAATCACTGGCGTAGAGCGGTGTGGACAGCAGCGACTTGGCCAGGGCCCCGGAGGTCAGCGGAATGCCGGCGACCGCCAGTGCGGGGAGCACCAGCAGGGCGATCGTGACGTACCGGGCGACGACCCCGGACGGGATGCGGTCGACGATCCCCACGGAGAGGAACAGCGCCCCCTTGGCCAGCCCGTGGTGCAGGGCGTAGAAGGCCACGGCGGCGACCAGCGCGCCCCGGGCCTCGGGCAGCAGCAGGGCCAGCCCCACACCCACGGTCATCAACCCCATCTGGCTGATGCTCGAATAGGCGAGGATGGTCTTCGGCCGGTCCTGCATCACGCCGCCGAGGGCGGCGAGGAATGCGGCGAGGAACCCCAGCACCACCAGCGTCTCGCCCAGCCCGACCGATCCGCCCGGATCCAGCGGCAGCAGGCGCAGCCAACCGAGCAGCCCCGCCTTGATCATCGCCCCGGACAACACCGCGCTGGCCGGCACGGGAGCGGCGGGATGCGCCAGCGGCAGCCAGAAGTGCAGCGGCAGCATCCCCGCCTTGACGCCGAGGCCGACCACCAGCAGCACCAGCGCCCAGCCGCCCGGGCCGGCGGCGGCGATCTCCGTCATCCGGGTGCTGCCGGCCTGCATGACGCTCAGGACCAGGCCGGCGAACAGTACCAGCTCGCCGACCAGGGCGGTAACCAGGTAGACGCGGCCGGCACGCCACGCCTCGCGGTTCTCCCGGTGGATGACCAGCCCCCAGGAGGCCAGGCTCATCAGGGAGAAGAACAGGTAGAAACCCACCGCGTCACTGGCCAGCACCAAGCCGAGGTTGCCGCTCATGGCGAGCAGGAAGAACAGGTGAAAGCGCCGCGCCTGCGGATCGCCCCGTCGGTCGGAGAGGCTGTAGAGGCCCGCGGCGAGCCACAGCGTGGCGGTCAGCAGCAGGAAGATCCGCCCCACCGGATCCAGACCCAGCTCCACCCCGACCAGCAGCCAGTCCACGTTGGCCGGGCCGCCGTCGGATCCGGCCACGGCCAGCCCGAGGGCCGGCAGTGTCGTCCAGGGCGTCAGCCGCTGCAGGCGCGGCGACGGCGAGAAGGCCATCGCCAATGCCAGGAGCAGCGGCAGCGCGGGCACCGCCAGAAGCACGAGCGCGCTCATGGAACGTCCCCCACCACGAAGTGCCCCTCGGCCACGATCCACTCTACCCAGAACAGCGGGCTGAACGGCAGCCCGGCCAGCAGCCCCACGCCCACGGTCAGCACGGCGGTGAACAGCACGGGGAGGAGCAGCATCCGGCGGGTCTCGGAACGCCCCGACGACGACATGCATTCCTGCCACGGACGCGAGCGACTCCCCAGCCAGCCGCGGATCACCGGGGGCAGGAAGTAGGCGGCATTCAACAGCCCGCTGAGCACCAGCACCCCCAGCACCCAGGCCTGACCCGCCTCCAGTGCCCCCAGGCCGAGGTACCACTTGGTCACGAAACCGGCCAGGGGTGGTACGCCGATCATCCCCAGCGCCCCGATGGTGAATGCCAGCATGGTCAGCGGCATGCGTCGACCGACACCGTCCATCTCGCTGATCTTGTGGATGCCGAGCGTCTCGGCGAAGTTGCCGGCGCAGAAGAACAGCGTGATCTTGGTGACCCCCTGGTGAACCAGGTGCACCAGCCCGCCGATCACCCCCAAGGGCCCGGCCAGGGCCACCCCCAGCACGATGTAGGAGATCTGGCTGACGGTGGAGAATGCCAGCCGCTGCTTGAGGTCATCGGTTCGCAGGGCCTGGACCGAGCCGTAGAGGATGGTGATCACGGCGACGGTGACCAGCGGCGTGGCCAGACCCAGGTCGCGCATCAGCTCGACGCCGAACACGTCGTTGATCACGCGCACGATGCCGAACGCCCCGGCCTTGACCACCGCGACCGCGTGCAGCAGCGCGCTCACCGGCGCCGGTGCGACCATCGCGCGCGGCAACCAGGCATGCAGGGGCACCAGGGCGGCCTTCACCCCGAAGCCGGCGATCAGCAGGACGAATACCACCACGAGCGGGGCACTCCCGGAACCGGCTACCCCCGCGAGATATCCCCCGGGGGTGAAATCCGGCGAGCCGGCCAGCAGGGACAGCCCTACCACCCCCGTCAGCAGCACGAGCCCTCCGCCCAGCGTGTAAGCCAGGTACAGGCGGCCCGCCCGCAGGGCCTCCGGGGTGCCGCGATGCACCACCAGCGGCCACGTCGCGAGCATCAGCACCTCGTAGAAGACCAGGAAGGTGATCAGGTTGCCCGCGAGCGCGACCCCCACCGCCCCGCTGACGCACAGCGAGAAGAAGCCGAAGAACCTCGACGGGCGCGGCGAACCTTCGAGGTAACCGATCGCGTACACGGTGGTGACGAACCACAACAGCGCCGAGAGACTGGCGAACAGCAGCGAGAGGGCATCCGCGGCCAGCACCAGGTCGATGCCCGGCAGCACCTCGAACGCCAGCCGGAACGTCTCGCCCTGGTGAACGAGAAACAGCAGCCACGAGACCAGCAGGATCTTGATGGTCGCACCGAGGAGGTTCAGCGTCGCGCGCAGGCGGTGGCAGCGATCGGGAAGAAAGAAGATCACCAGCCCGACGACCAGGGAGGATGCCAGGATCAACAGCAGCAACACGCCGTTCCCGTTCATGCGCCCCCCGTCGTGTGACCGAGCATGAGCATGATCGGCACGCCGACCAGCCCGAGCAGCACCGAAGCCAGCGCCAGCAGCATGGGCACCCAGACCATCCACGCCGAAACGGCCTGACCCGGATCCGGGGCACCGCGGTGGAAGGCCGGCGCGACCATCCTCAGCACGTAGGCCCCGGACAGCAGCCCCCCGCCGAGGATCGCCGCCACCCAGAACACGGCCAGCGCCATCCCGCCCGTTCCGCCAACCACGCCCGGCAGGGCGGCATCCAGCAGCAGGTACTTGGCCACGAAGCCGCCGGTCGGAGGCAGCCCGACCAGGCTCATTCCGGCCAGGCCCATCGCGAAGGCGATCCGTCCCCGGGCGCGCAGTACCGGGCCGAGGTCGGCCAGGCGGTCATGGCCAGCGGCCCGCTGCAGGGTTCCGGCGGCGAGAAAGACGGCCCCCTTGGCCAGCGCATGCGCCACGGCCAGGAAGACCACGCCCTTCCAGGCTCCCGGCGTGATCGCCATGAGCGGGAAGGCCAGCAGCAGGTAACCGAGCTGGGCCACGGTCGAGTACGCGATGATGCGTTTCAGACGGGTGGCTTGCAGGGCCTGCAGCGAGCCCCAGACCAGCGCGGCCACACCGAACGTTCCCAGCACCATGCCGATCCCTGGGACTCTCAGCGGTGCGAACACCCCCAGCCACAGGCGCAGGATCAGGTAGAACGAGGCGGCGACCACCAGCGCGGAGAGCACCGCGCTGACCGGGGCCGGCGCGGCACCGTGGGCCGGGGCCAGCCACATGTGCAGCGGCAGGAGGGCGGCCTTGAGCATCAGACCGGCCGTCATCAGCGCGGCGGCCAGCAACGTGGCCCGCGGTATGGTCGGGTCGGCCGCCACCAGGCCGGCCATCTCGACCAGGTCCAGCACCCCGTACTGCCCGTACAGGAGCGCCACCCCCATGAGGTACGCCATCGAGCCCATCAGGCTGACGAGCAGGTAGCGCATCGCGGCGGTCACGGCGGAGGGGCTGCCGGCCAGGGCCACCAGCGCCACCGCGGCCAGGCCGACCAGCTCCAGGGTGACGTACAGGTTGAAGACGTCGCCCGAGAGAAACAGCAGGTTCAGGGCCGCCCACAGCCACAGCCACAACGGCCAGAACTGCCGGCGCGCGGCGGGACCATCGATGTAGCCGACGGCATAAAGGCTGGCCGCAAGCGAGGTCGCGGCCGTCATCCCCAGCATCACCACGGCCAGGCCGTCGAGGTGCAGCACCACGCCCAGCGGCGCTTCCCAGCCGCCCAGCCCGATGCGGGTGACCGGCTCCGGCTCCCCGGCGAAGAGGACGGCCACCAGGGCGGTCAGCCCGGCGAGCAGCACCGCCCCGATCGCGCCGATCCCCTGCGCCGCGCGCGGGAAGGCGGTGGCAAGAATGGCCACCAGCAGGCCGCCGGCGGCCAGCCCCGCGGTGAGCGTGGACAGGGGGACGGCGGCCAGCGGCATCATGGGCCGCGCGTCCCGTCATCGTCGCTACCGGCACGCACATCGATCTCTGCCGCTCCCGTCACCCGCTTGAGGCGCACCACGAGGGCCAGCGCGAAGGCCGTCGCGCTGGCGGCGACGACAATGCCGGTCAGCGTCAGGGCCTGCGCCACCGGATCGGGCGCGCCTCCCCGGGCGGCCACCGACAGCAACACCATGAACACCCCCGAACCCATCACGTTCAATGCCAGCACCTTCTGGATCAGGTGGCGACGCACGACCACGGCATACAGGCCGAGCACGAACAGGAACACGCCGCCGATCGGGTAGAGGAGCGCCGGGCCGGGCCAGTCGATCACCGATCCTCCCCGGGGGGGCGTCCCCCGATGAACAGGGCCACCAGCGTCAGCGCAATGGACAGGGTCGCTGCCACCTCGATCGCCAGGATCAGCGGATACGCCCAGGCCTCCACGTAACCCATGAAACCCGGGCCGAACAGCAGGCCGTACAGGCCGATCGCGAGAAAAAGCGCAAGCCCGGCCACCAGGCCCAGTCGCAGTAGCTGGCCCGGGGCGACAGGCAGGTGACGCGGGCGGCCCAGCACGATCAGGATGCCGGCAGCGGCCAGCACCGCCCCGGCCTGGAACGCCCCGCCGGGCTCGTGGCCACCGGCCCATAACAGGTAGACCGCGGTGACGATGGCCACCGGGGTCAGGAAACGCAGGATCCCGGGCAGCATCGGGCCGGGCACCGGGCGGGCCGGAACGGACTCGTACCGGCCCAGCGACCAGGCACCCAGCAGTGCCAGCACGATGACGGCCAGTTCGAGGAAAGTGTCGTAGGCGCGAAAATTGAGCAACACGCCGGTGACCGGGTTGTCCACGCCCGAGCGGTGCATCTGGGCGTCCACCAGCGGTTGCAGCCCCGCCGTCTCGGGCTGGGCAAGCAGTGCCCAGGCCAGCAGCAGTCCCAGGGCGGCGGCGAGGGCCATGACGATGACCGGCAGGACCGATCTCGCCGGGGTGGCCGTGGCACGCTCCTCGTCCCTGCCGGCCGGGTGAGCCGCCTCCAGGCGCTTGAGGCGCTCGAGGGTGATCAGCAGCAGCGCACCGGTCACCCCGGCCCCGATGGCGGCCTCGGCCAGGGCGATGTCCGGCGCCTCGAGCCGCACCCAGGCCATGGCGAGCAGCAGACCGAGCGCGATGAACAGCACCACGGCGCGGAAGAGATCCGTGCTGGTCAGGCAGTGCCAGGCGACGGCCCCCAGCCCGACGAGCAGCATCAGGTCGAAGACGAACAGCACGGCGCTCATTCCCCGTCCTCCCCCGGGCCGCGAGCAGCCCCCTCTCGCCCGGTGGGCTCGAACGCCCCGTGGGTGCGCGCTCGCTGGGCGATCAGGTGCGCCACGACGGTCCCCGAGACCAGCACCAGCGACCACACGAGCAGCAGCACGAACATGGCCGCCGGCCCGTCGGTCTGGAACAGGAGACCGGCGATCACCAGCCCCAACCCGAGATTGTCGGCCTTGGTCAGGGCATGCAGGCGGGTATAGACATCCGGAAAGCGCAGGACACCCACCGTGCCGGCGGCGAAGAAACCCAGCCCGGCCAGCACCAGGACGACGGTCAGTGCATCAGCGATCATCCGTCTCCTCCCTCCCTTGTGGGGGCTTTCTCTTCTCCCACCGCCCTTGGGTCCCCCGGTTCGGGCAGACGCTGCTGACGGACGAAGGCCACCGCCGCGACGGCCGAGAGCAACGCGAACACCAGCCCCACATCCATCAGCGCGGGCGCATCGAGGGCGAACCCCAGCAGCAGGAGAATGGCAACGCCCGCGGTACCGAACAGTTGCGCGGCCAGCATCCGGTCACCCGAGCCGGGGCCGCGCAGCACGCGCACGAGCCCGAGAAGGATGGTGAACAGCAGAAACGCGGCGGCGGCGGCCAGGAACAGGTTCATGCATCTTCCTCGGGCCGCTGCCCGGATCGAGGAGACGGGAACAGGGCAGCGACACGGCGCTCGAGCTCACGCAGGCCGTCGACCGAGCGGGATTCGCGGTCGAGGACGTGCACGGTGAGCAGCCGCCCTTCCAGACGCACGCTCAGGGTGCCCGGCAACAGGCTCACGATACCCATGAAAAGGGTCAGTGGCGGGCCGTGCAGCAGGTGACAACGGTAGTGAACGAAGCCGGGACGGATCGGCAGGCGGGGGTGGATGGCCCGCCACGCGACATCCACGCCGCCGACCACCGAGGCACGCAGGAAAAAGGCAGCCAGCCCGGGCAGCGTGGCCAGGCGCATGCCCACGGACCGCCCGGCAGGCAGTGCCAGGCTTGCCGCCACGGCAAGGACGACGGCAAGCCCCCCCAGCGGGTGCAGCGCCTTTTCCGGACCGGCCAGCACCCACCAGAGTCCGGCGGCGACAAGGGCCGAGCCCGATGCCCTCGCCAACCGCGTGCGCCGACGTGGACTCTCACCGCGAATCGTCGGAATGGCCCGTCCTGGCGCCTCCATGCCATCTCGAGAAGGGGATCGGGCACCACCACGGCTAGGCACGGATCGTTTACGCATTTGTCACATCGGCTGAAGTCACGGCAAAGCACGTCCCATCCGTCCCACCTGGATAAATGGTCCTGGTGCAGTCGTCGATTCACGCCCCCGCCCACGATTCATTCCTGTTCGAATCAGACGGAAAGCAACCGTCCGACGGCTCGACTTGTCTGTTCGACCGGTTCACCCGATCAATGTGCATGTCCTCGCAACGGTTGGGCAGCCTCTCCCGGCTGTCCCTCCTCGACGATGCGGTTGCGTCCTGCTTTCTTGGCCCTGTACAGGGCCTCATCAGCCGCCTCCACCAGCACCTCCGGCGGCTGGTTAGTGAGGCCCACACGGGAGGCCACCCCGCCGCTGATAGTGACGTGGTCGCCATTCGGTGACTCGCGGTGCTCCAATCCCAGGGTCTCGACATGGCGGCGCACCCAGTCGGCAACCCTGCGCGTCCCCTGAAGATCGGTTTCCGGCAAGAGCATGACAAATTCCTCACCGCCGAAACGAGCCGCCAGGTCCGCCGGGCGGCGCGCGGCATCAAGCAGGACCCTGGCCACCTTTTTTAGACACTCGTCTCCCTGAAGGTGACCGTAAGTGTCGTTGTACTTCTTGAACCAGTCCACGTCGAACATGGCCAACCCCAACGGCTCGCCCGTCCGCCGGGAGCGACGCCACTCGTCTTCGATCCGGGCGTCGAACAGACGCCGGTTGGCCAGATTCGTCAATCCATCAATCTCCGAGAGCCGCATCAATTCCAGGTTCTTCTCCTCCAGAGCTTGCTGACTGGCGCGGAGCGCACGGAAGGCATCATCACGCTGAAGCTTGTGAATGTAGGCGGCAGAATGATGGCGGATGCGCGCCAGAAGCTCGGGGCGCTCGGGCAGCTTGACCACGTAGTCGTAAGCCCCGTTGGCGAAGGCTGCCGCCTTGGTATCCGCCTCTTCCCGGGTAGACAACACCACAATCGGCACGTCGTGGGTGGCGGGATTGGCCCGAAGAAACCTCAGCAGGGTCATGCCGTCCATCTCGGGCATCACCAGGTCGAGCAGGATGACCGTCGGGCGTATGCTCTCCGCCTCCCTGAGCGCGCTGGTGGGATCCTGGCAATAGTGGAAATTGATATCGGGCTCACCGCTGATGGCCCTCTTGACCATGTCGGCCACGATAGGCTGATCGTCGATGAGCATCAGGACGGTATCCAATCCTCTTTCCTGATACACCCCTGCGTAGTCCCGCATGCGGTTTTTTCCTCGTCACGCCATGGCAAAGTATGGATCCGGCGACTAGTCTGCAGTGTAGATTATTGCCATCCGAACCGAGTCATTGAAACTGCATGGACGCCGCTCCCGAACCGGTGCTCGAATCGTTCCGCTCCCTGTTCGCCGAAAGAACGGGCATCCGGCTCAGGCGGGGCGACAAGCCGCGCATCGGCGAGTTCCTCCACCAGCGCATCCGCGCCACCACGGCACGCGACGGACAGGCGTACCTCGACTTGCTGAAGGGAAACTCGCCACGAGCACGCAACGAGTGGCACACCCTGATCACCGAACTGACGGTGCTCGAGTCGTACTTCTTTCGCGACGAGGGCCAGTTCCGCGTGCTGAGACAGCATCTGCTGCCCCGCCTCATCCATGATCGTCGCGATGTCGGTGAACTGCGCGTCTGGTCGGCCGGCTGCTCGCGCGGCGAGGAGATCTACTCGATCGCCATCCTGCTCGACGAACTCCTGCCCGACCGTGAGGCCTGGAAATTGCGACTGGTAGGCACCGACATCAACCCGGCCGCCATCGACCTCGCGCGCCGGGGGAGCTTCAGCCGCTGGTCCCTGCGCAACCTGGACGAACATACCCGTGCGCGCTATTTCCATCGCAGTGGCAACCGGTGGCAGCTCGACAGCCGAATCACCGACATGGTCGACTTTCAGCCAGGCAACCTGCTGGCCGACCGCTTCCCGGGCCAGCACGGCCCGCTCCACGACATGGACCTGATCCTGTGCCGCAACGTCTTCATCTACATGGACACAGCCAGCGTCGCACGCATTGTCGGCAAGATGACCCGTACCCTCCGCACCGGGGGCGCCCTAATGACCGGTCACTCCGAACTGCATGGGGTGGACACGCAAGGCCTGATCTCGGAACACCTGCCCGGCGCCACCATTCACTATCGGCTGCCAGGGACAAAGGTCGCCGGCACGACCAGACTGCCCCCGCTGCAGGTTCCCATCACCCGTACCGCACCGGCCGACAAACGACGTTCGGCCCAGCCGGTCGCACCGCCACCAACGTCTCCGGTGACCCGGCTGGAGGAAGCCCGGCAGCGATTTGCCGCCGGCGAATATCGGCGTGCACTGGAGATCCTCCATCGTCTCCCGGCCAGTACGCGAAACGACCCCGAAAGCATGCATCTGGAGGCCTGGGCCCTGCTGCAGACCGGCGACACGGACGCCGCGAGACGAACCGTCGAAACACTGCTCGCACGGGAGGGGAAAACCGCAGCAGACCTCTTCCTCCTGGGTGTGATCCAGGAAGCACAGGGCCTGGTGGACGCCGCCGTTGGCACACTGCAACGGGCGCTGTACCTCGATCCCGACTTGATTGCCGCCTATTTGCATCTCGTGCTGCTGCGGGAAGCGAATGACGAGCCCGACAAGGCCCATCACCTGCGAACAGCGGCACTTAACCGGCTACGCCGGATGCCCGCCAATCGCGAGATACCATATTTCGAGGGACGGACCGCCGCCGACCTGGTCGCCGAACTGGAGGAGGCGCCGGAAACATCCCCCACGACAAGAAGGACCGGTCGCCGTGCCTGAGGTTCGCACCACGCACTGTCATCCGAACCGGGAGTCTGATCAGTGAGTGAAAAACACCGACATTCCGAATCACCCAACGAACCGAAGGGAGCCTCCCACGAAACCGTTGCCGAAAACAGGGACGCAGGGAGCACTTTCCTCCTGATGACGCGCGGCGGCCACGCTTACGGCCTGCCCATCGAAGCCATCCACCAGATCAACTGGCTGCCCATGCTCAATCCCGAGGAGGCCCTCCCTCCACCGGTCATCGGCAGCTTCGATATGGCCGGCACAATCGTGCCCGTCGTCGACCTCGATTGCCTGCACGGAGACCCTCCCAGGCCTTGGCGGACCACCGACTGCGTAGTGATTCTCGAGAACCACCAGCACTTCTTCGCCCTGCTGGTCGACGAGGTGTACGACGTGGTCGAGGCCGAACCAGCACCGGCGCCGTGGGACTTCTCCGACGGCGAGACCGCCCCCCCTTCGCTGTTGTCCGGCAGGATCGAGGCGGACGACCGCCTGGTCAGCGTGCTCGACATCGAGGTGCTGCGGGAGGCCGTGCGGGCGGGCCGACCCGATTGCGCGCTCCCAGAGCTTGGAACCCTGCTGCCCGCAGATGCCGACGAACGCGCCCTGCTGGAGGAGCGTGCCCACACGCTGATGTCGGGCGTGGACAAGGAGGAGGTCCAAGCAGGCCGGCCTCACGTCGTCGCCC
>NZ_JBKGYT010000031.1:0-22107 GCF_046545975.1 Guyparkeria sp. | reverse complement strand
CTGGCTCGTGAAGTGGGGGTCCGGCGATCCCCCGTCAGGTCGCTGGAAATTTTTTTGTCATCGGGTGCGGTGAAGGGGTTGCGCGGCTCGTCGAGGTTTGTATAATGCGCGCTCTAGCAAACGCAGTCGATCACATCGGTTGCGTTGAGATGAGCGGGAATAGCTCAGCTGGTAGAGCACAACCTTGCCAAGGTTGGGGTCGCCGGTTCGAATCCGGTTTCCCGCTCCAGTTGGGTGGTTAGCTCAGTTGGTAGAGCGGAGCCCTTACAAGGCTTAGGTCGGGAGTTCGAGCCTCTCACCACCCACCATCATCTCAAAGCAGCGGTAGTTCAGTTGGTTAGAATACCGGCCTGTCACGCCGGGGGTCGCGGGTTCGAGTCCCGTCCGCTGCGCCACACTCCGAAAGGCCCGCCTCTGGCGGGCCTTTCTTCGTCTGGACCCGGGGAATCCGTCCTGCCGGGCGGTGCCCGGGTCAGGGCGTTCCGGGATGACCGCGCAGGGGCTGGAGCCACCGCCAGGCCTCGCCCTGGGCCCGTCGCAGGGCGGTCGGGGCATTCGCCATCCGGGTGACGCCCGCCTCCAGGTCGGCCGGGGTCCAGGGCTGCCGGCGGTAGATCATCACGCTATTGAGCCGGTCCGGGACGTGCGCCACCAGGGCGTCCTGGTGGAAGTGAGCGGAAAGCTGCCGGTGGATGTCCACCACCGCGCGCATGGTGTTGCGCCAGACGTTCACGCAGACCAGCCCCCCGGCGTCCAGCGACTCCGCCAGCTTGTCCACCGTCCCGTCCGGCAGTGCGACCATGCCGGCCTCGTCGAACACGTCCATGAGGAGCAGGTCGATCCGTGTCCAGCCGGGAACCCACTGCGGGTCGGTGATGTCGGCGAACGCCACGTCCAGGCGAGGGTGGTCGAGATCGAGGCCGAAATGGCGTGCGGCGATCGGGCCCAGCGACGGGCGCAGATCGGTGGCGTGGATGCTAGACTCGGTATGTTCGAGAAGAAACTTCGCCATGACGCCGCCGCCAAGGCCGAGCATCGCGACCCGCGACGGGTTCGGGTGCAGGGCCACGGGCAGGGTCATGGCCTTGTAGTAGGCGAACGACAGCCGCTCCGGTGTATCGGGCCGCCAGGCCGACTGGTCGGTCTCGTTGCCGAAGTGCAGGGCCACCTCGCCGCCGCGCTCGGTGACCTCCAGCGTGCCGTATTCGTCACGCTGCCTTTCCAGGACCCGGTGTTTCACGCGGTCACCCGCTGTGCCGTGACGGCATGGGCGGAGGGTCCTGCGCGCAGAACTTCGGGTGGCGGGGATGGTCTCTGTGGTTCCATGGGCGAGTACGCAGACTGAACGAAAGACGAGTCGAGGCAAGAATGATGTTGAAGTGCGCTTTCCCGCGCGTGAGTGGGATTATCGGTCATCTGTCCGCCGGCTGCATCGCCGCGGCCGTGCTGCTGGCGGCCGGGGCTGCCCAGGCGGCGCAGTTCTCGGTGGGCGAGAAGGTCTTCGTGCCGATGTTCCAGCCCAATCCGGAGCTTGACGGCTATGCCGAGGGCATCGTCGAGACGATCCACGATGACGGCACGTTGACGCTCCGGGTCAACAAGGTCGAGACCGGCAAGGGCAAGACGCTCGGCGGCACCTGCCACCCGTCCGGCGGTACGCCGCTGTCGGGTGCGAAGGTGGTCTCCGACGACCCGGATGACCTGGTGATCGAGCAGCGCCTGCCTTCGGACGAGGTGATGCCCTATCGCCGTGGCAGCCAGCTCTATCTCGAGCGGGAGAACCTCAGCATCGCGTACCTCAAGTACCTCGGCAGCGGCATGGCCATGACGCCCGACCGTCTCGATGTCGCGATTCGTCGCGCCCGCGAGACGGGTCTGCCGAAGATGGTCGCAGCCATGGAGATCGCCAAGGCGCAGGTGGTTTCCACCCAGGGCCGGGGTTTCCCGGTGCCGGCCACGCGTGCACTGGAAAAGGCGGCCCCCATGCTCGACGAGGTCGCCGAGAGGCTCGAGGCGCACACCGAGTCCGTCGAGGAGGCCGAGCGGATCCTTGGAGGGACCGCGCCGCGCCATCGTGAGGATCCGCTGGCGGCGGTCATCGTGCGGCTCCACGAGATCATCGAGGACCAGCTCGGCGAGCTCGAGGGACAGAGCGCCGACCCGCGCGAGGTCCCGGGGTATTCGGCCGACGACATCCTCGCGATCTACACCGGCTGGTACCGGGTAATGACCGCCAACGACAGCCGCCCGTTCCAGAATGCCGACGTGGCCTTCTATCGCGAGCGTGCCGAAAAGACCATCGCCGACGGCGAGTGGCCGGAGCTGCTCTGAGGGGTCCCGGCCTGAATCGGTGACTGCTTCACGCCGCTTCCAGCAAAAACCGCCCGGCCAGGACAGCATCCCGGACCGGGCGGTTTTCTGCGAGTGTCGGGCCTGAGCGGCAGGACTACTTCTGGTAGCGCCGCTTCCACTCCTCGTAGGGCATGCCGTAGACATGCTCGCGCGCCTCGGCGTCGTCCAGCTCGATGCCCTGGCTTTCGGCCTCCTCGCGCAACCACCGGGACAGGCAGTTGCGGCAGAAGCCGGCCAGGTTCATCAGGTCGATGTTCTGCACGTCCGTGCGTTCCTGCAGGTGGGCCACCAGGCGGCGGAAGGCGGCCGCCTCGAGTTGATCACGGTTGCTGGAGTCGATCGGCATGGGCAGGTTCTCCTCGCGAAGATGGGGATCAGTTGTCCGGGGTGCGCGTGTCGTAGGTCACGGCGTGCAGCTCGCCCGATTCCAGGGCCGGCTTGAGGATGCGGTTGAGCATCTGGTGCTGCTGCAGCAGCGACTTGCCGACAAAGGCCTCGCTGGTCACCGCGATGCGAAAATTGCAGCCTTCGCCGTCAGGACGCACCCGGGCGTCGGGCAGTTCGGCCTGAATCAGCTCGATGATCTCGTTGTCGGTCATCTGCGGATGTTCCTCCGGTCTTCTGGGGAGTCGGGTTGACGTGCGCCCTGCAGCACGGGGGCAAGCAGGGCGGCTCGCCATCCCTGGGTGAGTCGTGATGGCCGATCCGGGTTGGCCAGGTAGTGCCTGAGCTCGGCGCTGGTCGCCAGCCGGGACGGGCAGATCGATTCCCGTTCGGCCAGTTGCTCGAGCCGGTGTCGGCAGGATTTTACCAGTTCCCGCTCCTCGGGCGGCAGGGCGGGGCCACGACGGAGTTCCGGCCAGTGGCTGGGCGGACGGTTGAGCTCGCGGGCGACTTCGGCGGCGACGTGCCGGGCACGCTCGGGATCGCCGCGCAACGGGCTGCGGCCCGCTTCGACCATGGGGGCGATCTGCTCCGGCTCCACGGGGCGGGGGAGGCCGGCGATGTCCCTGGCGAGTTCCAGCAGGGCCTCGTCGCGCCACACCCAGCGGCGAGGCAGGTCCCGTTCGCGTGCCAGCTCCTCGCGGCAGGCCGCCAGGGGGCGGAGCGCGGCCAGACCGGCACGGCCCAGCGTCTGTACACCGCGAATCTTCTTCCAGCGGCGCTGATCGGCGGGTGCGAACCGTGCCGGATCGGTCTGTCGCGCGGTTTCCTCGGCCATCCAGTCGAGGCGGCCCGCGCTGGCCAGCTGCTCCTCCAGCAGGGGGAAGATCCGCCCGAGCTGGAAGACGTCCTGCACCGCATAATTCCACTGCGCCTCGGAAAGGGGGCGAGCCAGCCAGTCACTGCGCACCTGCGCCTTGTCGAGCGTGATGCCGAGCAGCTTGTCGACCAGGGCGGCGTAGCTGAGTTGTGCGCCGATTCCCAGCAGCTCGGCGGCGATCTGCGTGTCGAAAACCCGTTTCGGCAATCGTCCGGCCGCCGTGAGAATCAGGTCGAGGTCCTGGTCGGCGGCGTGCAGGACCACCGGGGTGTCGCTCGAGACGATGCGCTCCCAGAGCGGGGCAAGGTCGAGTCCGGCGAGGGGGTCGACCAGCCAGACGGCATCCGGGGTGGCGATCTGCAGCAGGGCCAGCTGGGGGAAGTAGGTGCGCTCGCGAACGAACTCGGTGTCCAGCGGCAGGTAGGCCGCCCGGCGCATGGCATCGAGCAGGGCATCGAGCTGGCTCTGCCGGGCAACGAGGTGAACGTTGGGGGTGTCGGCATTCATGCCGTCAGGTGCCGGCGGCAACGGAGGCGTCGGCGTGCGGAAAGTGCCGCATGCCGGTCAGTCGTCGGACTCGATGATCTCCACCGACTCGATGCGTACCGTCTCCCGGGGCACGTCCCCGCGAAAGGGGCCGCCGGCGCCGGTGGGGATGTCGGCGATACGCTCGACGGTGTCCATGCCTTCGACCACCTCGCCGAAGACGGCGTAGCCCGCACCGGCGGCACTGTCGTCACGCCGGTCCAGCGACGGGTTGTCGGCCAGGTTGACGAAGAACTGCGAGGTGGCCGAGTCTGGATCCGCGGTGCGGGCCATGGAGAGGGTGCCCGTGCGGTTCTTCAGGCCGTTGCCTGCCTCGTTCGGGATCGGTGCGCGGGTCTCCTTGCGCCCGAAGTCCTCGGTCAGGCCGCCGCCCTGGATGACGAAGCCGGGAATGACACGATGGAAGATCGTGCTCTCGAAGAAGCCCGACTCGGCGTACTCGACGAAGTTTTCCACGGACTTGGGGGCCTTGTCGTCGAACAGCTCGATGACGATCGGGCCGTGAGAGGTCTGCATGCGTGCCTGCGTGTCGGCGAGCGCGGCAGGCGCGCCTGCCAGGAGCAGCAGGCCGATGGCCGCTAGGGCAGGCGAGCGGTGATCAGTCATCGCGATGGACCCGCTCCAGGCGCTCGTGGCGCTCCTGCGCCTCGATCGTCAGCGTGGCGATGGGGCGCGCCTCGAGCCGCTTGAGGCCGATCTCGTCGCCGGTCTCCTCGCAGTAGCCGTAGTCGCCATCGTTGATGCGCTTCAAGGCCTTGTCGATCTTGTTGATCAGCTTGCGGTAGCGGTCCCGGGTGCGCAGCTCCAGCGCGGCGTCCGATTCCAGCGTCGCCCGGTCGTTGATGTCCGGCTCCTGCCAGTTCTCCTCGCGCAGGTGGTTGATGGTCGAGTCGGACTCTGTCATCAACTGCTCGCGCCAGGCCAGGAGCTTCTGCCGGAAGTACTCCAGCTGCATCGGGTTCATGTATTCCTCGTCTTCCGAGGGCTTGTAACCTTCCGGGAGTTCAACTGCCATGTCTGTCTACCACCTCTGCCCGAGCAGGCACTGAAAATGGGTTGGCGCCGAAAACGGCTTGTGGTGCGGCCTTCGGGCCGCTGCCCGGTCGCCAACGGGCGTCGGGCAGTATAGGTGCGCAGGATCGCGAGCGCAACGCCGGCCATGGCGGGTCGGGGCGGTTGCCAATCAAGGGCTTGTCTGCTCCCGTGAGCTCTGGTCGAACACCTCTCGATCGCTGGTGAACACCCAGGTTCGCGTGATGACCAGTCGGTCGCGTTTTTCCGCCAGTTCCTCGGGAAACGCCGGGTAGGGCGACGCGGCCTGCAGTAGGTTGCGGGCGGCGTTGTCCAGCGTCGTGCTGCCGGAGGATTTGCGAATGGCGAGGTTGAGGACCTTGCCGTCCTTGCTGATGGTGGCCTCGACCACGACCTCGCCCGAGATGTTTCCCTCGATCAGTGCGCGGGGATAGTGCTGGTTGCCGTAGACCTCGATCTGCCGCTTCCAGCGGGCCAGGTAGCGTCCCTCGGGGCCGTTCTGGGTGCGGCTGGTGACGTATCCGGTGCGCAGGGCGGCGTTGACCTGGGCGTGGAGCTGGTCGATCTGGTCTTGCGTGGAGACGGGGCGGTTGCTGTCGCTCGCTCCCCAGGACCCCTTGCGCTGGTGGCCGGCGCCCTCGTCCATGGACGAGTCGGTCGGGCTTTCCGGGCCGGCCTGGCCGGCCAGGGCCGGCTTGGTGGGAGTGTCCTCGGCCATGTCGGCCGTCCGCTGACCGGCGTCGCGCGTCCGGTCGGATTGCGGGGCATCCAGCGTGATCTCGATCACCGGCGGGGGCTCGTCCTCCGGTTGCGTGATCTCGATGGCCAGGACCACCAGGTGGACCACCACCGCCACCCCGATGGCAATCTTCAGGGTTCGTGACGAATCCAGGGGTTCGGCGGCTATGCCCTGTCTCGTCCTTGTCGACAGTCCGGCCATGCGTTCGGTGATCTCCATTCCTGTTTCCCGGCAGGATCAGAATTCCTGCCAGTCTCCCTGGCGGCCCTGCGGGAGGTCGACCATCTTAGCGGCCATGCCGGCATCCCGCCACAGCTCTTCGTCACGGGTGACCAGCAGCGCCCCGTCGAGATCCAGGTCCCGGGCGAGCCGGCCGGCGCGTTCCGGGGGCGTGAGCATCAGGGCGGTGGCCGCCCCGTCGGCCAGGGCGGCGTCCGCGCCGAGGACCGTGGTGCCCCGGTTCGTCTCCGCGGGCCTGGCGGTCAGCGGGTCGAGGATGTGGCTCCAGGTTCGGTCGCGGTAATCCAGGCGCCGCTCGTAGTCGCCCGAACTGCACAGGGCCTGCCGCCCGCTGGCCATGACGCCGCCGAGCACGTCATCGCCGCGCGGATCACGGATCCCGAGCTGCCAGCTTCTCAGGCCGGCCGATCCGAGGGTGAACAGGTCGCCGCCGGTGTCCAGCAGGCAGTTCTCGACGCCGAGCTTCTCGAGGGCATCGAGCACCCGCCTGGCGGCGTATCCCTCCGCCAGCGCGTTGAAATCCAGCTGCACGCGGGAGTTGGTGACGCGCAGCCGCTCTCCCTCGACATGTAGGTCGTCGAGCGAAGGAGCGTGCTCGAGCCACTCGTCAAGCTCGGCTTCCGAGGGCGGGGCCGGGGCCTGATCGCCGGCGTCGGCATGGAAGCCCCACATCTCGATCAGCCCCCCGACGCTGGGATCAAAGCGTCCCCTGGTGGCACGGAACAGTGGCCGCGAGATGGCGATCAGCTCCCGGATCTCCTCGCTGGCCGGCGCCTCGCCGTCACGGGCGAGCTGGTGGTTCAGGCGGGTCAGTTCGCTGTCCTTCCAGGGGTGCAGTCGCCGGTAGAGGGGCTCGACGATCCCTTCGGCGGCGTCCACGGCGGCGTTGATCCGCTCGGCCGGTGTGCCGACGAAGCGCAGGGTCCAGACCTGGTCGAAGACGGTGAAGCCCGCCTCGGTCGTTTCCGGTGGCCCGCCGCAGCCGGTCAGGGGCAGTAACGGCAGGGAAGCGAGCCCGCCCAGCAGTCGTCGTCGTCCGTGGTCGATCATCGCGGCACCCGCTCGGCGAGGCGGTCGAGCATCCGCCCGGTGACATCGATGTCGCAGGCGGCGCTGATCTCGCGGGCGCAGGTCGGGCTGGTGACGTTGATCTCGGTCAGCCAGTCGCCGATCACGTCCAGGCCGACGAACCAGTGCCCGCGTTCGGCCAGCCACGGGCCCACGGCCGCGGCGATCTCGCGGTCGCGGTCGCGCAGCGGTACCACCTCGCCGCGTCCGCCGGCGGCGAGATTGGCGCGGAAGCTCTTCTCGCCCGGCACGCGCAGCAGGGCGTGGTCCACCGGCTCGCCGTCGATCAGCAGGATGCGCCGGTCGCCGGTGCGGATCTCGGGCAGGTAGCGCTGGGCCATGACCAGCTCGGTCCCGTCGCGGGTCATCACCTCGAGGATGACCTGGGCGTTGACGTCCGATTCGCTGATCTTGAACACGGAAGCGCCGCCCATGGCATCCAGCGGCTTGACCACGATCTCGCCCTGCTCGGCGGCGAAGGCGTGCAGCTGCTCGATCGAGCGGCTGACCAGCGTCGGCGGGCAGAATTGCGGGAAGTGCTGGGCGAGGAGCTTCTCGTTGGCCGCCCGTACCGCGTCGGGGCGGTTGGCGACGACCACGCCGGCCTGCTCGGCCAGCGAGAGCAGGCCGGTGACGTAGTGGTAGTCGAGGTCGATCGGCGGGTCCTGGCGCTGCAGGATGATGTCGAAGTCGGCCAGGTCGCGGACCCGTTCCTCGCCCAGTTCATGGAACCGCTGGTCGCGGTCGAACACGCGCACCGGGGCGCAGCGGGCCTGCGGCCGGCCGTCGGCGAAGAACAGCCGTTCCGGCTCGATGTACCAGCACTCCCAGTCGCGTGCCTGCGCGCTCAGGAGAAAGGCGAAGGAGGTGTCCTTCCAGGGCTTGATCCGCTCGATCGGATCCATCACGACGGCCAGGCGCATCTTGTCGACTCCGGGTTGGTCGGGTGTCAGGCGGTCTCGCTGGAGCCGCCGGTCAGGTCCTGCTGCTCGCGGGCCGCGGCCAGCAGGGCCAGCCGGGCGACCACGCCGTAGCAGTACAGCCGGTTCTGGTCGCTGTCGGGCGAGGCGTCGGGAGCCGGCAGCACGCAGGGCTGGGTGAAGGGCAGGGGTACGAACTCCGCGCCCGGCGAGTTGAGGTTCTCGCTCTGTCCCTTCTTGGTGTGCACGCGGTAGAAGCCGCCGACCACGTGCCGGTCGATCATGTAGAGCACCGGTTCGGCAACGTGGCCGTTCGAGCCAAGCTGCTCGAAGCTGTAGATGCCTTCCTGGATCAGCACGCGATTGATGCCGCGCCCGTCCTTGGAGGCGGCCATGCGGGTCCGTTGCTTGCGGTTCAGTCCCACCACGTCCTCGGTCGACTGGGCCATCATCACGCCCATGCCGTAGGTGCCGGCATCCGCCTTGATCACCACGAAGGGCTTTTCCTTGATCTCCAGCTCGTCGTACTTGGCCTGGATCGCATCGAGCATCTCCCCGACCTTTTCCTCCAAGCAGGCCTCGCCCTCGCGCTTCATGAAGTCGATCTGGCCGCAGTCGAGGATCATCGGCGAGAGGTGCCAGGGGTCGAGATCGATCAGCTCGGCCAGTTCCCTGGACAGGGACTGGTAGTGGCTGAAGTGGTTGAACTTGGAGCGGTTCCACCACCCGAGTGCCGTCGGCGGCACCACCGTCTGCTCGATGTCCTCCAGCACCTCCTCGCGCCCGCCGGAGAGGTCGTTGTTGAGCACGATCGTGCAGGGCGAGAAGCCGTCGACCTCGATGCGACGACCCACCCGGCAGATCGGGTGCTGGACCAGCTGTCGCCCGGACGGCAGGTCGAAGGTCTGGGGTGCCTCGATGTCCTCCAGCGAGCCGATGCGGGTCTCGAAGCCGGCCATCTCGAAGAGGTCCGCCATGGTCGCCACCGACTCGAGGTAGTAGAGGTTGCGCGTGTGCCGTTCGGGGATGATCAGCATCCCGCGCGCTTCCGGGCAGGCATGCTCGACGGCCGACTGGATGGCGTGGACCACCAGCGGGTCGAAGCTGTGGTTCAGGTTGTTGAAGCCGGCGGGGAACAGGTTGGTGTCGACCGGCCCGAGCTTGTATCCCGCGTTGCGCAGGTCGACCGAGGCATAGAACGGGGCGGGCGTGTGGCGCCACTGCTCGCGGAACCAGGCCTCGATCTGTCGGCGGTTGTCGATGATGTGCGACTCGATCATCAGCAGTGGCCCGCAGTAGGTGGCGGCCAGTTCCGGTGTCTGGTCGATGTCGTCCAGTTGCAGGGCTGATTGGTTGTCTGTCATCCGGTTTTCGTCCCAGTCTTCGCGGGTGTGGGCCCCGGGCCGCGCGGGGGCGGGGCGACTTGGCCTCCCATTGTAAACGAAGCCCGCCCCGAGTTTCGGCGGACGGGCGTTTGCCAAACCCCGCCGCGTTGGTTACATTCCGGCAGGTAGGTCACGGCACGAGATCGGCCAGCAGCAAGGATGAATACATGGAAGCGACAGACAATCATGCAAGTCTCGACGGCCTGCGGGTCCTGGTGGTCGACGACAGCAAGACCATTCGGCGCACGGCCGACAGCATTCTCAGCAAGGCCGGCTGCGAGGTGGAAAGCGCCATCGACGGTTTCGACGCGCTGGCGCGGATCGGCAGCTTCGACCCGGACGTGGTGATCATCGATATCCTCATGCCCCGCCTCGACGGCTACCAGACCACGGCGCTGATCAAGAACAACGACCGCTTCGCCGGCACCCCCATCATCCTGCTCTCGAGCAAGGACAGCATCTTCGACAAGGCGCGGGGGCGCATCGTCGGCGCTTCCGACTACCTCACCAAGCCCTTCAACAGCGACGAGATCCTGACGGCCGTGCAACGATTCGCCGAAGGGCGCGCGACGGCCGGTGAAGGCGTCGCGGCTGGCTGATAGCCGAATTTCGGCGTCGCGGGAGCGTCGTGACGCCACCAAACAACATGCCGAAACATTCTACGAGGACAGGGTAGTGGCTCACATCGTTGTCATTGACGACTCTCCGACCGAGGTATACGTGCTCCAGTCGATCCTGGAGAAGCATGGACACAAGGTGTCCGTGGCCAGCAGCGGCGAGGAGGGCATCGACCTGGTGAAAAGCGTCAAGCCCGACGCCGTGCTGATGGACGTGGTCATGCCGGGGATGAACGGCTTCCAGGCCACCCGGACCCTGAACAAGGACGGAGAGACGGCCGATATCCCGGTCATCATCGTCACCACCAAGGATCAGCAGACCGACCGCATCTGGGGCATGCGCCAGGGGGCCAAGGAATACCTGGTCAAGCCCGTCAAGGAAGCGGACCTGATCGACGTGCTGAAGAACGTGATTGGCTGATCACATGCAGCGCCCAGAGGACGTCTTCGACTATCTCGGCTGGATCGTCTCCCAGGTCGATCAGCATGCGGTGGGTCTGCCTCGCAACGAAGAGCATGTGCGCACTTGGCAGGGGGTCCTCTTCTCCGTCCAGGGGCGCCGCATGCTGGTCGCGCTCGACGAGGTCCGCGCGATCCTCGCCCCGCCCCGTACCGTCGTCCTTCCCGGGGCGCGCAACTGGGTAATCGGCCTGGCCAACGTCCGGGGCGAACTGACCGGCGTGTTCGACCTGGGCCGCTTCTGGTTCGATACCCCGACCCCCGCCTCCCGGCACGGCGTGGTGTTTCTCGCCAAGCAGTCCGCGGCGGCCTCCGCCTTTCTGGTCGAGCGCTCCTACGGCATCCGTCAGGTCGCCCACGGCGGGGAGCGGCCGCTGGGCGAGTCCGAGCACAACCGCGACCTCGCATCCCTGCCGGGGTTCCGCCAGGAAGTGCGGATCAACGACGAATGGCTGCCGATTCTCGAGCTCCGGTCACTGCTCTGCAGCGACGGGTTCCTCAATGCGGTGGCGTGATGTGGGTCGACAGGGGTTTTCCGGCAAAACAACTACAACGATGAATTCCATTCAGGAGTAAGTGGCAGCTATGAGTCTTGGCGCACGGATGGGCGGCATCAGCCGCAAGATACTTGTCCTCGTGGTTCTCGCGGTGCTTGCCTTGGTCGCGACCGTTGTCGTGTTCATCTACTCGGCACAGCGGGACCAGGATTACCTCGAACGACGCCTCGCCGGCGCCGCGCTCGAGCGCAACGCCCAGGAGCTGACGATCGAGGTCCTGCGGGCCAGTCGCGGCAACGAGGAGGCCTTCGATCGAGTCCAGTCGATCCGTGCGGACCTGACCGACAACCTCAATGCGCTGCAGGGTGACGATTCCCAGAACCCGCAGATGGCGGTGCCGTCATCGCGGGAGCAGTCGCTGGCCGATGTCGCGTCGAGCTGGTCGACGTACAACGAGTCGCTGAGCAAGGTGCTCGAGGGTCGCTCGGCGATCCTGGACGTCGGCGAGCAGTCGAGCCAGATCAAGGAGATCCTGCCGGACCTCACGGCGGCCTCGGATGACGTGGTGCAGACACTGGTGTCCAACGATGCCCCGCAGAGCGTGATCTACCTGGCGACCCGGCAGCTGATGTTCATCGAGCGCATCAGTACCACGCTCGACGAGATCACGGGTGGCGGCGAGCAGGCCGTCAACGCATCCGAACGATTCGGTCGTGACGTATCGCTGTTCGGCGGCGTCCTGAACGGCCTGCTCAACGGCAATCGCATGGCGCCCCGTGTCAGCGATCCGGAGGTCCGGGACGGTCTGCGCGAGGTCGGCGTCCTTTTCACTACAGTCGACGAACTGGTTTCCTCGGTGCTCGAGCAGGCACCGGCACTGCTGGCTGCCAACCAGTCCGCCCGCGAAATCGACCGGCAGTCCGGCCAATTCATCAGCGAGACCTCGGAATTCGCGCAGACGCTCGCCGATGACCAGAACGCCGCCGCCCAGTTCATCTACATCGGGTATGCCACTGGCGCGATCGCGTTGCTGTTCCTGGTCTGGCTCGGCATGACGCTGGTACGCGAATCCCGCCAGGCCCTGAACGAGACCGAGGCGACCAACCAGCGGAACCAGGCCGCGATCCTCCGTCTGCTCGACGAGATGATGACGCTGGCCGACGGCGACCTGACCGCCCACACGACGGTCACCGAGGACATCACCGGCGCGATCGCCGACTCGGTCAACTACACCATCGACGCCCTGCGGGACCTCGTCGGGACCATCAACGACACCTCGGTGCGCGTCGCCGAGGCGGTGCGGAACTCCCAGGACAGCTCCCGTGCCCTGGCGGAGAAATCCCGTGGCCAGGCCCAGCGGATCACCGAGATCTCGGACGCGATCGCGCAGATGTCCGACGAGATCCAGAGCGTCTCGGTCAGCGCCCAGCAGTCGGCGCAGATCGCTGAATCCTCGGTCGACGTGGCCCACCGCGGCGGCGATGCCGTGCGGGAGACCATCAAGGGCATGAACCAGACCCGGGAGCAGATCCAGGAAACCTCCAAGCGACTCAAGCGCCTGGGTGAATCCTCCCAGGAGATCGGTGACATCGTCGGCCTGATCACCGACATCGCCGACCAGACTAACATCCTGGCACTCAACGCCGCCATCCAGGCGGCCATGGCGGGCGAGGCCGGTCGAGGCTTCGCGGTGGTCGCGGACGAGGTGCAGCGTCTCGCCGAGCGCGTCAGTGACGCGACCCGCCAGATCGAGCTGCTGGTAAACACCATCCAGACCGACACCTCCGAGGCCATGCTCGCGATGGAGCAGACCACCTCGAACGTCGTCGACGGCGCCACACTGGCCGAGAACGCCGGCAAGGCACTGTCCGAGATCGAGAGCGTCTCGCTGAAGCTTTCCCAGCAGATCAACGACATCACCTCGGTGGCCCAGAAGGAGGCCTCGGTCGCGACCGAGCTCCGCGAGGCGGTCAACCGTATCCGTCAGGAAACCCAGCAGACGGCCGACAACGCCACCCAGGCGGCGGACGAGATCGGGGAACTGGGCTCGCTCTCCGAGGAGCTCAACCGTTCGGTGGCCGGCTTCACCATGCCGGAGCGTGATGAGCCGCAGATCCAGTCCACCGAAGACGAGTGGGACGAGCCTGCCGAAAAGCGGGCCTGAGACCTCCGGCTCCAGGAGGCATGAATCCGGATTCGGGGCCCAGGTGCCCCGGGTATTCCAGCAGGCGGGATGCCGAAAGGCGGTGAACTGAGATGCGGACAGAAAGGAAAGTCGACGCCATCGTTTTCGACTGGCTCCGTGAGGGGCTCGAGGAACGCTTGGCCGAGCTGCTGAGGGCACTCGAGCAGCTTTCCGAGGGCGAGAACGTCACCGAGCACGTCTTCGACGCCACCCAGGCATTGCAAACCATCGACCGCGTCTTCGCCATGGTCGATATCCAGCTGGTCCGGGTGCTGATCCGGACCCAGCTGGTGGCGCTCGAGGCGATCGAGCGCACTGGCGTCGAGAACGAGACGGCGCTTTCCGCCCAGATCGAGTCGGCCGCCCTGCTCCGGGCGCTGCTGGACCGGATGTCCACCGGCTCGACGGTGAACGCCGCCAGTCTCCTGCCGATGGTCAACCGCTTGCGCACCGGCATGGGGCAGCCCGCCCTGGACGTCCGTGACCTCGCTGCCCGTGGCTACCTGCTGCAGGCCGAGCACGAACTCGACAAGCTTTCCCTGGATACCGACGGCCTGACCGGGGAACGGTTGCGCCAGTTGCTCCGCCAGATGGAGCGCGAAGTGCTTTCGGTCATGCGCGACGACTGGTCGGTGCTCCCTGGGCTGCGCGATCTCTCCATGCGCATCATCGCACACGAGCGCAGTCGCAGCGCCATCATCGCCGTGCAGGTGTTCGGTGAACTGCTCCGCCTGACGGAACAGGATCCGGAGCGCTATGCCCCGTTGCTCAAGCGGGCCGTCGGCCGCGTGCTGCAGCTCTTCCGGTTGCAGCTGAGTTCACGCAGCGAGGTCGTGATCGATCATGCCGGGCTCGATCTCGGCGCCACGGTGCTCGGCGCCCTCCTCGATCACGTCGACGACGACGCTCAGATCTGCAGCGAGACCGCTGCCGAGTGGCGGGCGCAGCTCGACGGTGCCGAGGGGGAGGCGCGGTTCGTCGGCCTGGATGCCCATGCACTGGGCGCCGTTGCCGAGGCGCTCCAGGAGGAGATCCTCGCCACGCAGGACGTGCTCGACCTGTTCGCGCGGGGCAAGCGCGACGACCTCGAGCCCCTCAACCGGATCACGTCCCGATTCCGGCAGATGAGCGGCGTGCTGGGGGCGCTGGGCTACGTGGCGGCGTCCGATGCACTCGACGAGGGCGCTGGACGACTTCAGGAGGTGATCGACGGCGACGCCGAGCTCGACGATCCCCTGCTCATGGACCTGGCCGGCACGGTCATGCTCGTCGAGCAGGTGGTCGCCGGCATCCCGAGCAGCATGGGCGACGCCGCCATGGGCGCCACGCTGCACGACCAGACCGTGGCCGAGTCCATCGGGGCGATCGCCACCGCGGCCTACGAGAACCTAGCCGCCGCTCGCGAAAAGGTGAACGCCGGCTTGGCCGGTGAAGCGAGCGAGACCGCCTCCGATCGCGCCAATCCCTTCCGCCAGGCGGCCGATATCCTCGGCGGCATCGGAGAGGTCCTCCGGCTGGCCGACCGGGATGCCGCCCTGCCGCTGGTCGAGGCGCTGGCGCGCTGGACGCGTGCGCAGAGCTTCGGCACACCGGTCGGTGACGAGCATACGCTGTCCGCGCTGAGCGAGGTCTTTGCGGCCGTCGAGTTCTACCTCGAGAACCTGCGCGACTTCGGCAAGGAGATCGTGCGGTTCCTTGACGGTCCGAAGCAGCGGGTCGAGGATCTTCTGGCGACCGTCGAGCCCCGGGCCGAACAGCCTGGCGCGGAATCGATGCCGGATGCCGCCGAGGTTGCCCCGGCCGAGCCGGGAGAGCCCGAGACGCAGACGGAACAGGAAGCGCTGCTGGATTTCTGGCAGATCGAGCCGGAACCGGAGCCGGTGAGCGAGTCGCCGGCCGCGCCGACGAGCGAAGAGGCGGCGGGCCACGAACTCGAGCAGGCGCTGGATTTCGCCCTGGACGAGGGCGACCGCGAGCAACGTCTGGACGCCGCCGTGTCCCGTGGTGGCGGCGACGAGCCGTCGCATGACCTGCCCGACGAGATCGAGGCCGCGCCGGAGACCCCGGGCGAGGTCGAGGCGACGGGCGAGGTGCCCACCTCCGAGCAGGCTGACGTGTCCGCCGAGGCACAGGCGCCGGGTGACGAGCTCGCGCCGTGGCTCACGGACGAGGCCGAAGAGGAGCCCACCGCTTCCTGGCAGTCGTCGGTGGACGGCGAGCTGCCGTTGCTGCCGCAGGAAGCCGACGAGCCGGAGGCCCATGAGGCCGGCTCGGAAACGATTTCCGACGAGATTCTGGACATGGACCTGCCGTCGGCCCCGGCCGACCATGGTCTGGGCATCGGCTGGTCCGACGAGCCGACGGCCACTGCAGAGCATGAGCCGGCTGACGAGGCTCCGCTCGAACTGCCGGAGAAGCGGCACGAGGGCGAAGGGACGCTGTCCTACGATGAGACGGATCGGGAGGGTCCGGCGCCCCTGGACATGTCCGATGCGGACCGGTCCGGTGCCGACGAGCTGACGGCAGCGCTGGACTTCGGTCTCGCCGACGAGCAGTCGCCTTCCGAGATCGGGACGACGGAACCCCTTGCCGAGCGCGAGGAGCCGGCGGAAAAGGCGACCGACCTGCCCGACGAGGTCGTGGAAACACCCGAAACACCCTCCGGGGCGATCGAGCGAGAGGACGTGCCGGCGCGCGACGAGACCGGTGCGGAATCCCTCGAAGCCGAGGCGACCCGCGAGGTCGAGCAGGGCATGGAGGAACCGGTGGAGCCGGCCGCGGAGCCCGAGGCCGACGAAGACCCGATGATGCAGGAGATGCGCGAGGTCTTCGCCGAGGAGATGGGCGAGACCCTCCCGGAGATGGTCGAGGCTGCCACCGCCTGGCGTGATGCCGGTGATGGCGATGCGCTGGTGAACCTGCGCCGCGGATTCCACACCATCAAGGGCAGTGGCCGAATGGTGGGGCTGGACGGGATCGGCGAATGGGCCTGGTCCTGGGAGCGGCTGCTCAACGGGGTCATCGACGGCAAGGTGGCAGGCAGCGACGCGATCCAGGCAGGTGCCGCCGAGGCCGTCGGGCTGATGGAGGCGGCCTTGCCCGACCTGGAGTCGGGCCGTCCCACGCCCGACAGCCACTGGGCCGCGTCACGCGAACTGGCCGAGCGCCTCGAGGCCGGCGAGGAACCCGACGCGTCGGCGGAACAGGCCCCGGGCGGCGAAGCCGTCGCCGAGGTCGCCGAGCCGGTCACCGTCGACGAGACTCCCGCGGAGACCGAGGTCAGCCCCATCATCGAGGACCCGGTGCTCCGGGAGATCTTCGACCAGGAGATCGGCGGCTACATCCACGAACTGCACGAGAAGATCGCCGAGGCACGCGAGAACGGTGTCGGCCTGACCTGCGACAACGAACTGGTGCGCCTGCTGCACACCACGCTCGGCTCGGCCCGCACCGCAGGCGTCGACGTCATCGCCACCCTGGCCCATTACCTTGAGGAATGGACCCGCATCCTGTCGGTGCACCACGAAGGCCTGGTCGGCCGGGACCTCGACCTCTTCGCCGAAGGCGCGGACATGATCGAGGCCCTGCGACGCTGGGCGGTCGATCCCGGTCACGAGGTGCCGGACAGCAGCGACATCGAGCGGCGCCTCGGGCTTCGCTACGAGCAGGCGCTGGCGCACTACGGCGAGATGACCGAGAGCGTCGAGGCGCGCGTCTCCCGCGAGACGACGCGGGGCGAATCCGATGCAGAGGGCGGGCTCGAGGAATCCGACGATGCCGCTCCCGCCGCCGTCGACACCCCGTTGCCGGAGCATGACGACTCGCTTCCGGCGCCGACGGCCGAGGTGCCGGATGTGGCCGAATCCTTCGACGAGCCGGAAGCCCGGACTGCCTGGGCGACCGGCAACGAACCGGGGGATGCGGCCGCGGTGACGGACTCCGGTGAGCCACCGGCCGAGCCGGAGCAGGTCGAAGAGGTCACGATCGAGTCGCCCGAAGCGCCGGTCGAGCCGGATCTGGTCGAAGCCGAAGCCGAGCCGGATGTGGCTGAAGCCGAAGCTGAGCCGGATGTGGCTGAAGCCGAGCCGGATGTGGCCGAGGTTGCCGATTCCGAGGAGGAGCCGGCGGGGGCCGAAGCACTCGAGCCCGAGCCGGAGGCCGCCGAGCCGTGGCAGCCTGCGGACGAGGTCGTGGCGACGACGGAGCCGGAGGCCTTCGACGACATCGAGGAGCGCCCGGACGACGATCCCGCCGACCAGGACGAGGATATCCTGCAGATCTTCCTCGACGAGGCCGACGAGCTGCTCGAGCAGGCCGACGCCTACCTGGCCCACTGGAGGGTCTACCCGAACGACCTCGAGTCGATACGGTTGCTGCACCGCAACCTGCACACCCTCAAGGGCGGGGCGCGGATGGCGGGCCTGCTCAATCTCGGCGACGTGGCACACCACCTCGAGGGGCGGCTGGATACCGCGCGCCATGCGGAATCCGGGGACAACGAGTCGCTGGTGGCACTGGTGCAGCACAGCTACGACGTGATCGCCGGCCTCCTCGATCGCGTGCGCAACCAGCAACCGGTCCCGCAGCAGCGTGAACTGATCGCGCTGATTCGCGACCCGGCCGGTGCGCAGCGCTTTGTCGAGCGTGGGCAGCAGGAGGAGCCGGGGGAAGACGCCGCGCAGGCCGGACCGACGGAGCCGGAAGCGGCGGAGCCTGAAACTGCCCCGGTCTCGGAGCCCGTGGCCGAGACGCCGGAGAAGCCGGAAGCGCCGGCCGTGCAGCAGGAGGCCGCTCCGGAGCGACGCGACGAGCAGGTTCGTGTCGCCGCCGGCAGCATCGACGAGCTGGTCAACCAGATCAGCGAGTCGGTACTGCTGCAGTCGCGGATCGATCGCCAGGTCAACGGTTTCGAGCGGCAGCTGTTCGAACTCCAGCAGACCGTCACGCGGCTGCGCAGCCAGCTGCGTCGGCTGGAGATCGAGACCGAGACACAGATCAAGGCCGACCTGATCGAGGAAGCGGGCATCAGCGAGGAGCAGTTCGACCCGCTGGAGTTCGACCGCTTCACCCAGGTGCAGGAACTCAGCCGCGGCATCATGGAGTCCCTCGGCGACGTGGCCAACATCGAGGAGACGCTGAGCTCGCTGACCGAGCAGTCCCAGCTGATGCTCCTGCAACAGTCGCGCCTGGGCCGCAAGATGCAGGACGGGGCGCTGGCAATGCGCCTGGTCCGATTCAACGACAGCGCCAGCCGCCTGCGCCGCATCGTCCGCCAGGTCGGCGACGAGATGGGCCGCCAGGCCGAACTGGTGATCGAGAACGGCGATGCGGAACTTGACCGCGTGACGCTGATGGCGCTGCTTCCCTCGCTGGAGCACATGCTGCGCAACTCCCTGGCACACGGTATCGAGCCGCCCGAGGAACGGCTGGCGGCAAACAAGAATCCCGTCGGCCGGCTGCTGCTCTCCGTGGACAGCGCTGGCGGGAACGTCACGGTCAGCCTGCGCGACGACGGCCGGGGCCTCGACCTCGACGCCATCCGTCGCAAGGCCGTGGAGCGCGCCCTGATCCCCTCCGACGTCGAGGTGAGTGACGAGGAGGCGCGTTCCCTGATCTTCCTGCCAGGCTTCTCGACCGCCGGGAACGTTTCCCAAGTGGCCGGTCGCGGCGTCGGCATGGATGTCGTCGCGAGTGCCACCCGGGAACTGGGTGGCTTCGTCGACATCGACTCCGAACTGGGTCGATACACCGAGATCCGCCTGAACCTGCCTCTGACCCAGGCCATGACCAAGGGCATTTTGATCGCCAACGGGGATGATCGCTACGCGATTCCCTACAAGGGCGTGGTGGCCGTGACCCGCATGACCGGGGTGGCGCTGGCCGAGCTGTACCGCGAGGACAAGCCGCAGTTCGAATACGACGGCGAGCAGTATCCGCTCTACTACCTGGGCGAACTGCTGTGGGGGCAGTCCTCGGAAGAGGCCGCCCAGGACGTGGCGGCGATCCGGCCGGTCATGCTGTTCAAGCTCGGCGAGCGGCGCTTTGCGCTGCACGTCGACCATCAGCTCGGTGGCATCCAGCTGTTCGTCAAGTCGCTGGGACCGCAGCTGGGCCGCATCCCGGGGCTCTCCGGGGCGACCATCGCCGATGACGGCGACGTGATCCTGGTCCTCGAGCTGTTCGAGCTCGTCCAGCAGTTCCAGCGCCGTGACTACCAGCGGCGCCTGGGCGAGCAGGCGGGCCTCAAGCCCAAGCGTGAACGCCCGACCGTGCTGGTGGTCGACGACTCTCTTACCGTGCGCAAGGTCACGGCGCGGACACTGGAGCGGAACAACTACGACGTGGTCCTCGCCCGGGATGGCGTGGAGGCGCTGGGCGTGCTCCAGGACAAGCTCCCGGACCTGGTGCTCACGGATATCGAGATGCCGAGGATGGACGGCTTCGAGCTGCTGGGCGCGATCAGGAACGACCGGACGGCGGCCGACACCCCGGTGATCATGATCTCCTCGCGTACCGGCCAGAAGCACCGCAACCGCGCCGAAGCCCTGGGTGTTTCGGCCTACCTCGGCAAGCCGTACACGGAGATGGAGCTGATCGAGACCATCGAGCGCCTGTCGCCCCGCGAGGTCATCGAGGGCCAATCGGCCGACGTCCAACGCCCGGTCGTCGACAGCGGTGTCGGACCGAATGCAGACTAATCACCGGAGTCCTGCCTGATGCAGCAGCAAAGCGATCAATCACCGGCGAGCCAGGCACCGTTGCGGGCGGTGCGCCTGCCGACGCAGCTCACGGATCTGGATGTGGCCGTCCCCTACGCGCTGATTGCCGAGATCACGGACGTGTCGTTGCCCGAGGGCAGCATCCGTCTGGGACGCAGCGAGGCGAGCATGGTGGAGTGGCGTGGCCAGCAGGTGCCCCTGGTGAGCCTCGAGGCGATGAACGGCGAGTCGGTGCCCACCATCGGCCGACGGGTGCGCTGCGCGGTGCTCTACGGCACGGACCCGGAGCGGGCCCTGCCGTACTACGCGGTGCTGCTGTCCGGCGTGCCGCGCTCGGAGCAGATCCTGCCCGGCCAGATCGAAATGGCCGGCCCGCAGGACAACGCGCTCTGGAAAGCCGTGGTCCGCATCGGCGGACGGCTGACGGCCATCCCCGACGTCCGCGTGCTCGAGGAGCGGATCGACCAGATGCGCATCAGGCAGACGGAAGGGACCGGGGAGGCCCTGTCCTGACCGCGGGGCTTCGCTGATCAAAAACAGAACCCCGGCGCACCCATGGTGGCCGGGGTTCTTTCGTTTACGCGGTCGGCGAGGGCCTCGTCAGGCGCGTCGCTGCGCGCCCCGCCCCTCGCGGATGAGGTTGAACGCGGCCAGCCCGATGATACCCACCAGCGTGTAGGTGACCGCCGAGGTGAGATAGCCCGCCAGGTAGCCCATGGTCCGACCGGCGTATTCCCCCGCCGACATCTCCTCGAACTGCCCGGACAGGGCATAGAAGGTCCCGTTGGAAATGACGAAGGCCACGACCACGCTGACCAGCAACGAGGCGCCCACCAGCAGCCCGCCGACGAGACGGGAGGAAGTCACGCCGCCGTCCAGCGCACGCCCTGCCAGTCGGCCGCCGCCCCACAGAGCGGCATAGGCAAGCAGCACCCCGGGGTAGGCCGGCGAGAAGCAGCTGGCCATGGCGGCCCCGTCGATCACCACGCTGCCCAGGTCGATGAGCACGGCCAGCGCCAGCAGCCCGCCGAGTACCGCCGCCCGCCGGAACCACAGCCCGGCGAGGAAGAACACCGCCCAGGAGGTGTCCGCCAGGTGCAGGGCCGAGCTGAAGTGGTGGTAGCGCGTGGCGAGCATCGACAGCGCGAGCAGGGCCAGCAGCGCGATGCCCGTGCTGCGACCGTTCGGTGTGATGCTGTCCTGCAGCGGATTGTGCATGGTCCTGCCCGTCCCGGGTTGTGCCTGTGCGAGAAGCTATCTTACCGCCCGTAGCGCAGGCTCACAAACACGCCGCGCGGGGCCTGGTTGTAGCCATGGACCACCTGGTAGTCGCGGTCGAAGATGTTCTCCACCCGTGCCTCGAGGCGCCAGTCGGCGTTGATGCGGTAGGCCCCCCGCAGGTCGGCGGTGACGAAGCCCTCGTTGTCCTCGGCCCACTCGCCTCCCTCGGAGTTGCTCCGGCCGTGCAACGAGGTGCCCAGGCTGAACCTGCCGAAGTCACGATCCAGATTCACGCGTCCGCTCCAGCGAGGCTGCCGTGGCAGGCGCTCGCCGCTTTCCTCGTTCTCGGTGGACAGGTAGGTCAGCGTTGCGGAGGTCGACCAGTCGTCATGAGACCAGGCGACGTCAGCTTCGGCGCCGCGGACGGTTGCCTTCTCGATGTTGTATGGGACGTAGAGAGGCTCGTCACTGGCGATCATGTCCCGGTTTCGGGATCGGAACGCCGTGATGCCGGCCGACCAGTTGCGGTCGGTCCAGGTCGCGCCCACCCGGCTGGTGCGAGTCTTTTCGGGATCAAGGTCCGGATTGCTGGCGCCAGGGTAGTAGAGCAGGTTGAAGGACGGTGCCGTGAAGGCCGTGCCGTGACCGGCGGTCACTGTCCACCTGTCGGTGAGCGCATAGGCCAGGTCCAGCGATCCGGTGTTGGTCGTGCCGAACTGCTCGTTGAAGTCGCGACGCAGTGCGCCCTGAATATCCAGCTTCTCGCCTAACGTCGTGTTGATCTGGGCAAACAGTGCCTGATTGCGACGCGAATTCTTCTCGTAGTCAGAGCTGCTCGAAAGCTTGTCGTAGGTCTGGTCCGC
>NZ_JBKGYT010000030.1:0-22198 GCF_046545975.1 Guyparkeria sp. | reverse complement strand
ATGTCGCCATCCAATCAAAGTTTTTCGTCACCCACCCGTCGTTGTTTATAAAAATACTGGGGTAATCGACCTCGACACGGGCTTGCCCCGACTTGTCAGCGGACACAGAAAAGGGCGCCCGAAGGCGCCCTGCTGCGGTCTCCGGCGTGGCGTGGTGCTAGCTGTCGTCGCACTCGCCCATGCCGGTGATGAAGTAGCCTGAATCGACGTGCACGTTCTCGCCGGTGATGCCCGAGGCGAGATCCGAGCAAAGGAAGGCCGCGGTGTTGCCCACCTGCTCGATGGTCACGTTGCGCTTGAGCGGGGCGTTGGTGGCGACGTAGTCGAGAAAGCCCTTGAAGTCGCCGATCCCCGAGGCGGCCAGCGTCTTGATCGGGCCGGCGGAAACCGCGTTGACGCGGATGCCGCGCTCGCCCAGGCGCGAGCCGGCGAGATAGCGCACGGTTGCCTCCAGCGAGGCCTTGGCCACGCCCATGACGTTGTAGTTCTTCATCACGCGCTCGGCGCCGAGGTAGCTCAGGGTCAGAAGCGCACCCTCGTCGCGCATGTACTTCTCGCCGGCCTTGGCCAGCGCGGCGAGCGAGTAGGCGGAGACGTCGTGCGCCTGGGTGAACGCCTCGCGGGACATGCCGTCGAGGAAGTCGCCGTCGAGTGCCTCGCGCGGGGCGAAGGCCATCGCGTGGATGACGATGTCCACGCCCTCCGGCCAGTGCTCGGCCAGTGCCGGGAACAGGGCGTCGATCTGGGCATCATCGGTCGCGTCCAGCGGGAGATAGATCGAGGATCCCAGGTCCTTGGTGGCCTTCTCGACCTTGGGCTTGAAGCGGTCGTTGAGGTAGGTGAAGGCCAGCTCGGCACCTTCGCGGTGCATGGCCTTGGCGATGCCGAAGGCAATCGAGCGGTTGTTGGCAACCCCCGTGATCAGGGCACGCTTGCCGGATAGGAATCCCATGTGTCTCTCCTGTTTTCCCTTGGTCTAGGTTGGGCTTTCACCGTATTGTATTCGCCTGATGAGGAACAAGCACCCCAAATCCGGATACCTCCCGGGGGATACCGGGCAGGCACGGCCCGGGAGCGCCCGCTCGACGGGCGTGGCCCTGCCCGGACGCCGCGCCTTTCTCTGCCATGCCGGCGGGGTGCTGGGTGCCTGCTTCCTGCCCGGCGTGGCGCGGGCGGCGGGCTTTGCCACGGCGCTGGGCTACGAGCCGGCCTACGATGCCGAGCTGGCCCACTTCGACTACGTCAACCCGGAGGCGCCCCGCGACGGCGAGCTGGCGGTGTCGGTCTTCGGCACCTTCGATTCGCTCAACCCGTTCGTGCTCAAGGGGCTGGCCGCGGCCGGCACGGAGAACCTGCTGTTCGACACGCTGGTGGTGCGTGCCTGGGACGAGCCCTTCTCGACCTACGGTCTGCTGGCGGATCGCATGGAGCTGGCCGACGACGGTCTGTCGGTCACCTTCCGCATGAATCCGGATGCGCGCTTCGCCGACGGCACGCCGGTCAGCGCCCGCGACGTGGCCTTCAGCTTCGAGACACTGGTGGGGGAGGACGCCCACCCGCGCTACCGCCACTACTGGGGGGATATCGAGGGGGTGACGGTCGTCGACCCCCGTCACGTGCGCTTTGACTTCAGGCGCTCGAACCCCGAGTTGCACCTGATCATCGGCGAGCTGCCGGTGCTGTCGCGGCGCGCCCTGGAGTCGGTGGACTTCGCCGGGCATTCGCGCTCGCCCCTGATGGGCAGCGGCCCTTACGAGATCGAGCAGATCAACTTCGGGCGCGACATCCGCTACCGGCGGCGCGACGACTACTGGGCGAAGGACCTGGGCGTGCGCCGAGGCATGTTCAACTTCCGGCGTGTCACCTTCAAGTACTACAAGGACGAGACGGTGGCGCTGGAGGCCTTCAAGGCCGGCGAGTTCGACGTGTTCCACGAGACCAACTCGAAACGCTGGGCGCGGGCCTACCGGGGGCAGGCCTTCGAGGAGGGCCGCATCCGTCGCCGCGAGATCCCCCACCACAACAACGCCGGCATGCAGGGCTTCGCCATGAACGTCCGCCGACCGCTGTTCAGCGACCGGCGCGTGCGCCGTGCCCTCAACCTCGCCTTCGATTTCCGGTGGTCCAACACCCATCTCTTCTACGGGCAGTACAGCCGCTGCGACAGCTATTTCGCCAACAGCGAACTGGCGGCCACCGGCGTGCCGGAAGGTCCGGAACTCGAGTTGCTGGAGCCTCATCGTGACCAACTGCCCACCGAACTGTTCGAACGCCCCCACGAGGTTCCCGATGCAGCGGACCCGGAGGATCAGCGCGCCCAGTTGATCGAGGCGCAGCGGCTGCTTGCCGAGGCCGGCTGGGAGGTCGTCGACGGCGTGCTGCGCAACGCCGCGGGCGAGCGCTTCTCGTTCGAGATCATGCTGGCGCAGAAGGGTTTCGAGCGCATCGTCGCCCCCTATGCCTACAGCCTGCGCCGACTGGGCGTGGACGTGTCGTATCGCACGATCGACGTCGCGCTCTACCAGCGGCGCATGAACCGCTTCGACTTCGACATGACGGTCACCTCCTTCGGCCAGTCGCAGTCGCCGGGCAACGAGCTGCGCGACATGTTCGGCTCGGAGGCGGCCGACCGCGAGGGCTCGCGCAACTACTGCGGGATCGACAATCCCGTGGTGGATGCCATGATAGAGGCAGTGATCTACGCGGAGGACCGCAAGGCGCTGGTCACAGCCTGTCACGCGCTCGATCGCGTGCTGCTCTGGAACGAGTACCTCGTGCCGAACTGGTACATCGGTGCGCACCGCATGGCATGGTGGAACCGCTTCGGCTACCACGACCAGCCGCTGCCGCGCTATTACAGCGCCATGGACTGGGTGCTGCAGACCTGGTGGCAGACCCATCCCGAGGCGCAGACCGGCCCGGTGGTCAACGACGTGACCGATCTCCTGAAGGGAGGATGAGCGCGATGAAGGCGATCAGCATCTGTCGACGGTGGTCGGGCCAATGGCGAGCCGCGGTTCTGCTTTCGGTCTCCGCGTTTCTCCTGTCGGCCTGTGCGGCTCCCCGTTACGCCACGGAGGTCCGCTACGCGCCGCCGGCCACCGAGGCGGGGATGACCTGTCTCAAGGGCTGTCACGTGGAACTCCAGGCCTGCCAGGCCGACTGCCAGTCGCGGCGCGAGGCCTGCATCGCCGGCATCGAGCCGCGGGTCGACGCGGCCTTCGAGGAAGCGCTGAAACGCTACGAGTTAGAGCGCAGGCACTACATGCGCGAACGGCAGTTCTACCAGCTCGATCAGGCATTGCACTTCGGCTTCTACCACCATCCGTTCTATTACGGCTACCCGGGCTACCCGGGTCCGTTCTGGTCGACCGACCGCTATTGGGACGACCCGCCCGTTCCGCCGGTCGCACCCGACCGCGCGGTGATCCGCGCTGAGGTCATCGACCGCCACTGCAACGAACCCTGCGGCTGCCAGGAAGCCTTCGACCAGTGCTACGTGGACTGCGGGGGGCAGGTGGAACGCCGGGTCGTCTGCATCGAGAACTGCCGTGAAGGGGACCCGCTGCCGAATCCCTCGGCCCCGGAGGGGACGCCGTAGATGGGTCCATACATCCTCAAGCGGCTGGCGCTGATGGTCCCGACGCTGTTCGGGATCCTGCTGATCTCGTTCGCCGTGATCCAGTTCGTGCCCGGCGGGCCGGTCGAGCAACTGATGATGCAGCTCAAGGGGGCGGCCGACGGCAGCGGGGCGGAGTCGGGCGGTGCGCTCACCGAGGGCGTCTACCGCGGCGAGCAGGGACTGGACGCCGAGCAGATCGAGCAGTTCCGCGAGTTCTACGGCTTCGACCAGCCGGCCTGGAAGCGCTTCGCCGAGATGGTCGGCAACTATCTCACCTTCGACCTGGGCGAGTCGTACTTCTATCAGCGGTCCGTGGGCGAGCTGATCGTCGAGAAGCTGCCAGTGTCGATCAGCCTCGGCATCTGGACGTTCCTGCTCACCTATCTGGTCTCCATCCCGCTGGGGGTGGCCAAGGCGGTGCGCGACGGCTCGCGCTTCGATTCGATCACCTCGACGGTGATCCTGGTCGGCTACGCCATTCCCGGGTTCGTGCTGGGGCTGGTGCTGCTGGTGCTGTTCGGCGGCGGCAGTTTCGTGCAGTGGTTCCCGCTGCGCGGTCTGACCTCCGACAACTTCGAGCAGTTGTCCCTGATGGGCAAGATACTCGACTACCTCTGGCACCTCGTGCTGCCGGTCACCGCGATGGTGGTGGGCAACTTCGCCGTGATGACCATGCTGACCAAGAACAGCTTCCTCGAGGAGATCAGGAAGCAGTACGTGCTCACCGCCCGGGCCAAGGGACTGGCCGAGCGCACGGTACTCTACCGGCACGTCTTCCGTAACGCGCTGATTCCCATCGTCACCGGCTTTCCGGCGGCGTTCATCGGCGCGTTCTTCACCGGCAGCCTGCTGATCGAGACCATCTTCTCGCTCGACGGGCTGGGGCTGCTCTCCTATAACGCCGTGCTGCAGCGGGACTATCCCGTCGTGCTGGGCACGCTGTACGTCTTCAGCCTGATCGGCCTGTTCGGCAAGCTCCTGTCGGATCTCGTCTACGTCTGGGTCGATCCGCGCATCCATTTCGAAGCGGTGCGATGATGTTCGAGGTGGCAAGCTGATGTCGATCGTCGATGCGGGAGCCGAGTCCGCGGTCGCCAAGGGCCGTGGTACCGAGGGGCAGGTCTCCACCGCCCAGCGCGCCTGGAAGCGCTTTCGCCGCCATCGACGCGGCTGGTACAGCCTGTGGATCTTCCTCGCGCTGTTCGTGCTCAGCCTCGGTGCGGAGCTGATCGCCAACGACCGGCCGCTGCTGGTGAAACACCAGGGCGAGCTGCTCTTCCCGCTGTGGAACGATTATGCGGAGACCCGATTCGGCGGGGATTTCGCCACCCCGGCCGACTACACCGACCCGCATGTGATCGAGCTGATCGAGCGCGACGGCTGGGCGATCCGCGCCCCGATTCCGTTCTCCTTCGACACCATCGACTACTACAACGACCAGCCCAACCCGGCCGCGCCCAACAGCCGCCACCTGTTGGGCACCGACGATCGCGGCCGGGACGTGGCGGCCCGCCTGATCTACGGTTTCCGCATCTCGGTGCTGTTCGCCCTGGCGCTGACGGTGATCGGCACGGCGATCGGCGTGCTCGCCGGCGCGGTGCAGGGGTATCTGGGCGGCAAGGTGGACCTGGCCTTCCAGCGTTTCATCGAGGTCTGGGCTGCGTTGCCGGAACTGTATCTGCTGATCATCTTCGCCTCGATCTTCGAGCCGTCGATCGGGCTGTTGCTGGCCCTGCTGGCGCTGTTCGGCTGGATGGGACTCTCGGACTACGTGCGCGCGGAGTTCCTCAAGGGGCGCAACCTCGACTACGTGCGCGCCGCCCGCGCACTGGGCGTCTCCGGTCCGCGCCTGATGTTCCGCCACCTGATGCCGAACGCCATGACGCCGGTGATCACCTTCCTGCCCTTCCGCATCTCGGGGGCGGTGCTGGCGCTGACCAGCCTCGATTTCCTTGGGCTGGGCGTGCCGCCGTCGACCCCTTCGCTCGGCGAGTTGCTCTCGCAGGGCAAGGCGAACATAGACGCCTGGTGGCTGTCCGTGTCGACCTTCCTCGTGCTCGTCGGCACCCTGGTGCTGCTCATCTTCGTCGGCGAGGCGACGCGCGACGCCCTGGACACGCGGCGAGGCTGACGCCGGGCGCCCCGGCCGGTCCGTCGGGCTGCCGGTCCGCTGCGTTCCGCTCACGCATGAAAAAGGCCCGCCGTCGATGGCGGGCCTCGTCGTGGCGGACCGGTGGTCCGGCCTACTTTTCCAGGCGGTTGAGGCCGATCGCCCGCATGATGTACTTCTCGTACAGCGGCTCGGAGGTGCCCTTCTTCATCTTGCGGATGAAGTACTTCTCGAAGGCGATCTTCGCCAGGTGCACCCACTTGCCGGCCGCGAACCAGTTGACGTTGCGCGGCGGGATCTGGGGCAGCGCGATGAAGGCCGCGCCCCGGTCACCGAAGTCGGCCAGACAGATGGCCTGCCAGGTGCCCTTGGAGTTCGGTTCGCCCTCGCCGGAGAGTTCGGCGTGGATGTTGTGCACGATCGCGGTCACCATCGACTCGATCATGTAGCCGGTCTTGGGTGCGCCGGTCGGCACCGGGGTCTTGTCGATCGGCGGGATGGCGATGGCCACGCCGGCGGCGAAGATGTTGGGGTAGGTCGGGCTGCGCTGGTAGTCGTCGACCTTGACGAAGCCGCGCGGGTTGCACAGGTCCTCGACCTCGGCGACGCAGTCCACGCCCTTGAACGCCGGCAGCATCATGGAGTGATGGAACGGCAGCTCGTGCTTCTGCTTGACCTCGCCGTTGTCGTCGAGCTCCTCGACGTGCATCACGCCCTCGTCGACGCGGGTGGTCTTCGCGTTGGTGATCCACTTGATGTCGTGGGCACGCATCTCGGATTCGAGCATGCCCTTGGAGTCCCCGACGCCACCCAGGCCCAGGTGACCGATGTACGGCTCGGCGGTGACGTAGGTGATCGGCACCTTGTGACGGATCTTCTTCTTGCGCAGGGCCGAGTCGAGGATGAACACGTACTCGTAGGCCGGTCCGTAGCAGCTCGCTCCCGGCATGGCGCCGACGATCACCGGCCCCGGATTCTCCACCAGCTTCTTGAAGTCGTCGTAGGCCTGCTCGGCGTGGTCGATGGTGCAGACCGACTGGGTGTGACCGCCGTGCGGCCCGGAGCCCTCGACCTCGTCGAACATCAGCTTCGCGCCGGTGGTGATGATCAGGTAGTCGTATTCCACCGTCTCGCCGTCGGCGAGTTCCAGGCGGTTGCCCTTCGCATCGATGCGCTCGACGGCCTGGGCGATGAAGTCGATGTTCTTGCGCTTGAGGTAGGGCTCGATCGGGAAGGTGATGTCGTCTCGGTTGCGCCAGCCGACGGCGACCCAGGGGTTGGACGGAACGAACTGGAAGTACGGTTCGGCGCTGACCACCGTGATCTTGTGTTCGTCGCCCAGCTCCTGCCGCGTCTCGTAGGCGGCGGGCAGGCCGCCGATGCCGGCGCCGAGGATTACGATATGTGCCATGTCTCACTCTCCCAACAAAGGAACCAGGGAGTGGCTACCTTCCCGCCCTCGTGGGGGAAAGAGTCCGGCCGCTCCCGAACAATACGTCACCTGCGGATTGTTCACTCCGGGCGCGATAAAAACAAGCCCCGTGGTCATCAGGTTTTCAATTGACTGGCCGTTACCAGCCGGTAACCGGCTGAAAAAACGTCCCTGTCGGAACGGATTTCCCGGTTGAGAAAAACAATTCTCAGGCCGTTCGGCCGCCCCAGTCCTCGAGTTTCTCGCGGGGAAAGGCAATGATCGAGGACGGCGCGGGGGAGAGGTCCACCCAGTAGCCGCGATGGCTCGGCCAGCGCTGGTCGAACCAGTGGCGTCCGTTGCCCATCTCCACGAAGATCCAGCCGCCGGGCCGCAGGTGGGCGGAGGCGGCGTCGAGCAGGCGCTCGACCAGGGCGAGGCCCCGGTCCGGGGCGAACAGGGCGTCGGCGGGTTCGTGGTGATACTCGTCCGGCAGGTCCTCGGCCTCGTCCGGGTCGACGTAGGGCGGGTTGCTGACGATCAGGTCGAAGGTCAGCGGCTGGCCCTCGTCGTCCAGTATCTGGTCGAGCAGGTCCGACTGCATCAGCTCGACACGCTCGCTGAGCTGGTAGTCGCCGACGTTCCGCGAGGCGACCGACAGCGCGCCGAAATCGATGTCGCTGCCGATGACCTCTGCCTCGGGGAAATGCTCGGCCAGCGCGATGGCGATGCACCCGGACCCCGTGCCGATGTCCAGAATCCTGCCGCTGCGCACCCCGGCATCGAGCAGGCCGTGGAAATCGTCCCGGATCAGGTCGCCGAAGGGTGACCGGGGGATCAGCACCCGCTCGTCGACGTAGAAGGGCTGGCCCATGAACCAGGCCCGGTTGAGCAGGTAGGCCGTGGGCGTGTGCTCGATGCAGCGCCGACGGATCAGCTCGAGCAGACCGGCCTTCTCCCCGGCACAGAGCCGCGATGCCCACCAGTCGCTCCCCAGGTCCGGCGGCAGGCGCAGGCCCTCGAGCACCAGCCAGGCCGCCTCGTCGAGGTAGCTGTGCGTGCCGTGACCGAGGAACACCCCGTGCTCGTCCATGCGGCTGGCCGCCCAGCGGATGAAGTCGCGGATCGTCTCGAGGTTGTCGGCGTCGCCGAGAGGCGAGTCGGCGGCAGATTCCGTCGGGTCGACAGGATGCATGGCGGGCCGTTCCTGAAAGGGGCCTGAAGGCAGGCAAAAACGTGCATAATCGGGAACAATATAACATCGGCCCGGGTCTCATGGCCCCACGGGCCGAAACCCGCGAACGACGAGGCAACATGGCGACGACATCTTCGGCACGACCGCTGAAATCCCGGCTCTGGGCCTGGACCCAGCTCTTTCTGCCCCACCACCTGATTTCGGGACTGGTCTTCCGGGTGACTCGCTGGCGTGCGCCGTGGACCAACTGGCTGGTGCGACGCTTCGTCCGCACCTTCGGTGTCGACCTGAACGAGGCGGCCGAACCGGATCCGGCGGCCTATCCCACCTTCAACGCGTTCTTCACCCGGGCGCTGGCCGAGGGTGTCCGCCCGCTAGAGGGCGACGAGGGCACCTGGATCAGCCCGGTCGACGGTCGCATCAGCCAGATCGGCCACGTGCAGTCGGGCAACCTCTTGCAGGCCAAGGGGCGCGACTACACCGTGCTCGAGCTGCTCGGCGGCGACGAGGAACTGGCCGCGTCGTTCGCCGACGGTTCCTTCGCCACGCTCTACCTTTCCCCGGGCGACTACCACCGCATCCACATGCCGGTGACCGGCACCCTGCGCGAGATGATCCACGTGCCGGGCCGTCTGTTTTCCGTGAACACCGGGACGGTGGCCGAGGTGCCACGCCTGTTCGCCCGCAACGAGCGGGTGGTCTGCCTGTTCGACACCGCCGATGGCCCCATGGCGATGGTGCTGGTGGGCGCGATCAACGTCTCGGCGATCGAGACCGTCTGGGCTGGTCTGGTCACCCCGAGCCCGCAACGGCAGATCGGGCGCTGGCGCTACCGGGAGGCGGACGGGCTGTCGATCCGACTGGAGCGCGGTGCCGAGATGGGCCGGTTCAACATGGGGTCCACGGTGATCCTGCTGACCCGGCCGGGTGTCGACTTCGATCCGGCCTGGCAGCCGGAGATGCCGGTGCGGGTCGGTCAGCGGCTGCAGGCCGAGGGCTGATCCGCGGTTGTCCGGCCGTCGCGGCCGGGCGCGCTCACACCCGGGGTTCGGAGAAGGGCAGGACGGTGTCCAGCGTCGGTCGGCCCGTCAGCCACATCACCAGTCGGTCGAATCCCATCGCCACCCCGCTGCAGTCGGGCAGGCCATGCGCGAGCGCCTCCAGGAACAGCCGCCGGCTGCGGTCGTCCGTCGATCGGGCCGCCGCGGACGTCGGCAGGCGCCGGGCCTGCTCGGCCGGGTCGCCGAGCTCGTGGTAGCCGTTGGCCAGCTCCAGCTTGCCCCCGAAGACCTCGAAGCGCGCCGCGACCTGCACCGGATGTCCCTCGAAGTCGATCGTCTCCAGCCGCGCCATGGCGGCCTGGCTGGCAGGAAAGCCCCTGACCACGGTCAGTCGATCGTCGGGGAAGCTCGGCTCGATCACCGTGCTCATCAGCAGGTCGAGCCAGTCGTCCCGGCCCAGCCGCTGCGGCTCGTGTACCGCAACGCCGGAGAGTCGCGCGGTTCGCTCCAGCACGGCGGAGTCGGCGCGGTAGGGGTCGAGGCCGAGGCGCTCGCGGAACAGGACGCCGTAGTCCTGCCGCTCGACCGGGGCCGTAGCCAGGTCGAGGGCGCGGCGGGCCGCCTGGATCAGGTCGAGGGTGGTCGAGATCGCGGCATCGAGGTCCGCGCCGGTCTCGTACCACTCGAGCATCGTGAACTCGGGGTTGTGGCGTGCCCCGGCCTCGCCGGCGCGGAACACCGGGCCGAGGTAGTGGATCCCCGGCAGGGTCGGGTGGGCGCACAGCAGGCGCTTCATCATCAGCTCGGGCGAGCTGTGCAGGCTGCCGGCGGGGATGCCCTCCGGATCGCTGACGCGAAACAGGGCGATGTGGGGTTCGAAGTCGCCGCTGCGGATCAGCGCCGGGGGGTCGACCTCCAGCGAGTCGCGGCGATCGAGCGCGTCGCGCAGCACCCGCTTGAGCCGGGCCCGCGCGACAAGCGTCGCCCGGTCGGCGCCGGGACGCCAGTCTGGCGTGTCGGGGGAAGGGCGGGGCAGGGGAGCCGCCTCAGCTCTTGACCCGGGAGAGGTACTCGCCGGTGCGGGTGTCGCAGCGCAGCATCTCGCCTTCCTCGATGAACAGGGGCACCTTGACCACCGCGCCGGTCTCGAGCCGGGCCGGCTTGGTGCCGCCGGTGGCGGTGTCGCCGCGCAGGCCGGGGTCGGTCTCGACCACCTTCAGTTCCACGTGGTTGGGCGGCAGGACCTGGATCGGCGAGCCGTTGAACAGGGTGATGGTGCACAGGTCCTGTTCCTTGAGCCACTGGGCCGAGTCGCCCACCGCCTCGCGGGTGGCCACGACTTGCTCGAAGCTCTCCGGGTCCATAAAGTGCCACTCCTCCCCGTCGGAGAAGAGATACTGCATCTCCAGCTCGAGGATGTCGGCCGCCTCCAGCGAATCGCCCGACTTGAAGGTGCGCTCGATGGTCTTGCCGGTCTTGAGGTTCTTGAGCTTGACCCGGTTGAAGGCCTGGCCCTTGCCCGGCTTGACGAACTCGTTCTCGATGATGGTGGCCGGATCGCCGTCGAGCATGACCTTGAGGCCGGCGCGGAATTCGTTGGTGCTGTAGTTAGCCATGGAAAACCTGATCGATTGATTCGAAACGCTGTGGAAATGGGGGCGATCATACCCGATATGCCGGAAACAACCCAGCATGGTAGCGAACCGGGCGAGGCGGCCTTCCGCGAGCTGACCACGCCGCTGGTCGACGGGATCGCGGCCGTCTCCGAGCCGGTCGCCCGCCAGTTCCGCCTCGATGCGCGCGAGTACGAGACCGTGGCCGGTTTCGGCACCGACCCGGTCGGTGACCTGGACGCCAATGCCGTGCCCGGCGTGCTGCACAAGTACCGCGGGCGCGCCCTGCTGGTGCTCACCGGCGCTTGCGCCGTGCACTGCCGCTACTGCTTTCGCCGGCACTTCCCCTACGGTGACCAGCGGCTCGACGACGAATCCCTCGCGGGTGCGATCGACTACCTCGCCCACGACCCCGAGATCACCGAGGTGATCCTTTCCGGGGGCGATCCGCTGGTGGTGAGCAACCGCCGGCTCGCCCGCGTGATCGGGTCGCTCGCAGCCATCCCCCGACTCTCGCGGCTGCGCGTCCACAGCCGGTTGCCCACGGTCCGGCCGGAGCGCATCGACGCGGAACTCTGCCGGATGCTCGTGGATAGCGGCCTGTCGGTGGTGCTGGTCGCGCACGTCAACCACGCCGACGAGCTTACCGAGGACAGCCGTGCCGCCTTCGCCCGTCTGCGCAACGCCGGCGTGACGCTGCTGAACCAGGCGGTGCTGCTGGCGGGCGTGAACGACGACGAGGCGGCGCTGGCCGACCTGTCCGAGCGACTGTTCGACCAGGGCGTGCTGCCGTACTACCTGCACCAGCTCGATCCCGTGGCCGGCGCGGCGCATTTTGCCGTCCCGGAGACCCGGGGCAGGGCGCTGGTCGAGGCCCTGCGTCACCGGCTGCCCGGCTACCTGGTGCCGCGCTACGTGGTCGAGCGGCCCGGCGAGCCCAGCAAGACCCCCGTGGGGGACGCCGGTTGAGGGGATCCTGCCGTCTCCCGGTGTATTTCATGGGGTGGCGATGGATTCGGGCGGGCGTATTGAATAGAGTATCGGTTCAGGCGCCACCGTCAGGCTGACGGGGCAGGCACGTCCCGGCCGGGACGACAGAAAAAGGAGTTTCGTGACATGCCGGAATCCACACCGGGAGCGGACGCCGCGGGCGATCTGCGTTCCCTGCTTGATCGGATCCAGATCGTCGACCCGATCGAGGCGGCCGGCCTGCTGGCCGGCTTCCTTGGCCGGGCGGACCTGGAGTCGATGACCGACGACCAGCTGCTTCGCCTGCTGGCGGAACTGGAGCCGGCCATCGACCGCACCGCCACCGCGCTGCGCCGCGGGTTGCGCCAGAGCCCCCTGCCGATGACCGAGCGGGCGCGTTCGCAGTTGTCGGCCCTCTTCACGCTGTACCGGGCCGCCGAGGCGCTGGTGAACCTGCAACTGGGTATGGCGCGGACGGAAGGATCCGGGGCGATGCTGGCCGCCGCCCATCAGCGGCGGGTGGGCTGGGCGGCCCGGCAGGTGCTCGACTGCTACCTGCTCTACGTCAGCGTGCCCCAGCCCCTGCTGGCCGACCTGCACCAGTTTGCCCGCTCGGCCTGCCGAGAACTCGAGCGCGATCATCCGGCCGCCTGGGCGGTGGTGCGCAGTACCTACGTCTCCATCCTGCTGCTGGGCATGGTCAATCCCTACTCGCTCACGGTCGGGGAGATGGAGTCGCTGTTTTCCTGCCTGCAGAAGTGCGCGGGGCTGGTGCGGATCACGTCCCAGAAGCCGCGGGGCACGGGACGATTCGTCGACATGACCGGTCGCATCGCCCCGCACGTGGCGTTCAACGGCGGGCAGAACACGGCCGACGGCACGGTGTTCGTCGATGTCGAGAAGCTCTATGGGGAGGATGCCCTCGAGGGCCTGGAGTCCGAGTGCCGGGTCGCGCTGCTCGGCTTTCTCCACCGGCTGCACTTCTTCCTCGGGCCGAGGGAAAAGCGCGTGACGGACAGTCACACCGCGCCGGGCGAGCGGTCGCTGATCACCATCGGCTTCAACAGCGTGCACCGCCGCCTGCTCGACGAGATGTTCTACAGCGTCCGGCCGTCCGAGCACCTGACCTTCTCGGGGCTGGACTGGGAAGGGCTGGAGCGCCCGGTCCACGGTGACGTCAGCCGGCAGCAGAGCATCCGCGACTTCAAGCTGGAGCTGGACTTCGGGCGCAGGAACGACCTCGACTGGGAGGCATTGCCCGACGCCGACGGCAACGGCCAGCGGCCGATGCGGCTGAACGAGCCAGCCGTCTGGGACGTGGTCAATCTCTCGGAACGTGGGCTGCGCCTGCACTGGCGCATGGCGGACAACAGCCGGGCGGCGGTCGACGAGCTGATCCTGATCGAGCGTGACCCGGACGAGGAAGCCGGCGGCCTGGAAGCGGTGGTCGGCCTGGGCATCATCCGCTGGGTGCGCCACCTCGACGAGGAGAACCGTACCGTGGACATGGGCGTGGAACGCCTGCCCGGAGACTGGATGGCCTATTTCGCCCATCCAGCCGACGGCGCCCCGCCGGCAACCGGGACCTGGCCGGTGCTGGCGCGCGTGGACGATGAGCAGCGCATCGACCGGCTGATCGTCCCGCCCGAACTGCCCGAACGCGGCCGCCGCCTGACGGTGATCCGCGAGCAGGGCGCAGACATCAACATCAACCTGGAGCGAATCGTGATGGTCGGTTCCCACCTGGTGGTAATGGAGGCGACGAGTGACCGCCATTGAATCCATCGAGAACACCCCCTTTTCCATCCTCCACGTCACCGAGTCGGTAAACGACGCGATCGCGCTGCGGGGCGAGCTGCGCAACGCGGGCATGCAGGCCAGCGTGCACCACGCGCGCGACTACGACACCGCCCGGGCCGAGCTGGCCAAGCACGGCTGTGACGTGGCCTACATCGATTTCGGCGATCGCGCGATGGGCGTGGTCCAGGCACTGCGCAAGCAGGCCGAGCGCGATCCCGGGGTCAAGGGCATGCCGCTGGTGGTCTACAGCGAGGCGGCGTCGCCCGAGCAGGTCGAGGAACTCCTCGAGGCCGGGGCCTTCCTGGTGATCACCGACGAGCTGCTGGTGGAGACGCTCCTCCAGCGCGCCGTGGAATTCGCGCTGGTCTACCGCGATCGCGAGCGGACCAGCGGCCAGCTGGCCCGGTCCGAGCTGCGCTGCCAGAAGCTGATCGACGGCTCGAGCGAGGCGGTGGCCTACATCCAGGATGGCCTGCACATCTACGCCAACCAGGCCTACCTCGATTTGCTGGGCTTTTCCAGCGTCGACGAGCTCAGGGAAGAACCCCTCCTCGATCTGGCCGTGGGCGACTCGGCCCAGCGGCTGAAGAAATTTCTCAAGACCGAGGACGCCGAGGACACCTTCACCCTGCGCACCTCGGGCGGCCACGAGATCGAGGTGCGCGTGCACAGCACGGGCGCCTCGTTCGACGGGGAACCCTGCCTGCAGATCTTCGCCACCGAGGTCAAGGACGAGACCGGCGACGTCTCGGCGCAGCTGGAGTACTTCGCCCGCCGCGACCTGCTGACCGGGCTGTACAACCGCAGCTACCTGTTCGAGCAGATCGAGGCCCGTCGCGAGGAGATCGCCCGGCACGACGCGGGCGACAGCGGGGCGCTGCTGCTGCTGGAGATCCTCAACCACGACGAGATCAAGCAGCATATCGGCACCACCGGCATGGACAACCTGCTGACCGAGTTCGGCAAGCAGGTCGAGGAGCTGGTCGGCGGCAAGGGGCTGGTGGCGCGACACGGGGCGTTCTCCTTCCTCGTGCTGCTGGGCAACCTGGACCGGGACGCCACCGCCGAACTGGCCGACCAGCTCAACGCCGCGGCGCGCGACTACCTGTACACCCAGGACACCACGTCGGTGACGGTGAGCACCTCGGCCGGCTACCTGGTGCTCGACGAGAACTCCCCGACCAACCCCGCCGTCCTGGTCGACCGCATCGAGCGGGCCTCCGGTCGGGCGGCCCAAGAAGGGTCCTACCAGACGCGCATGTACGAGCCGGACCTCAAGACGGCCTCCGAGCGCGAGCAGGACGAGGCCTGGGCGCGCAAGATCAAGAACGCCCTGCGCGACAGCCGCTTTTCCCTGGTCTTCCAGCCGATCGTGTCGCTGACCGGCGACCGGTCGCTGAGTCGCTTCGAGGTCTTCGTCCGCATGCTCGAGGAGGACGGTTCGCTGATCTCGCCCACCGAGTTCCTCTCGCAGGCCGAGCGTGCCGACCTGATCCAGTCGATCGACCGCTGGGTGGTGCTGTCCGCCCTCAAGGAAATCCGCACCGGCCTGGAGGCGGATGACCGGATCAAGCTGTTCATCCGCATCAGTGACGTGTCCCTGCACGATCCCGAGTTCTCCGAGTGGCTCTGCCAGCGGATGGAATCCGCGCAGCTCCCCGAGGGCCTGCTGGTCATCCAGGTGGGTGTCGACAAGGCCGGGCACCTGCTCAGCCACCTGGCCAAGATGCGCGAGTCGCTCGAGCCCCTGGGCGCCGAGATGATCCTCGACGGATTCGGCTCCGGTGACGAGGACTTCCGCATCCTCAAGCACCTGCCGGTGCCGATCATCAAGGTGGCGCGCTCGCTGCTGGAGGACTTCGCCCGCGATACCGCCAACCAGCAGCGGGTCGCCGAGGTGGTCGAGCAGGTCAAGGAATCGCAGATGGCGGTGATCGTGCCCAACGTCGAGGACGCGGCCAGCCTGCAGATTCTCTGGCCGATGGGCGTGGACTTCGTGCAGGGCAACTTCATCCAGGCGCCGCAGGAAGGCCTCGAGTTCGATTTCGCCCAGTTCTGACATCGGCCGCCGCGGTTGCCCGTTCTGCTATGCTTCCCGGCGCCCACCGGGCGCGACCGATCCAAATGCCGGGAGAATCCGCCGTGACCGAGCTCGATCACGATTCACAGCCCGCCGTCCGCGGACGGCCCGTGGCCGACCGCATCCTGGTCGAGGGGCTGACCTTCGATGCCGTCATCGGCATCCTGCCGCACGAACGCGAGGCGACGCAGCCGCTGCGCGTCGACCTGGTGCTGGACGTGGATTCCGTCTCGCCGGCCGCCCGGGCCGATCACATCGACCGGACCGTGGATTACGCCGCCGTCAGCCGTCGCGTGATCGAGATCGCCCGCGAGGGACGCTTCCAGCTGGTCGAGACGCTGGCCGAACGCGTCTGTGCCGCCCTGCTGGCCGAGTTCCCGGTCCGCCGGGTCACCTTCCGCGTGCTCAAGCCCGAGGCGCTGGCCGAGGCGGCCGGGGTAGGGGTGCAGATCACCCGCGAGCGAGGTGCGGAGGTGGGCTCGTGAACGGATCGACGGCTGGCGCCGAGGGCTTCGAACTGCCCACGCCGAACGAGGCCGACCGGGCCAAGAGCCTCGCCCTGATCGAGTTGCTGGTCGAGCGGATGGCCGAGGGCCCGATCCCGTTCGCCGAGTACATGGCCACCGTCCTCTACCACCCCCGCTACGGCTACTACGGCAGCGGCCAGGTGGCCTTCGGCCCGGGGGGCGACTTCGTGACGGCCCCGGAGCGCTCGCGATTTTTCACCGAGGGGGTCGCCTACGAATGGCGTCAGGCCCGCGAGGCGGGGCTGGGTGACGCGATCCTCGAGATCGGTGCCGGCTCCGGGCGCCTGGCCATCGACCTGATGACGATCCTCGCCGACGAGGGGCGCCTGCCCGCCCGCTACGTCATCCTCGAGATCTCCCCGGCGCTCGCCGAACGCCAGGCGAGCAACCTCCGCGAGGCACTGCCGGCCGAGGCGTTCGAGCGCATTCACTGGATCGACGACTGGTCCGCGCTGGACTGGGACGGCGGCATGGTGGTGGCCAACGAGGTGCTCGACGCGATGCCCGTGGAACGTTTCCGCTGGTGGCCGGGCAAGCCCGACACCGTCGAGCGACTGATGGTGGGCTTCGACGGGCAGCGCTTCTGCTGGCGGCCCACCCGCCCGGATGCACGCCTGCACGAGGCCGCCGAGGCGATCACGCGACGCATCGGCGAGGGCATCGTCCCGGCGCGCATGGAGGTGATGGCCGAGTACAACCCCGAACTCGGGGCCTGGTTCGCCGAGATGGGGCGGGCTCTGTCCGGTGGCGAGAGCTGGGTCTACCTGTTCGACTACGGCAGCCACACGGCCGACATCTACCGAGCCGACCGGGACGAGGGCACGCTCAAGTGCCACTACCGCCATCTCGCCCACGAGGACCCGTTCGTCTACCCCGGCCTGCAGGACATCACCGCCTGGGTCGACTTCCAGGCCGTCGAGATCGCGGCGCGAGAGGCCGGGTTCGCGGTCGACGGCGAGCGCAGCCAGGCGCAGTGGCTGCTGGGCACCGACGTGCCCCGCCGCGTCGAGGCCCTGCTGCTCGCCCAGTCCGGCATGGCCGACCAGACCCGCCTGGCCCAGGAGTTCCGGGAGCTGGTCATGCCCACCGAGATGGGCGAGCGCTTCCGCGTCATGCGCCTGAGGCTGCCCGGCGTCGACGCCTGACGCCGCCCTACAGCCAGCGCATGCGGCCCGGCTCGTAGGGGTGGACCAGCGCCTCGTGCGTCGGCACCACCCGCAGCCGGTACCGGACCTCGCCGGAAAGTTCCTCCGACAGGGTGACGCGATGGCGCGCCACCTCGCCGCCTTCCCCGGCGTCGTTCAGCCGCTCGCCGATCCGTACCCGTGGCGTTCCGTCGCCGGAGATCAGCACCACCTCGCAGCGCAGGTGGGCCGGGTCGATCCCCGGCGAGTGCACCTCCACGTCCAGCACGAGTCGGTCGCCACTGGAGAGCGCCTCGGGCGGATCGCCCAGCAGCCGTGCCTCGACGTTGCCCCAGTGACGCTCGAGGGTCTCGCGGAAGTCGACCAGTTCCCGTGACAGGCGATGATCGTCGGCCGCCAGGCGACGGCCGGCATCGATGGCGGGCCGGTAGTGGTTCACCGCGTAGTCGCGCACCATGCGGGCGGCGTTGAAGCGGGGCATGATCGTGGCGATGGCGTGGCGGAGCCATCCCAGCCACTCCACGGGCACGCCGCGGGCGTCACGCCGGTCGAACAGCGGGATGACCTCGGTCTCGAGCAGGTCGAGCAGGTCGGCCGCCTCCTCGCGGTCGCGCTCGCGACAGCCCGAGCAGGGCTGGATGGACCAGCCGTTGGCCACGCCCGCGCCGTGCGAGTGGCCCTCGGCCCACCAGCCGTCGGCCACGGAAAGGTTCAGGGCCCCGTTCATGCCCGCCTTCTGCCCCGAGGTGCCCGATGCCTCCTTGGGGTGCTCGGGCGTGTTCAGCCAGATGTCGCAACCGCCCACCAGCCGCCGGGCCAGCCCCATGTCGTAGCCCTCGAGCAGCAGCACGTGGCCGCGAAACCGCGGCTCGTTGGCCAGCCGGCTGACCTCGCGCAGCAGCGCCTGGCCGGGCTCGTCGGCGGGATGGGCCTTGCCGGCGAAGACGAACACCACCGGTCGGGGGCTGTCCTCGATGATCCGCGCCAGGCGGTCCGGATCGGCGAACAGCAGGTCGGCCCGCTTGTAGGTGGCGAAGCGCCGGGCGAAGCCGATCACCAGGATGTCCTCGGGCGGCCGGTCGATCACGCGGCACTTCTGCTTGAGGCGCACGTGGCTCTGGCCGAAGCGATCGGCCTGACGTGTCAGTCGTGCCCGGATGTCGGCGAGCAGATGGGCCTTGGCCGACAGGTGCATCGACCAGAGGGTGTCCTCGGCGACCTGCTCGACCAGGCGGGCGATGCCCGACTCGTGCAGGTGTTCCCGCCAGTCTTCCCGGCTGGCATCGAACAGGCGGGTGAGGTCGTGGTTGAGGAAGGTCTCGACGTGCACCCCGTTGGTGACCGAGGTGATTGGGTTCTCCTCGGCGGGCACCTCCGGCCAGAATCCCTGGCTCAGGCGTGCGGCCACCTGTCCGTGCAGCCGCGAGACCCCGTTGTGCTGGCGCGAGCCGCGCAGCGCCAGCGCGGTCATGTTGAAGTTGCCGCCGTCATGCGCCGGGTCGTGTCCCAGCGCGTGCAACTGTTCCCGCCCGATGCCCAGTCGCGGCAGCTGGGCCTGCCAGTACTCGTCGACCAGTTCGGGCGGGAAGACGTCGTGGCCGGCCGGCACGGGCGTGTGGGTGGTGAACAGCGTGCCCGCGGCCACCGTGTTCAGGGCGGTGTCGAAGGGGACGCCGCCTTCGGCCAGCTCGCCCACCCGTTCGAGGATGGCGAAGGCCGCGTGCCCCTCGTTGAGGTGCCAGGCGTCCGGGGCGATCCCCAGGGCACGCAGGGCGCGCACGCCGCCAACGCCCAGCAGGATCTCCTGCTCGATGCGCGTGCGGCGTCCGCCGCCGTAGAGCCGGTGGGTGATCTCGCGATCCTCGGGACGGTTCTCCGGCTGGTCCGCGTCGAGCAGGTAGACCGACACGCGGCCCACGCGGGCCTCCCAGAGCTGCAGCCACACCGAGCGACCGGGCAGCTCGACCGACACCTTGAGCGGTCCGGCATCGGTCGAGACCGGGTGGATCGGCAGGTGGCCGAAATCCAGGTCCTCGAAGCGGGCGTGCTGGTTGCCGTCGGCATCGATCCACTGCTGGAAGTAGCCCTGCCGGTAGAGCAGCCCCATGCCGACCAGCGGCAGGCCGAGATCCGAGGCGGCCTTGCAGTGGTCCGCCGCTAGGATGCCCAGTCCGCCGGAGTAGATCGGCAGCGACTCGTGGAAACCGAATTCGGCGCAGAAGTAGGCTACCGTCCGGTCGGCGCCGATGGTGTCGGAAAGCGCCCCGGGGCGGGGATCGGACAGGTAGTCGTCGAAGGCCCGCACCACCGCGTCGAAGGTCGCGAGGAAGGCCGCATCCCCGGCGGCGGCATCCAGCCGTGACTGCGGCACCAGCTGCAGGAACCGGACGGGATTGCCCTCGCAGTCGTTCCAGGTGGTCGTGTCGATCGCGTCGAAGAGGTCGCGCACCGGCCGGGACCAGCTGTAGTAGAGGTTGCCGGCGAGATCCTCGAGCCGCGCGAGGCGCTCGGGGAGGGTGGGACGGATTTCCAGCAGGTGAGTGGTCGGCATGCGTTGCCCTTGGGACACGGGGAAGGATGAAGATTCAGCCCGAGTGTAGGGCCTGTTTGTGTCGATCGGGTAACACGGATACCCGGGCCGCCCGGGGTCGGCTGCCCGGACGGGAGCGGATCAGAGGTGCCTGGCGGCGATCTCGCGGATTGCGGTCAGGTCGATGCCCAGCGAGTCGGCCTGCTCCAGTGCCCGCTGCAAACGCTGCGGGGCGCTGCGCCCCATGCACTGGTGCCTCGGGTCGCCGTCGAAGCCTCTCTTCATGCCGTCGATCAGCCGCTGGTGGTCGAGCTCCCTGCCCACGCGGGCCTCCTGCAGGCGGATCACGTCGGAGGCGACCCTTTCGGCCAGTTCCCGGTGGTCGTTCCACAGATGCTCGACGTCGCCTCCGGTTTCCAGGCCGGCGATGTTGGTGGTCAGGATGTAGACGTTCTTGATCACCAGCTCCTCGAGCATCTCGTCGGCGTCGTTGACGCGGTGGGCCGGGATATCCAGCGCCTGCATGGCGGCGACCAGGTCGTCGGCCAGCGCCCCGTGCACGGGCGAGGAAACCAGCGGCTTGACCGGCTTGCCGGGCTTCTTCTCGAACCAGATGGAGGCCACCGTGGGCGTCTCCATGCCGTGTTTCCGCCAGTCGCCCGGCAGCAGCTCGTTCTGGATCAGCACCACGCGGTCGAACCAGGCGTTGGGGATCTGCTCGAGCACCGTGTCGAGGTCCTTTTCGCCCACGGCGACCAGCAGCGCCTCGAGATCGGGTTTCGCGGCCAGCGACGCCTCGATGGACGTGTTCCGGCCGACGGGGAAGACGGGGTGGCCGGTCTTCAGCAGGCCGTGGGCCAGTACGCCGCCGATCTCGCCGGCGCCGATCAGGCCCCATTCACTGGCAAACGGGTTGGACATTCGTGCGCTCTCCTCAGTTGTCGAATTCGGCGTCGTTCTCGTCGAGGATCATCAGCTGCCCGGCCGAGAGGATGCGGTCGAGCAGGAGCCGGGCGGAGGCGTTCCAGGCGCGCTCGGCCAGGGATTCGCCGTCAAAGCGCACGCGCTGGGTCAGGAAGCGGGCCAGCGGCAGGCTCTCGGCATCCAGCGCGTGGCTCTCGCCGTCTATGCACAGGTGGCCGGGGTCCTCGCCCTCCGGCTCGAGCAGCAGCCAGCGGGAGGCCGGCGTGCGGCGGATCTCCTCGATCTCCGCGAGGTGGTCGAGGATGGCCGTGACCTCCTCGGCGTTGTAATGCGGGTAGAAGGCGGCGTGGTCGACCGGCCGCTCGGTGAGCGTCTCGGCGATCAGGCGGTCGAGCCGCGCGCTGTCGGTCGACAGGCTGGAAAGCACCCAGTCGCGCAGGTGCCGGCGGGTGGTCGTGCCCAGTTCGCCGGGATTGTCCCCGGTGGACAGGTCCGGGTCGGAATAGCGGTCCTCGGCGGCCAGGGTGGCCAGCCGGTCGCAAACGCCGCCGACGAGATCGGCTTGGGTGGGTGCGCGAAAGCCCACCGACCAGGTCATGCAGTCGTCCACTGCCACGCCGTGGTGCGGGATGCCCGGCGGCAGGTAGAGCATGTCGCCCGGTTCGAGCACCCATTCGTCGGTGGGGGTGAACGCCTCGAGGATGCGCACGTCCAGCCCCTCGCGGTAGGCGGTGTGCGCCGGCGGGTTCTCGATCATCCAGCGCCGGCGACCGTGCGCCTGGATCAGGAAGACGTCGTACTCGTCGATGTGAGCGCCCACCGAGCCGCCCGGCGGGGCGTAGGAGATCATCAGGTCGTCGATGCGCCAGTCCGGCACGAAGCGGAACCGCTCGACCACGTCCATCAGCTCGGGGACGATCTTCTCGCAGTCGGTGACCAGCAGGGAGTAGCCGTCCTCCGGCAGGGCGCGGAAGTCGTCTTCCGTGAACGGCCCCAGCTTCAGTTGCCACTCGCGCTCGTCGCCGTGTTCGAGGATCAGCCGCGCCGGCACGTCTTCCTCGCAGGCCATGCCGGCCAGTTCCTCGGGCGAGATCGGGCTCTCGAAGCCGGGGATCGCGCCGCGGATCAGCACCGGCTGCTTCTGCCAGTACTCGCGCAGGAAGGTCTCGACGGACATCTCCCCCAGCACGTGCTCGGGACGGTCGGCTTGCGGACGATTCGTGTCGGTCATGGAGGCATACCTGCAGGCTGTGCGAATCCATGCAGTCTAA